>JALFLW010000106.1 GCA_022774505.1 Lachnospiraceae bacterium
TACTGATCTGCGGCAATTTCCAGATCACAGCCTTCCGGGTGCATTCTTCTTTAGAAGCCAAAAATCATATTGAAAACCGTGCCACATCAGAAACAGTCTGGGCACAATTTATTTTCTGGTGTGCGAAGTTTGAGTATATAATTGCTAAGACTTCCCACACCCAAAACAATAAGAGCATCAATATTTCTATCAACGCTCTTATCTTTATCTCTTTCTGCTGTTTTATCAATTTGTTTAAAGGATTAATACTTACGAAAAGATCATTTTCATCCTTCTGACGGTGCAATACTTGGTATCTGTACATCTGCATCCACATCAACACTATAATCAACACCGGCAATTCGAAATCCAAAAATCTCATAGAATTCCTGCCAGTATCCATCCAGATCAGTGACTTCTTCCAGATTGTCCTGATCGATCCTGCTCCATACCTCTGCCACCGCTTCCTGAACCTTTGGTTCCATTTCCCAATCATCCATGCGGATCAGACGATTTTCATCCGTCACTACGCCTTCATGCTTACAGAGCCTGTCGTGAATCATACGATACATCTGCTCTATGCATCCCTCCTGTACATTCTGCTCTTTCATCACTTTAAACAGGATAGCCAGATAGAGCGGTACGATCGGAATCGCTGCACTGGACTGTGTAACCACCGCCTTATTTACGGAGACATATGCTTCGACACCCTTGATTTCTTCCTGGATCTTGTCCGCTGAAGCATAAAGATCCTTCTTTGCCTGTCCGATAGATCCCTCCTTATAGATAGGATAAGTAATCTCCGGACCAATATAGGAATATGCCACTGTCTTAGCACCATCCGCAAGAACTCCGGCCTCTTTTAAAGCTTTGATCCAAAGGATCCAATCCTCACCGCCCATTACCTTAATGGTATTATTGATCTCTTCCTCCGTAGCCGGCTCAATTGTAGCTTCTGTCAGCTGATTGTTTCGCAGATCTATCGTCCTGTTTGTATAGGACTCCCCTGTAGTCTTAAGAACAGACTTATATGTCACTCCATCCGGTGCTGTCCTACGAGGTGCTGCAATACTGTAGATCACCATATCTACCTGACCAAGATCCTTTTTAATCGTCTCAATAGTCTGCTCTTTCATTTCTGCCGAATATGCATCACCGTTCAAAGTCTTGGCATACAATCCATCCGCTGCTGCAATCTCTTCAAATGCTGCAGTATTGTACCAGCCTGCTGTTGCCGTTCTCTTTCCTTTCGCCGGTTTATCAAAAATTATACCTAGTGTATCAGCTCCACAGGAATATGCCGTCGCAATGCGCGAAGCAAGTCCATATCCCATAGAACATCCGATCACCAGTACCTTCTTAGGTCCCTCTGTTTTTGGCTGTGCCTTTACATAATCAATCTGTGCCTGCACTGCCGCACGACAACCTGCCGGATGTGCCGTAGTACAGATAAATGCTTTGACTTTTGGTTCAATTACCATGAAATAATCCTCCATTCATTCTCACATAAAAACAATAATAAAACGGGCAGTCCCACTTTGATTCCTCAGGATAACTCCGTCGTTTCTCTTAAAAAAGGGCAAAACCAGCGTTTTGCCCTCCAAGAATTGCTCCGCAATTCTCGTTGGCTTCCCTCTATGTTACGAGCATTTTCCTATACAATAAAGAAAAAACGCAGGACTCATAAGAATCCTGCGAATCGGGTCAAGCAGGATACGGGAGTCGAACCCGCCTCCTCAGCTTGGGAAGCTGATATACTACCGATGTACTAATCCTGCACAGAAGCATTTAACGACTGCTCCTGTTTATTTTATACATTATAGACAGCTTTGTCAAATACTTCTGATTTAATATTTGTTGCTTTTTTAATATTTGTTACTTTGCCATCAAATTATCCCTCGATAGCTATGGTCTTTGTCTGATCAACTGCAGGCTGTGGCTCTTTCTTTGGAACAGCAATCTTCAAAATACCATCTTCAAATTTTGCTTTGATATCTTCCTCTGTTATGTCCTCACCTACATAAAAGCTACGGCTGCAGCTTCCATAATATCTCTCACGGCGCAGATATTTTCCGCTTTTCTCATCCTTTTCGCTATCCTCGGATTTCTTCTCTGCACTGATGGTCATGTAACCATCTTTTAATTCAGCCTTTACATCTTCTTTCTTATATCCCGGCAGATCAATGTCAAGCTCATAACCGGCATCTGTTTCTTTCACATCGGTCTTCATGGCACTTGGTGTCGGATTCGCATAACGGATCACATTCATTGGTCTTGCGAAATCATCAAATAAGTCATCAAATAAATTTTCTCCAAAAATACTAGGCATCAACATAAGTCATTCCTCCTTTAATCAAACCTTATTGAACTGTTCTTCTCAGAGCAAGTGGTCTGAAGTCCCAGTCATTTCTGACTTCCTATTACCTCTTCCCTTGTTCTGTAATATGTTATACCACTTTTATTAGCACTCGTCAATAGCGAGTGCTAATAATTTTTGTGAAAATTTTGTGAACTCTTATTTTCTACTGATCTGAAGCATTTTTCGCATTATTCGCGAAACTCCGTCATATGCTTCCTATAATGCAGCGGCAGGTTCGTTCTCTGCAATCCCGGATCCTCCCGTTCTTTAATTAAAATACTGTCAAAAAAAGCCTTCCACAGATCTGCATACTCCTGTCCGCCACTATGCTCCAGCTCCTCTAACACCCGGCACTCTTTCTGTTCCAGCTTCCGCAGATACCATCTCCTGCCGGGATTGTGAAACGCTGCTTTTCCATGGCTTTTATCATAGATGATAAACCATTCCGGATTCAGACGATCCGTAAAATGGTCTGCAACCATATCAATCACCTCATTCTCCGGCTCGATTACCGCATACAGCACCGGATGATCCTGCCGGAATATTTCCTCAAACCGTATAAATTCAAGAAAATAATGTGCCTCATTGCTTGCTTTACGATAAATCTCAAATATCCTCTGAACACACGGAATGTGAAGTGCCTCCGTCACCTTACTGCCCAGTGCAAACCCATATACAATGAAATGATAGATCACATCTGCCTTATCCGGCTGACGACTTCCCGCTGCCACCATAATATATTGATACGCTTTCTGTGAGATCTGTCGCTGAACGGTTCGAAGCACCTTTGTCATCTTGTCAGAGTCCGGCATCACATCCACATACTCTGAAAACAGTGTGTAATTCTGCTCCGCCTCCGGCATATTTACCTCCAGCCGGATATGATCGTGTCCGTATGCAGATTTCCCTGCATCATAAACTGCCGTAAAGATGGCCTCCGGCGTATCATCACAGCGATATATCCTCGTCTCCTTCATTAGCTCCTGATAACCTCCGTTTCATCACCATCTGTTTCGCACCAAACAGTACAACAGTACGAAACTCTAAATAAAATGCTTATCGCATGATCACAGAACAATCGCCCATTGTACTAATCTGCATCCGGCAGGAACTCAAACAGCGACAACTGCTGATAATGGATCTGGCTCTGCTGATAATATCTCTGCAATTCTTTTTCCTCCCCTACCAGCCGCCTGGTGATAAAATCCTCATCCACTTTCAAAAAATCATACATCATTCTGCCGTTGCATGTAATAAAATATACGGCTCTCTTTAGTACTACGCCCATTTTTTTAAGATGGGAGTAGTCGAGTGATCCGGTTTTCCTCGCTTTCACAATACGACTAGCCGACTTTACCCCGATCCCGGGTACACGCAATAACGTATCATAATCTGCCGTATTGATCTCTACCGGGAAAGACTCCATATGTCCTAATGCCCAGTCACATTTTGGATCAAGGAATACATTGAAATTAGGCCGGGACGGTGATAACAGTTCATCTGCCTCAAAGCCATAATACCGAAGCAGAAAATCTGCCTGATACAGCCGATGCTCGCGGCGCAGAGGCGGTCCGCTCTCCAAAGCAGGCAGTGAAGCATCCTGGTTCACATTGATAAAAGCAGAATAAAACACTCTCTTTAGATCAAATCTCTGATATAATGCCTCCGATACAGACATGATCTCATAATCACTCTCCCCTCCGGCACCTATGATCATCTGTGTGCTCTGACCTGCCGGCACAAATCCGCGATTTTTATCATAATGCTTCCACTGTGTCAATCCTGTCGCACCGGCAGAAAACGCCGGATATAGATCCTCCGTTCCGGCTTTCTGCCGGTCTGCCGTTTCGATTGCAATATCTTTACTGATATCCTGTCCTTTCCATACCTCTGACTCCTTTTGTAAGCCTTTGGCTTCCGATATGTCCTGCAGTCCTGTAAGCTTTGGCATATCCTTTCTCCGACTGATCCCGTCCGGCATGCTCCTCCCGAGTCTGCGGCTGGTATGCCAGTAGGCACTGCGATTACCACCCTTCATCCCAAGTGCCTGCCTGCTCTCCTCCATTCCTGACTGAATCTGGCGCATAGGTGTCAGGATCTGCCTTCGGTCCTTATTGGGTGCAAGCTGACGCAGACCATCCGCCGTAGGAAGCTCCATATTGACACTCATACGATCCGCATACCACCCTGCCAGCTCTACCAGCTCCGGCGAAGCTCCCGGTATCGCCTTGCAATGGATATAACCATGAAATCCGTGAATCGTCCGCAGGTCATGAAGCGTCTGGCAGATCAGCTCCATGGTATGATCTGCTGACTGTATGATCCCGGAGCTTAAGAAAAGGCCTTCTATATAATTTCTCCGATAAAACTCCATCGTCAGTCCGCAAACCTCCTCCGGGGTAAACGTCGCCCTGGGAACATCATTCGTCACACGGTTAATACAATATTTGCAATTATAGATACATTCATTGGTAAATAAAATCTTTAACAAAGAAATACATCTCCCATCTGCCGAAAAGCTGTGACAGATCCCCGCTGCACTTGTATTCCCTATCCGGCCGTCCTCCCCTTTCCGGGAGACTCCACTGGAGGTGCAGGCAACATCATACTTCGCCGCATCAGATAATATCCGCAACTTCTCCTCCAGAGATGCATGCTCCGCAAAGATCATTCCTATCATCTCCTCTCAAACATATATTCCGAACATTTGTTCTATTATAATACACTCATCCCACATCTGTGTCAAGAGGAAAAAAATGGAACGATCATTTTCCGATTACACAAAAAAAGACTCTGCTAATATCCACAAAGTCTTCATCTTATTCCCATTCAGCCAACAGCCTCATCCCGTATCACCTGCCAGGCCTCCGTAAGCCGTTCGATCCCCCATGCCGCATTGGCAGGGCTGGTAGACGGCAGGCATACAGCCTTGATCCCCGTCTGTTTTTCCTGATATTTACGATACAGCTGCTCTGCTTTTTTCCCATTGACATAGATCCGGCGAACCGGTGTATGTGCCAGAATATCACTCAGATCTGTAGGTACTGCATTTTTGATGCTGCTATCTGATGATCCCAGTATTTCACAGGATGCGATCACATCCCAGACAGCTACCCCTTTCTGTAATAAAAATTCTTTCTTTTCCTCTACGGTCTGTGGCACCTCATCCCCATACACCGCAGCGAGTACCCGCCAAAATCGATTTTGCGGATGCCCATAAAAAAATCCCTGCTCTCTGGACTTTACAGAGGGAAAGCTTCCCAAGATTAAAATATTAGAGTGTTTGTCATAAACCGGTGCAATAGGATGCCGTACCATGATACAATCCTTTCCTAAGCCCTGCCGTCAATGAAACAACAGGACTTACGTGTTTTTCTTCAACATATTTTCTTTTGCCGTGCCTGATTTTTATCATACCGGATATTCCAGCCGGTACCAGTATCTGATTATCCACTTTTTCCAGCCTGCTGCCGCCTGCATAATTTCCGCCTGACAGTTTTTCACCGCAGAGATCATGGCAGACAACTGTTCTTTATTCAAATGTAATTCCGCATTCGGATCATACCAGAGACACTCCAGAATTTTTCTGACATCCGCCCCCATTTCCTCCTCAGATCTGTCCAGATATTGATACATTTCCTTCATATAAGCCGACATGCAGCGTATCCTTTTTATTATTTCTTCCTGCTCCATTTCACGGACACGTCTGCGCCATACGATCTGCCTGTAAATCCACAATGATGTCATGAAAACCATCAATAAAATCACAATTATACCGGCAATGATCCACAATCTGTTTTTCTCTGAAGGGAATTTTTTCGTTTCCCCCTGCTTCTGCGGCTTTGTTTCTTCCAATTCCTGCTGCCCGGATACCGTTTCCTCCTGCTGCAGTGATGTTTTTTTCTGTTGCGGCAGCTCTTTATAATATCCCGGAGTCACATCTACCGGAATCCATCCCACTCCCTCTTTATATATTTCCACCCAGGCATGAGCATCCCCAGCCGTAACATTTATCTTTCCTTTTCCCTGTACAAGATACCCCTCCACATAACGTGCAGGCACATTAAACCAGCGATACATCATAGTTCCTGTAGAAGCATAATCCGCAGAAGTCCATTCCGGTTCTTTTTCTCCCTGCTCCGACAGGACTATCCGGATATTGTCCGTAATATCGGACAGTTTCGATTTTTTTTCATCAAATTCTTCCGAAAATTCTTCTTTTTCTTTTTTATCAACTGACATATAATGTTTTTTTACAAACTTTCGGTAATCTTTTTCTGCCATCCGATAGCTGCCTGAAATCTTATTCTCATCATAAGCTTCATCCAGCCACCCTGTTCCATTATAACTGATCAGTTCGTCCTGTGGTGTCACATGAACATGATATTTTGCAATCCCGTCTTTTCTGTCGCTGAGTACATTTATATCCTGCTGTATTCCTGAGATTTTTGTCAGATCTTCAAAGGAAATGCCATATGGAAGATAGCGGTACTTTTTATAAGCATTTTTATTATCTACCGTCACTTCCACGCTCTCCTGCCTGAAATCTGTCTTTTTTATCTCTGAGGATGCTGTCAGATAACAGTCCAACTGTGAAAGCGGATGAAATCCTTTTTCCATATAACTTTTAATCATTCCTTCGTACTTTTTTCCATAGCATGTAGGGTCTAACGGCTGCCATTTATTTTTTTGAAACACACTGCCTGTATATCCCTTCAGATAAAGCATTGATTCCTTAGAAACCGTCACCTCCAGCCGTAGCTCATCCGATGTGTTTATCTGTCTACTCAACTTCCCTTCCGGATAATCCGCAGTTCCAAATCTCACTTGTTCTGCTTTGTCATTTACGGACTCTTTTAATGCCGCAATCCTTTCACTGGGACGATAAGACATATTATGGAAGCAGACCATCCCTGCTCCGCCAAAAAGCAGCAAAAGCACCAGAATACTCAAAGCATATGCTCTTTCATCAATAATCTCTGCCCTGCTATAAGCATATGTCCCCAATATAGACATTGCTGCCCATGCCATAGGAAGTCCCGTAAACGGCATACGCAGATACACACTGCCCACCAGTATCGGCACCCAGCACAAAAGCACGATCAAACTGTGTCTGCCCGCTATCGCACGACACATATATCCTGCCAAAAAGGCAGCAAAGCATGCCAATGCCGCCACATATGCCAGCTCCATACTTCCACATTCGGGAACAGAAAAATAATCAAACGCCTGTCCCGTTACATAATTATACTGTGCTATTACCTGATTCAAAAAATCCAAAAAACCCGCTGCAATATAATTACTGCTAACCACGCCACCGGCTCCTATGAGAAGAAGCAGGATCACACACCCATATAAAAATCTTTTGGAATTTTGATTCAGCCAGAAAAAGAAAACAGAAGCAGCCACCGGCAGAATAATTGCCGGCAGATATGACTTGTCACTTTGAAACATCCACTGCAGACAAAATATCATGCCCCCGGTGGTAAGCATTGTCAATATTAAAACAGACCAGGAGGTTTCACTCACAGATGGTCTGTTTTCAATGATCCGGAATCCGCTCTTTTCCATTTCTGCTCCTTTCAAAATGAATCTGCCACGATATGCATCACCTGTGGGTACTCACTATACCAATCTGCTATTCCCTGATCTGTCACCAGAATTACAGAAGCATACTTATTCAACACATGATGCTCTGCCATATAATTCTCCATGCAGTCCCTGCTCCAGGTTAATTGTCCATCCAGAAGTCTCTGTTCATACCAGTCACGGGACTTTGACTCCTGTATACTGTAAAGAGAACACGATGCACCTTCCTCCCGCAACAAAACAGCATCATAGAATATCTGTTCCTGTAATAACAGTTCCGATACATTCAATAACTTTTGTGCCAGTAAATTTCTGGCATCCTCATTATTTTCCATTTCCGATGACAATGCCATCATCAGGATAACTTCCTGACTTGTGGGCATATCCAGCTCCTTTACAACTTTATGTCCCAGCTTTTTCGATAGTTTCCAATGTATGCTCTTTATCGTATCTCCCTTTTGATAATCCCTTAAATTCAAAATTTCCGTAATATCATTGCCCTTTTTGTGGACATATCGTTCCTCATTTGTCTCTTCTTTTTGCTGATAGAGCTCTGCTATATCAGCGGATAGTTCCAATGTTTCAGGATAAATATAGCAGTCGTCCCCACCCGTGAACGCAGCTTTAAACCCTGATATTCCCAACAGATCCCTGACACAGACACTTTGAATATCCACTTCGACCTTTCCGCAATAAAGACTTTCTACCTGAAATTTATAGTTTGAATCGTGCCTTGGCAATACTGCCGTACAAAATTTTCTCTTCACACAAGAATCCGTAAGGAGATTCCTCAGTTCCATTTCTATCTGTACCTGAAATGCAGGACACCATGAGCGGTTATGTATTACTGTTCCGACAGAAATTATATTTTTTTCTGTATCTTTTTGTCGCACATGTGTCTCCACCGATATCCTTCCCGCCGCCATGACATTTAAAAAAACCAGTACCGGCACAACTGCCACAAGGATAACTACCAGAAGTAATGCTGCTTTAGAATTACTCCACAGATAAAACAGAACTGCCAACGCAATCCATAATAAATAAAAAAGTCTTTTCCTCATTGTGCCTCCCCACGTTCTTCCGATATCATTTATTTGTCATGATCATTTGCGAAGTAATTTAGGTTTTTCTACATTCTCCGCAATTTCCCCCAGAATACCTGCTGCCGTAATCCCCGTTCTCTTTGCTCTGGAACTAAGCAGCAGACGATGTGCACAGCAATCCTCGTAAACTGCCAGTACATCCTCCGGTGTAACAAAATCTCTGCCCTCACAGACAGCGTGGGATTTCGACATCTGTGCCATCGCACCAATTCCGCGTGGACTGATTCCCAGTTCTATCTGTGGGTTCTCTCTGGTTGCCTCGCACAGATGGATTAAATATAAAAGAACTTCCTCACTTACTTTCATATTTTTGATATATTTCTGAAGCTCCACTACCTGTTTTGCCGATAAAACAGGTTTTACCGGCTCCATAATGTCATGTTCCGATATATTCTGCAATATCTCCAGCTGACTCTGCGTATCCGGATAGCCTACTGACAAACGGATCATGAAACGATCCAGCTGTGAATCGGGCAGTGGCTGTGTTCCACCACTGGTCACCGGATTCTGTGTGGCGATAACGACAAACGGATCTAATAATAAATGGGTCACGCCATCCACGGTCACTCTTCCCTCTGCCATAGCCTCCAGAAGGGCAGACTGTGTCTTGGAAGAGGTTCTGTTGATCTCATCTCCCAGCAGCAGATTGCACCCTGCTGCCGCCCCTTCCATATATTCAAAGGCATTTGTCTGTTCATTAAAAACAGACATACCTACAATATCACTTGGCATTGTATCCGGTGTGAACTGTATTCTCTTATTCTTAAAACCCAATGCCTTGGAAAATGCCATGGCAAGTGTGGTTTTTCCAAGTCCCGGTACATCTTCCAACAACACATGTCCGGATGCCAGGATCGCCATGATGATCTTTCTTATCACATCATCTTTTCCCTTTATTACTTTGGCCACTTCTTTCGTAAGAACATCCACATTTTTTTGAATCTCTCTGCTCTCCATATATTTCCTCTTTTCTATATAGTCCTATTCGTCAGTGCTATCCTTGTACTCGACTTCTAACCCCTCATGTCCGGTTGTATCCAGTTTTCCCTGCAGTTCGACCGGGCAGCTTATTTTTTCCAGCTGCATGTTCCGGGAAATATCAAGACCCTGCAGTTTTGGATTTCCTATACACTGTAATATTTTCAATGTTCCTGCCCCCGTAATATCAAGGCTTGTAAGGTCATTATCATTACAGTACAATTCTTCCAATTTGGAATTGTCGACTTTTAAGGTCTGTAAATAATTTCCCGAACAGTTCAATATCTTTAGATTTTCATTGGCACTTACATCTAAATTTTCCAGATCCAAATCCTGACAATATAATTTCTCAAGCTTTGGATTTTCCAACAGATTGATCTTTTCAAAAGAAGCCAGACTGCAATCCAGTATTTTCAGCGATGGAAGTCCTGAAAAATCAACATTTCCCGAAACATCTATTCCCGAACAGGTTAATTCTTCCAGACTATCACTTTGCAGATTAACACTTTCAAGATTTGCATAGGATATATTCAATTTCTTCAAATAGTCATTATTGGATATATCAATCTTATCAATCTCCAGATTCCCCAGATTAAGTTCCCGCAAATTAGGAAGCTTTGATACCGTAAAACCCTTCAAACTTGTATTATCCAGATTTAAGACTTCAAGCCCCTCCATGTTCTGATATCTGAACAGATCAATAGAGGTCTCTGAACAATCCAGTTCTTTCAGCGATGGTATCGCATAATCCCATGTATAGATCGATGCACCTGCCAGATTAAGCTTTGTCAACGAATCGTTTTGCCCGCACTCAAATCCCTCATCATTAAAGTCCTCGTTATTATGAGCATCGACATCATTTAACTGTGCACAGCCTGTAATATTCAGTTTTTTCAGATTATTACTGTAACAATACAAAATCTGCAAAGCCGGACATTTTGTCACATTCAATTCTTTTAGTTTATTAGACTGGCAATACAAAAGCATTAAATTTTCCTGATTCAGCTTTAGCGCAGTTATTTTATTAGATTGACAGTCTAACTCTGTCAACTCCTTACAGCTGTTTACCTCAAGCTCTTCCAATTGATTCTGATAGCATTTCAAGATCAAAAGCTTTTTATTCTCACTTACATCAATATCTGTAATCTGATTTGCAGAACAGTCAATTTCCATCAGCTCTGAAAGTCCACGAAAGCTTACCTTTCCCTTAATGGATGTCTTGCTCCAGCTGATGCCCGTCAACCTGCCAGTGGTATCCCATGTATACTCCTTGTTGTCCAGATCTTCACTGACATGCTGACCATCCTGATTCACATTCTTGATCAGTGCCCTCAATGTTTCCACATCCGGCAGATATTTTCCACTTGCATCATACGGCTGCTGCGTCGGTTTGGCTGTCTGGGCTGTTGTTTCCTTAGGTATCTCCGTATTTCTCACGTCCGGAGTACCGGATGGCTTACTATCCGGTACTGTCGTTACCGGAGCACTTACCACCGGTGTCTGTGTCACATCAGTAGTCGGAGCAGGTACTGCAGAGGCAGTAACTTTTGTCGGTGCCTGTGAGACCTTCCCAGCCGGTGCTTTTGTTGTCTGATTCTTTTTATTTGCTTTTACATTGATGACGCATACATATTTTTTCTTGCCGACAACTGCCTGCACCTTTGCCTTACCTTTCTTTTTCGCCGTGATCCATACTACATACTTTCCTTTTTGTTTCATGGAGATATTTTTCTTCCCCTTAATAATCTTCCATTTTGGTTTTTTCTTCTCTCCTGACAGTTTGATTTTCTTTTTGGCCCCAATCTTTAACTGTATCTTCGTCATGGAAAGTCCTTTTTTAGCAGCTGCACCTGCCGGCATCACATTTCCCACAGTAAGACTTGCCGCCAGCAATACAGCCAGTGTTTTACTTATTCTTTTCCTCATCATATTTCCTGCTCCTTTTTATTAATTTCTTTTATAAATATATGTTATCTGCAGATCCAATACACGATTTGCTGTGTACTTTTCTCCTTTTACCTGCTTTTCTTTTCCATCTGCTACGACACCTACTTTTTCCAATATATAATCTTTTCCTTTGTATGTCTCCGGAGCCTTAAGAATCCAGTCATACTCTTCGTCCGGTGACTCTATCTTTTCTTTCTTTTGCTCTGTCCCTATCAACTTATCTCCATCATAATATTTATTGATATAGGTAACATAAGCCTGCCGCACTGTATAGGTACCCTTAATCGTAAATTCCTGATAAGTGATCGCAAAACTCCCTGTTCCCTCTTTACGGGTATCTATCTTTGTCATGGTAAACTGGTCATCTTCCAGATCATATTCCGTGTCATCCGCCATATGTGCAGTAACACTCACATCAGATTTTGTAACATCCTCACCCACATAAAGTCTGTCCTTCTCATCCCAGTCAAGCTCCAGATGATCAATATGATTGTTCACTGTATACCGCAGCCGGCACACCGCACCCCCATAGGCTATTGTCATAATATGCTGGCCAATGGAATCATTTTTTAATCCACTGATGGTATACTCCGAAGCCGAAAGAGTTTTCTCTTTTCCCGAAGACATTTTCGCCTTAACGACCATAGAATCCTTCGGAATTGCTTTTCCGTAGATTAAAGAATCCTTTTCTTTCCAGGTACATGTCAGAAGTATTACTTTATCCGGATCGGCTGTTTTCTCCGGATCCGGCGTCTTCGTCGGATGTGTATCCGGTTTCGTCGTAGGCTTTGTCGTCGGTTTCGCAGTCGGCCCTACACTCTCCAGAGGTCTATCCTCTTGCGGATCAACAGGCTGCTTAGAAGGTGCATCCGGAGGAATCTCTGTAGAATCTACATCTGTCGGACGGGTTGTTTCCTGTGCCGGTCCCGGCGTTTCCCCTCCGTTTCCGTCACCATTTCCCTTTCCTTTGTCATCCCCACTTCCATCGTCTCCGGTCCTGCTGTCCCCTGCCGGATCATCTCCTTCTGTCTTTTTGTCACTATGCTCGCTTTTCTTTTTGTCCGGAGAATCATCACTGGAAATATTGGGATCGGATTCTTCCTCCTGCTGCTGTTTTTCCTCCGGAGAAGCCGTTTCTTTCGTCTCCTCATCAGCCGGACTTTCTCCCTTGTCAGCCATCTGCTCTTTTTTTAACTTCAGGGTGTCATCATATGCATAAATATGTGATGTCCTGTCACATCTGGATAATATAAACCAGCTCACACCTCCTGCCAGCAAGAGTACCAGCAGGAAGAGAAGACCTTCCCACCATTTGCGTTTCTTTTCTGGAGTCACCGTGTCCCCCCTTTACATCTTCCCAACAATACCTACTCCGTATCCGTAATAACCGTCTGTACGATTTGCCCATTTAACTACTACAACAGGTTTATTATTCTCCCATCCATAGAATTCATAACCTATGATCATTTCTACATGATATATTCCCCTGTAACGACCATTTGAAGCCCCTGTCTCAAACATCAGGTCGCCGGCTTTAAACTTTAATTTCTGTGCGTTTTTCCGGCTAAATCCGCCTTTTAACATTTTATGGCGGGCTGCCATATACTGGGCCTCAGCTGCTGCCGTAGGCGCATAACTTACAGCTCCAAATCTGTATCCGTATTTTGAATACGCTCTCCATACAAGGGAACTGCAGTCATAATATCCTTTTTGCATTCTCTTTGGCTGACTATACTGACTTGTTCTTGCCATATGCTGTGCCCGCCTGATCACTTTTTTCTTCCTGGCAGTTGTTACGGATATTACACATCCCAGCTTTACATCTCCAAACTTAGCACTGATAATTGTATTTCCCTCTTTTTTACTGCGTACCTTTCCTTTGGAAGTCACGGATGCCACAGCCGGACGACTGGATTTCCATGTGATCTTTCCTTTGTATCCTTTAATCTTCATCGCCTTCGTTTTATTTTTGACCAGAAGAACAGAGCTTGCGTTGAACGAAACCACAGCAACCGTCAGATGCACCTTGTACTCTTTTCCGTACAGATTTACGGTCAATGTTGTTTTACCTGCCGTTGTACAGGAAAGCACCAGATTTCCCTTGGTGATTCCTGACTCTACATACATTTTCTTGTTAGATGAGGTTACGCTGTATACCAGATCTTCATTTTTATTTTCATCAAAAATGCTGCTCGCCCCACCTTTAATAGCAATCTTCACCTCTGAACTATCACCGTAGTTTCCTTTTACCTGATATATTGTCACCTTGTTCTTTGCCAGAGTAACCTTTGACATATCCGGATAAACAGCTATTGTATAGGTATAGTCAAATATCTTTTGCCCATCTGTATCATATCCCCAGACATCCATATTTGTCTGTCCTGCTTTGACCGCCTTATATTGTCCCTCTTCTGTCACCTGCAATATACTGCTGTCATCGGCAGAATATTGGATCTTGACAAGTTTATCTAAAATATAAGAATCATACACCTTACGATCAATATCAAATTCTCCGGACACTCCTACCGTAAGAATGATCTTCTCATCTTGATCCCCAAGATATGTATCTGCCTTTGGTTTTGCTGTCACCAATGGCTGCGGGCTGCTCGTTGGCTTCGGTGTCATGGTCGGACGAGGCGTTCTCGTCGGACGAGGTGTTTTTGTTGGTCTCGGTGTAACGATCCCACCTCCTGTTGTTACCGCCGTAGGCTTCCCTGTTGCCGTTGCCGATACCCTGGGGCCGGTAGTGTTTCCACCTGCATAACTGTCTCCTGCTGCGGATACCTTCACCACGGATCCCATCGGAGGCAATATCATACCTATCACAATTGCTGCCGTTATCCCCCATGCTGTGACTAATTTGTTCTTTTTTGAATACTTCAATTGAATTGCTCCTTCCTTGTACCTTTTATGATATACAAATAAAATTGCTCTTAGCAACAGAATAGATAATCTTTTCCCTGACCTTTTTTCCTGTTACCCGTTCCAATGCCTCCGCATAATAACGAAGCTGTACACTATATTTTTCTTCCAGCTCTCTCAGATCTGTTTTCACATAATCCGTCTTGTAATCCACCAATATGATTTCATCATTTTCCAAAAACCACGCATCTATAATCCCCTGAACCAGGATATCTTCTTCCCCTGTGATCTCAGGATGCAGCATAGATGCAGGCACTCCCATCATAAACTGCTGTTCTCTGTAAAGAGCCCCCTTTGCAGATGCCGCCGCCATTCTTTTACCAAGTTCTGTCCTTAAAAAAGCACAAAAATCCTGCGGTCGGACAATTTCCTTCTCCTGTTTCGTGAGATATCCCTTACAAGCAAATTCCTCGATCCACCGGCTAAATTCTTCGGTCGTCGTCGACTCACTCATACTCTCATAGGGCAGATGTTCAAAGATCAAATGATACACAGTTCCCCGATGAGCCCCTGTCACTTTCTCCTTTTCACGCAGAAATCCCGGTCTCGGTATCTCCTCTTCCACGGGATTTTCCAAGGTCCAGACATCCTCCTCCAGTTTTTTTAATTGCAGTTCCAATTTTTTCAACTCTGTAACGGATATCTTTACGGAAATATCCCTTTCCGCCTCATAGGGATATACAAATTCTGTTTCTGCATCTATTTCCTCTTTGACTTCTTTATTATAACATATATTGGTATCCCAATGTCGTAAATCTTCATAACTTACGATATCCTTTGCCAGTTTATCTGCCGTCAGTCCTGTCAGCTTATCACTATCCCATTCCTGCACACGAAAATATGCACTTGCACTCTCCTTACATACAAGAGGCATTATCATACTTATATAATTTTTTGCCGAGATCAGATCGATCAAACCATACTGTGCTGTCTGCATCGTCCATTTTTCTAATTGTTCTTCTGCCTTTTTGACCGTCCCTGTAATGATCAGTTTTTCCTTTGCCCTGGTCAGTGCAACATATAATACGCGTATCTCCTCCGCCATTGTTGCCGCCACAGACCGGTCTGCCAGATAATTTTTTAATATTGTCTTTGTCCTATATCTTTCCTGCAGATTAATATAATCGATCGCCATTCCATAATCATTATCTTTCACGACACCCTTGGCATCTGACTGATTAAAATTATGTCCTGTCCCTGCCAGAAATACAACCGGAAATTCCAATCCTTTACTCTTGTGGATACTCATGATCCTCACGGCATTCATTCCTTCATTTATCAAGGATGCTTCGCCAAAATCTATCTCCGATTTTTTCATGCTTTCAATATAATGTATAAACGAAAAGATACCCGTGTTACCTATTTGTGCATAATCAAGTGCCTTCTGCAGCAAAAGGTCAAGATTAGCCGCCCTCTTTTCTCCCGCCGGCATAGCTGACATTATATCATAATATCCTGTTTCCCGGTAAACCCGTTGAAGCAGCTCATACACAGATACAACACCGGATAACTCCCGATACCCTTGGATCATACTCCAAAAATCGGATACTTTTTTTCTCAACTGACCGGGAAGCTCCTCGTTCATCAGCACATCATAATAATTAATCCTCTCCTTATCTCCACTGATCTGTGCCAATTCACTGTCCGTAAATCCTCCCAGTACAGATCTCATCACAGCCGCCAATGCAATATCCTGTCTTGGATTATCAATAACCCGGAGAAGATCAAGAATTATTTCTACCTCCAATGCACTGAAATATCCCGTCTTTGTCTCACAATATGCCGGGATCCCCATAGATGATAATACTTCTATATATTTATCCGAAAGCTTTGATGGACTTCGCAGCAGGATTACAATATCTCTATAGTTTATCGGACGATAATCTTCATTATCATATATATACAAGGGCTCCTTCCCCTGTACCATATCGCGGATCCGCTCCCCGATAACTGCTGCCTCCAGAGAATCCTTATCCATAAATTCCCGGTTTTCCTGTATCACCAGCACTTCGCTTTTTCCCGCTGTACATTTACTACTGTCCGGAAAATCAGCTCCTAAAACAAGACTTGCAGCCTCATCATATACGATCCCACCAAGACATTTCTGCATCAAATGCCGAAATAGATAATTTGCAGAATCCAGCACCATTTTCCGGCTTCGGAAGTTTTGATGCAGGTCGATCCTCTGTCCCAATTTATGGTCAGTATCATATGCCTCATATTTTGAATTAAAAAGCTCCGGTCTCGCCTGACGGAATCTGTATATACTCTGCTTAACATCTCCCACCATAAATAAATAGGGTTTCTGTCCATCCTGTGCACGACTGAGACAGGATAACAGAGCCTCTTGTATATAGCTGCTGTCCTGATACTCATCGATCATTATCTCCTGATAATACTCCCTGAGCTCTTTTGCCACATCACTGGGGACATCCCCATGCTCATGATCGATCAATATCTGTAGTGCAAAATGCTCCATATCACTGAAATCAAGAACTGCCTCTGCCCGTTTCTTTTCCGCAAAAGCTTTAGTAAATTTTCTGACCGTTTCTACTAACCCTTTTACCGCAGGTGCTGTTTCCCTCAATTGATCCGCCAGTTCATCCAGAGTATAAATACAGTATTTTTCTTTCAATTTCATTACCCCGGAATCCATATACGTCTTTCGCATATTCTGAACGGCTTCCTTGACTTCTTTCTCCTCTTTGCTGGAGGCCAGACGTACCTTCTGTATACATTCGATCCTTTGACGGTATCCTTCAAAATCGGACTGTGCCACACATTGTTTCAACTGTTCTATATCTGATCGAATTGCATCCGCATATTCTGCCGGCCCCCTCGAATAACAGATATCTAATGTCTGGCTTGCCCGTTCCAGATATCCACTCAGCATGTTTCCCAGATATGTTTCCATTTCTCTGACCCACGGAGCACTTTTCAAACTGTCCACATTATCGTACACATATAATTTTTCAGCATCGTTCAGCCAATCCTCCGGCCATGGGGCACTTTGCGACATGTTATACATATCAAGTATCAGACCCTCTATGGCTTTGTCGTCCCTGCCTGTTGAGAGCATATCTACCATTGCAAGAAATTCTTTACTGCTTTTCTCCTCAGGATTAAGTGCTGCCTCTTCATAGCACTGCTCTAAAAGCTCCTGCAATATTTCCTGCTTCATAATCTTTATCTCTGTTTCATCTGCCACACGGAATACCGGATCCAGATTGATCACATGAAAATAATTGCGGATTATATTCTGACAAAAACTGTCAATTGTAGTTATCTGTGCATTGTGCAATAAAGACAGCTGCCGTTGAAGTCGTTTATCCTTCGGATGATCAATGAGGCTTTTCTCCATAGCTTTGCCGACTCTCTGCCTCATTTCTGCCGCAGCAGCTTTGGTAAATGTCACCACCAGCAGACGGTCAATATCAATAGGCGATTCTCCCTGTGTTACCTCCTGAATGATCCGTTCCACAAGGACAGCTGTTTTTCCGGAACCTGCTGCAGCAGACACAAGAATATTAGTATCTCTTAAATCGATCACTTTCTGCTGATCCTGTGTCCATTTCACTTCTCCCATTTCTTATTCCTCCCCCTGCTCACCATATTTTTTTCTTAGTGCATCGTAGACCTGATCATCTGTCATTTCCTGCAGCTTACGGTATGTATTACCCAGTCGTGGATCAAACCGGCAGACAGCATGATACGGACAATAATCGCAGGATGTACTGTCATCCTCTTTCTTGTACGGATGTATCCCTATTTCCCCTTCGATAATTCCCTTGCTTATTTCCATAAGCTTATTTTTAGTATCTTTCATCAACAGATCAAAGTCTTCCTCCGTTGCCAGATATTTTTCTGATGTTTTACTGATATTTCCGTCTTTTTTGGTAGACACCGGAATAATGCTAGATTTTACCATTGCCGCAAGCCCTGCCCCCTGCTCCGGACGAAATGTACGATCCATGGCATACATTACATCATCTGTCTCGTTGATCAATCCTTTCATACGGAATTGTTTTAGAATCTCTCCCTCCCTGTTGTCCTCTGTCACGTATCCGTCCAGCATCGGATCCTTTGGATGGAAATAAAATATTCCTGCCGGAATGATCTGCTTTTTCAAACTGCTTCTGCGTCCCTTGGCGTCGTCTACCGCAGCCTGCAGATAAATTACCAGCTGCATCTGCAGACCGTAGTAAAAATCAGAAAGAGAGATTTCCTTTTCTCCTGTCTTGTAATCTACAATAGATATATATTCCTTATCCCCTACGGACAAACTATCGATCCGGTCAACACTTCCCCGCAGCACAAGCGGACCGTGTACCTGTTCAAAACGAAGCTCACTGCCGATCGTCTGAAATTCTCCAATATCCATTTGCTCCGATATTGACCTGATCGTCCGATGAAGCACTTTTTTCATGGAATTCATCAAATGGCGGTTTCGAAAGCTGTCCTGCAGCAGTCCGCTCTTATACTCATCTACAACAGCTTCAAAACATTCTTCTGCTTTCTTTTGTCGTTCCTCTTCTTCTATCTCCTGCCAGTTCTGATGATTCCTGATCATATCCTTGGTATATAATTCCAATGTTTCATGAATAATATTTCCGATATCATAAAATGCGACTGCACGCTCTTCCCGTTCTCCTAAACCTAATCCGTACTGCAAAAAATATCTGTATGCACATGAAGCATATAGCTCAAATCTTGAGGCACTTCCACGTATCATATCTGTATACAGCATCTGCGCAGCGCTCTTTGTAAGCTTTGCATCTTCCGGAATATAAAATGCCGCACTTAATATTTTCAGCAGACGATCCGGCTGATTTTCCTTATAGTGGCTAAATATCTGCTGCCATCTCGTATCCAGATAATTTCTGTCCCGCAATCCCCGGATCAAATACCCCAGGCCCTCATCATCCCCCAGAATATATCCATTATCATTTCTCTGCTCCTCTATAACCACCCTGATCTCAGGATATAACTTTCTCACCCGTTCAATCAGATAAGAAGGCTTTTGCTGTCGTCCATCATTGCCGGATTCACACAAACACAAGTACAAATGCTTTGATGGCTTTGTTAAGGTCAGATAAAGATAAAACTGCTCCGTATATATCTTCTCTCTCTCTGTCGGTGCCAGTTCGAAATCTTTCTGTTCAAAAAAACTTCTTTCCGTCGCCGATAATATTCCACCGCCACCTGCTCCTTTGGGAATATTGGCATCGGTGGCTCCAAGGAAAAACAGATATTTTATGTGATCCAGTCGCGTCCTTGTAAGATCTCCCACGACGATCTGATCTACCCCCGGCGGAATCAACCCAACCCTTGCTTCACTAAAGCCTGTGTCGAGTAATTCTCTAAACTCTCTGAGCGTTGTTTTCTCGTCACCCAGAAGCTCCACAAGCCGGTCAAAAACTTCTATAACAATCCCATATATCTGGCCATACTCTTTGGCTTCTTCCTGATTTCCATTTGCTTCGAATCTTTCCACATCACACTCCAGCTTATGATAAAAATCCTCCTTCTCTATAAACTCTACAAGTACCATTACAAATTCTTTTATGAGATGTTTTTTTGTGCGTATTTGTTCATACACTGTACCAAATATTGTGCATACCTTTTCCCGAATCTCGTTAATCTTTATATTAATCTCATTTTTCTTTTCTTCATCTCTGATCCAAAAAGCATTCGATACCTCCCACTCCTGATTCCATCGGCGATAGCCACGGATTCCTGATGCCAGGAGATAATTATCCAGCAGATCTGTTTCTTCCGGTGTCAATGGAGAATATCTGCCCCGCAGATACCGGATCACCGTATCATATTTAAAATCATATTGGATGATATCGAATAAGGCGTCCAGCATACTAATGAACGGATTGGATAAAATACTCTTTTTCTGATCGATAAAACAGGGAATCCCTGCCCGGTCAAATGCATTTTTTGCAAGAACTCCATATATCTCCATGTCTCCCGCTACGACCCCGATATCTCTGTACCGATATCCTTTTCTGCGAAGCTTTAATACTTTCTCAACAACAAAGCGGATTTCCTGCTGAGGCTGTTTCAACACATGTATGCTTAGATCCTGTACCTCCCCTTCCTGCTGTCCGGGATACGCCCTGACCGGAAAACGAAACAGGTTCTGCTCCAGATATGCCAGCTGGGAGGAATGTGCATACCTTGTTTCCGTCACATCTTGTCCCGTATATACTATTTCCGGTTCATCCATATTATTTTCACAGATCATCTGTATAAAATGTGCCGTTGTCTTTTTGCTTAGATAAAATAGTTCATGCTTTTCCCCGATATGATAAATTTCTTCGCCTTTATTCAGTGTCACAGTCAGATATACATCACTGCATATTTTCATTAATTCCTCTATAAGCTGATACTGAACAGGTGTAAATCCCGTAAATCCGTCCAGACATACTACTGCTCCCTGTAACAGCTTTGATTTTGAAACAACACCACTTAGAACTGTCAATACTTCCTCTGAGGTGATATAATTATCTTTCAGATAATCCCGAAATCCTCTATATGCCGTCCTCATATCCTCCAGCTTATTTGTCAGGGCTGTTTTACCATTTGCTGCCCGGATCATATCCTGAAGATCTTTTTCTTCGATACCATACTGCATCATTTCAGACAAAAACGATTTAATTTCGGCAACATATCCCTTTTTATGAACATTCTTGCCAAAGTACTGAAGCTCTTTTTCCTTTTCTAAAAGAACTCTGTGGAGTATCATCGTCTTTCCCATATCATCCAGCACCGGCAGATTTGCCGTTCCTGTCTCGCCAAATATACGATACGCCAGGCGCACAAAGCTCTGAACTTCTATATTCATAATTGCTTTATTATCACTTATCGCTACGATCTCCCTCTGCGTCTGCATCGTAGACTGTTCCGGAACCAATAGTAAAAATAAACGGTCTGTTTCCTGTTTTGCTCTCTCTGCGATCATGTGATTCAGATAATATGATTTTCCCCTTCCGGAGCCTCCTAAAATAAAATGAACAGCCATACACTCTCCCCTTATATATCTTTTTTGCCTATATTATACGATATAATAATTCCAAAATCCAGCCGCTTCGCATCTGCCGCACGTTATGCTTCACCATCCAAACTTTTATTTTTTCTATGCTGTTCTATTTTTCTCTCCCCGGAATATACTGTAATATCCGGAAATTTATCTTATGGGGAGGTTTTCCTATGTCGCGAACAAGGATTGTTATTTTTCAATTAAAAGAAATTATTTACACCGCCATTTTTGTCGGACTCGGTATTCTACTGCTTATTCTTCTCTTTTTTATGTTCTGGCCGGGCAAAGCAAAAGAAACTACAGGGACTGCTTCACCCTCCGCCGTTTCAAAAAAGTCGGCAGACGCAAATGGGGACAAATATATAGCGGGTGTTTATAACAGCGAACTTGCCCTTGGAGATGCCAAAATTAATTTACGTGTTTCTCTAGACAAAGACCGTGTTAAATCTGTTGAAATAATTAACATGAAAGAATCTGTTGAAACAATGTATCCTCTGATCAAACCGGCCGTAAAAGAAATTTCGGACCAGCTGGCACAGGATATTTCACCGGATCAAGTTGTTCTGTCTGATGATTCCCCATATACATCACAGCTAATCCTTGATACAGTATGTCAGATCATTGACGATGCTTCGGCACAATAAAACAAGGCAAAACAAGTATATCTTATACACTATAAAACAACCCTCAGAAAAGTTTATTTCGAGACTAATAAGCTTTCCTGAGGGTTTTATTTGTTTGATTTATTGCTTAGCTGCCAGAATCTCTTTGTGGCTCAGGCACATTATCTATCTTGCTTTCTCTAGCCCATCTGTCTGCATGTCCGAATGAAACAGCATTTGACGATATGGCGACAATGCTTTGATCAACAAACTGCCAAAAATACAACATGTAATTACTTCACCGGCTCCCACTGTGACCGCCTGAAACGGAATGGAAATATCAATCCCATGCACTACATATTTTAAGCCGTATGCATATCGAAGCACGAATGGAATGATCAGCATGTTAGCAAGCACCGGTGGCAATGTCACCAAAAAAGAATGTTTTCTTAAAGCACAGCTTCCCAATGCACCTAATAATGTTGCAAGACTGCCAAATACTATATCCGGAAGCATTGCTCCTGTGAGCAGGTTACTTAACAGACATCCAATAAATACTCCCGGTACTGCTGCCGGTGTAAAATATGGAAGCACCGTTAATACCTCTGATATTCTTACCTGAATTGTTCCTGATGCAAGATTGAACGTGTTGATAAACACTGTCATTACGACATAGATTGCAGCGATCATTGCTGCCTGTGTGATAAAATAAAGTTTTTTTGTTCTCATTTCTAATCTCCTTTAGTTTTGTTTTACGAGTGGAAGGTCTCGAACACTCGACATCTTTATGCGTCTAATTAAATTGCATAAGCAACGCTGTCGCTTATCTTATCACTTTTGGGTGGATCATGCAAGTATGTTTTATCAGAAAAAAGTCAAAACCGGTGTTTTACTTTTTCCTACATTGCAAGCATTTTCTTATACACCAAAAAAGACGGTTTCAGAAATTTATTCTGAAACCGTCCCGGTTATTTACTTATATTTATCATACAGGATTAGTTTGAAAGCTGATCCTCCAAAGACTTACGTGTAGCAGCCTCTTTCTGAGACCACTCAAGACACTTGTCATAACCATAACCCTTCGTATCTTTCTTCATCTTTGCAACAGCCTTATTAAACTGTGCATCATTCTTAGCATAGAGCGCATTCCAAGACTCGTTCTTGATTGAATCTGTAACCTGCTTCCATACTGTCTTCAACTCATCAGACTTAGCACTTGCAGAGTACTCTGTACCTGGAGATACAGTATATTTACCCTTCTCCATGTAATCGTTGATACCCTCACAACCAGTCTTCTTCTTCCAGTCTTCCTGGATATCATACTTAGATGACTGCTGTGTAGAAGCCCAGTTATCAGCATTGTATGTCTCACCATCTGTCTCTGGGTTCTGAGCATCCACATTCCATGTTGAAACTGCCATCTGAAGCTGTCCATCCTGGAATGATCCTGCATGATCTGTCATCTTGGTCTTCAGATCTTTTCTACAAGCCTGACCAAGCTCAGTAAGATATGTCTTCTTATCTTTATAGTACCAGCACTCATCCTGAGGACCATATGCATACTCAAGACGACCGGTTGGAGTACAGAAATAGTTAAGAACTTCCAAAGCAAGCTCCGGGTACTCACAGTTAGCACCGATAGATGTTACATATCCTGTTCCAAGTGTACTCATACCATAAACAATAGGAGAAGCCTCTTCCGGTTTCATACAATACATGTACTCACCCTTCTTCATATGCTTATCTGTGTTGAAACCAAGTGATCCGGAGTAGTTAAAGATGGAGAACAGTACACCACCGTTAATTACCTTCTCTGACATCTGCTCATATGTCTGTGTCATGGAATCCGGATCTACAAGACCCTGACGATACAGATTGTTATACCATTTCAGCATCTCAAGATATGGACCATTCTCCTCAAGAGCATCATGATACTTACCTGTTTTTGGATCATAGAGACCAATACCCAGCTCATCATATCCATAATATGCTGTAGCAGTAGCCTTTACATACATAACCATTGCGTCATCCCAGTCAGGCCACAGAGAAACCGCATATGTCTTTCCGCCTGCATCATCCTTAGGATCCATTTTCTGCATCTTCTTTAACAGCTTAGCCATGTCATTCATATCCTTAACCTTTGGATATCCCATCTTCTTGTAGAGATCCCAACGAGTATCCCATGTATAGAAGAATGACTGATGATCTTTACTTGATGTAGCAACCTCACCGCCCCATCCGTAAAGTGTATCTTTCTTGTCTCCAAGAATAGATGCTGTTAATCTTTTGTTCTTTGCAAGTGCATCCTGCATATTATCATATACATAAGGTGCATTCTCTTTGAGGATATCATCCTCCTCCAGATCATAAAGCAGACCCTGCTTAATTGCTGCTGCATAGTTGTCATCTGTATGACCCCAGATAATGATATCTCCAAGATCTCCATCTGACATTCTTGTCTGGAATGTACCACTCTCATCAGGCACGATATTCAGCTTTACATTAAACTTATCTTTAATGATATCTGCTGCCCATCCTTTCTGTAATCCTGAAGAGTTTGCTACCTGGCTGTATACAGTCAGGGTAATCGGCTCATTGCTGTTGCTGCCGAATTTACATCCGGTAGCTGCAACCGTTGTTCCTGCTACCAAGCTAGTTGCAAGGAGCATGGAAAGCATTTTCTTTCCTAATCCTTTTCTCATAATATCCATCCTTTCTTATTGTTTTCCTCGCCTACCCGATTATACTATGTTAGTCGTGCAGATTCAATAATAATGTACACGAAATACATCTTTTACTATTTTATTCCTTTTCGTCCTCAGATACCGGCTCGCCATTCAAATGTGCAGACTCTTTTTCTTCCATATCTGCCATCAGGTTTTCCCTCTCAATAACCTTAAAGAACGAACTGGCAAATCCGCTGATCGTAAGCATGATACATGCCGGTCCGATCAAAAGGCCTGCAAACATTGTAGTCAGATTCCATAAAATGATAATAACCTCAATCGCCAGAAGAACCGCCAGAAATGCTGTCCTTCCCAAGAATTTAGCCGCAATGGAATAGGAATTTTTCATGGTATTAATAATACTGTTTTCATAGCGTGCCAATAACGGAAACGCAAATACTCCATGCATAAAGATCAGATAAATCCCGACCACACCTATGATCAAAAACATAATACTGTGTTGTTTTACCGCATGATATAACTGAAAATCCAAATATACTGCATAGCAGGCAAATAATATGATAACTCCGGTAATACTTCCCTTTTTCAGGTTTGCCTTAAATTCCCTCCAAAAGGGTTCGGCAATATATCCCTCTTCGTCATCTACCATTTTCAAGGTAATCGTATATGCTGCTGTGGTTGCGGCCCCCATCGTTACAATCGGAATACTACATAAGAGCCACATGCAGTTTAATTTAAATATGTCCATCAAACGACTCATAAACTTATATAAGGGACTATCAACACTAAAAAATTTCATCCTGTCTTATTCTCCGTTTCGTGTAATCAGACCATTCTCCATCTTATACATATCCGACATATATTGTCGAAAAATACCAGGAGCAGTTGAGTGCCCCCGGTACATTATAATCTCCTAGAATATCAGTCTGCACTCTCGCATTAACCCTTTACAGCACCCAGCATGATACCTTTTTCGAAGTATCTGTTCATGAATGGGTACACGATCAAAATAGGTATTACGGAAATCATAGAAATCGTATACTTAATAACCTTCGTGTTCAATGCTGCAGCAAATGCTGACTTCGCAGCCTCACCACCTGAGTTCATGGATGCCTGCAGGTTTGATGACTGATTCAGATAAATATACAGTCTGTGCTGCAATGTATACAGCTTAGGCTCATTACTCATGTAAATCAAAGAATCCTGGAAAGAGTTCCAATGACCTACCGCACCGAAGATAGCGATTGTAGCAAGAATTGGTTTACTCAGTGGCCAAATGATCTTTGTAAATACCTGCATGTACGAAGCACCATCAATAAATGCACTTTCCTCCAGCTCTGCCGGGATAGACTCAATATACGTCTTAACCAAAATGATATTATATGGTGCCACAATACCAGGAATGATATAAACCATGTAATGGTTTGTAAGTCCAAGCATTACCAGGTTCAAATATGTTGCGATCAAACCTGCATTGAAATACATTGTGATCACGATCGCACGATACCAGAAACTTCTGTGCCACATTTCCTGCTTTGTTACAAGATAACCAACAAATGCAGATGCAACAACCATCAAAGCAGTACCAAAGATTGTTCTCGTAATAGATACGATGAATGCATATCCAAGGTCACCTACACCAGCCAGTGCTTTATAGTTGTTAATATTCAATCCTCGTGGAATGAAATTGATCAAACCCTGCTGTACCAGCGTATTATCTGAAATCGTGTTGATAAACAGATAATAGAATGGGAAAATACATGTGATGGTGAACAAAATGAAAAATGCGTAGTTCAAAATATTGAACACAATGTCACCTGGTTTTAATTTGTACATACGCTTATGAGTCTTGTTATACTCTTTCTCTCTCTTAGCGTCTAATTTTTCTTGTGCTGTCATTGCCATTTGTGTTCACCTCCTTATACAATACTCTCGCCACGGAGTGCCTTAGAAAGCGAGTTTGCTCCGAACAGCAAGATTACACTGATTACCGACTTAAACATACCTACCACGGTAGATAGAGGAATACTACCACCGCTACCAAGACCGAGGTTGTATACATAAAGATCAAGAACCTCGATATGATTCTTATTCTGTGCTGTACAGAATACAAGATACTGATCAAGACCATTACTCAGGACAGCGGCAACTGCCATCAGCAACAATACGAAGAATGTTGGCAAAAGACCCGGAACGGTAATATTCCACATTTTCTGGAAACGACCTGCACCATCCACCGTAGCAGCCTCATACAACTGCTGGTCGATACCTGCAATACCTGAAATATAGATGATCGCGCTCCAGCCGACACCTTTCCATGTTCCCCATGCCCACATCTTGATCCAAGTAAGGTGATCGCCCATAAGGAAGTTCTTACCATCAACACCCTCTGCTAAAAGACCAATGCTTCTTGCAAATTCGTTAATGAAACCATCTGTTGAGAAAATAGCAATTGCCAAAGCATATACTAATACCCAGCTGATGAAGTTTGGAACTGTTGTAAATGTCTGAATAAATCGACGGAATGTCAGATTCTTGACCTCACAAAGGAAAATAGCGAATGCCATAGGAATCCACTGTGTGATCAGACCCAGACCGGACATTGCAAATGTATTTCTGATTACACGAACAATATCAGCACGGGTTGCTCCATTCTGGAAGAGATATGTAAACCACTTAAATCCTACGAAGTTTGACATACTCAATGTTCCACCTGTCTGATAATCAAAGAACGCATATCTCCATCCCCAAAGTGGCAGATAACAGAATACGAATGCCAATGCCAAAAATGGAAGTACCATCAGGAACAGTTTATACTGTGGATGCATCTCCATCTTCTCATCCGGAGCTGCCTTAGGCAGTGCCATCAGAATTATGACGGATATTACCAGAAGTGCTGCAGCCACAATAATATATGTAACTGCGGCCACCGGAAATGTAGGTCCCACTTTATCAAGCTTTGTAGACATTGTTGAACTATTTACGATATTATATGCAATAATCGTTACAACAAATCCGGCAATCTCTACAATACTACCAAGAATAGACCAGAGGATACCTCCTCTTTTCATCTTGGTATTACCGAGTGACATGCAACCGCCTACAACGACGAATGCAACACCGATCACGGCTATCACTGCACCTGCATATAACACATAAAATGCTGCAGGACTCAGCCAGTTCATACGAAGTGCACGACCGGCTTCACTGGTCAACGTAGAATACGATACTGCTGCTGTAAACAATGACGTATTCTCATTTACCAGTTTACAGATCCTGGTTGGATTCATAAAAGGGAAGAAAACGGAAATAACAGAGAAGATCGCAATCACTCTCTGCACCATGTAGATATAATCCACCGCTCCCCTTTTCTCTGTTTGTGATTCTTTCATAATAACCTCCTGTATTACTTATTTCATCCCACCGTTCTAATCTCCGTAAACAGACCAGAGAAGACTTCAAGATGATTATAGAGTTTACACTATTCTTATTATACATGCATTTTTTTCTCATGGATACCGTAAATAATAGAGAAAAAATACACGACTTTTCCTCCGACATAATTCAACGCATCATATCGGATAAAAAAGGAGACAGGCTTTTCCCATCTCCTTTCCGTCATATCTGATTAACACAGTCAGTTAAAATTATTTTTTCTTTTTAACTACTACTACAGCTACAACTGCAACAACTACTACAACGATCACGATCGGAACAACCGGTGACGATTTCTTAGAAGCAGCTGTATCAGATGTTGTATTTACATCGCTTGATGCGCTTGATGCATCATCTGCACCGGCAACCGCATCCGGATTATCTGAATTAAATCCTGATACTGTAAATGTAATCTGAATACTGTCCTTTGGAACTAATGTCATATCAGGGCTGTCTGCATATTCACCCTTATCCTTCTGATAACTGTTCATTGGATCAAAACGAAGAAGTCCTGACTCATCTGTATACTCTGATGGGTAGAAAGGATCACTTGGAATTGAAATCTCCTTTCCATCGCATGTAAGCTTAACATCTGAGATCTTAACAGGATTATCCTTTGCTGACATAGGAATATCTGTATCAACATAGATCATAGAAACCTTTGTATCAGCATCACCGTTTGTATTCAGGCAGTCATTCAGATCAGATACACCAACTGTATATGTTCCGTTACCCTTGATCTCTGCATCCTGTACTTTTGTGCCCTCAACAGCACTTGTTTTTCCATCCTTTGACTGGAAGAGTGTACCACCATTAAAGTCAAGTTTTGCACCCTTCATATCGGATCCGTCGATACCAAGTGTAGTAGAATACCACTCATCACGGAAGATCCATGTACCGGTCTCCTGAAAACCAAAATATGCATGGTAGGTACCATCTGCATCAAACTCAGCCTTAGCTGCCTTCTTACCTGCTTTGCTTGGTGGGTTAGCTGATACGCTTGCAGGTACTGCTGTTGCTGTAACTGCTATTGCTAAAGCGATCGCACTTGCAGTAGCTGCTACTTTTCTCAATGTCTTTCTCATTGCATTGTCCTCCTCATTAACTTGGTACAGATTACAAATCCATGAGCCTGCGGCTCATTTTTGTAGACTGTCCATATTCACGTTTTATTGTACACCATTGCCATAGCATAGGTCTACAATTTAATTGTTCTTGTCTATTTTACCAAAAACATACGGAAATAAAACCTTAATTATTCGACATTTTTACCCGACAAATTACACATTCTGATTATCTTCCATCTGATACGGTATACTGATCGTCACCTTTGTTCCCATATTTTTCTGACTATCCACCTGCACACCATAATCACTGCCATATAGAATACGTATCCTTTGGTTTACATTTCTGACTCCGATATGATTCTGATCTCCATTCTCATCACGGAGCATCTTTCGTAAATGCCCCAGTTCGTAATAGTCCATGCCTATTCCGTTATCCTTTATTTCAATATATATTTTCATTTCCTTCTTATATACATGTACCCACAGTTTTCCATCCTTTTCTTTTTCTTCCAGGCCATGTACAAATGCATTTTCTACAAAGGGCTGTATGATCAGTGGCAGAATATATGCTTTAATATCGACATCCTGTTCCACTTTCATTTCCGATGTGATCCTGTCACCGAAACGATATTCCTGAATTTTCAGATAATATTCTACCATCTGCAATTCTTCTTTCAATGTGACCTGCCGATCTGTTACCTGAATATTATAGCGCATGGTTTTTGCCAGCATTTTAACCAGCTCCACAATCTCCGGCTGATGATTCACCACAGCCTTCATGCGAATTGTTTCGAGCGTATTATATAAGAAATGGGGATTGATCTGACTGGCAAGCATTTTAAATTCTACTTCCTTTTGTTTTGTATGAAGCTTTTCCTTCTGTACCTGTTCATCTACAACACTGTCCATCAACAGCCTGATGTCCCGCATCATCTGTTCCAGTTCCGAATAAAGCTCTCCTATTTCGTCATGTCCCTCAATAGGTTCTACTTTTTCATACTCTCCCTGTGCAACCCGGTGCATTTGTGTTCTAAGCTGAATCATACGTCTGCTGTAAGATACCGCAAATGCCATGATCAATCCTGCAGACATAAGCATTCCGATCACTTCGGGTATAAATGCCTGCAGACTGATCCTGTTTACATCAGACATGATATTCTGATAATTTTGTATACTTACTATTGTATAATAATCCGGAGAATCATCCATCTGCACTCTCTCATACGCCATCAGATATTCCTCCACACCGTATGTGATCCTTTTGCAGATATGTTTCCTGTGAATTTTGCGTATCTGCTCCATTAAAAAAGGATATTCGATCGAACTGAAATTACCTGATATCCAATAAAAATCGTTATATATGATGGCTGTATCATAATTACGCTCTGCCAATGTACTTTGGGTCTTATTATACTGGATCAGAACATTTACAATTCCCGCCACGCCACCATCTTTATTCAGAATAGCCCTGCTAAACTGCATCGTCTGTTTATCTGATTCTTTGCCACTGCCGAAATACCAGTAACCTTCATTTTTGCGGTTTACAGTCTCTTTATACCATGACTGATTCTTGATAGAATCCCGAAAATAGCATAAATTATCCGTCTTTTCCAGATCATATGGATCAATTGTATTATTATCCAGATAAATATTAATAGAAGATATATCCTGTGCATAGAAATTAAGATAATCTTCTATTGTGGCATTTGCCTCCCTATAATCCTGATAAAACTGCTTTTTGGTTTTATATTTTTTCGTTGCAAGATTTAATATGTCACTGTTGTAACAAAGTCTTTTGGATACATTGTTAAGTACCGTCATTGACTCGCGGATCGATGATCCCAGTACGGAAAGCTCCTCCGTCTGCGTCTCTTCTGTCACCTTTATCATCATTTTCCGCGTCTGCATATTTGTATAGATACTCACCGCAACCAATGGTATAATGCCACCGATCAGATAGATCAGGATCATGCGGTGAAAGAATTTCATATCCTTAAACAGATGAAAGCCTTTTTTATAATTTATTTTTTTCATAAAAATGTCCATCCAAATCAGTCTATTTTAAACTGTACCTGCAAAGGCTTCTTCAAAGGCTTGCCTCCCAAAGAAGTAACATTGGTCGTAATATTTAATATATAAGATTCATTCTGGGCATATGGCTCTAACGGCTCCACCTCAATCTCATTTTCCAGGGAATTATATCTGATTGCCGTTTTCAATGGTGATAAATTCATGGATGTTACATACAGATTTACATTATTGACCGTCTTAGGATCAAGAGGAATATTAAATTTTATCTTCCATACAAAATTTCCCGTCTTGTACTTTAAATCCTGATGCACTTTACTCTCCAATCCCTCTGTCATAGATTCAAACTCTAAATACTTTGACATGATCATCCCCTGCCTTTCTAAACAAATTACATACTGTCTCTATTTTAGCATATTATATTTTTTTTGAATAGTCCGATTTATTTTGATATCAAGCTCCCTTGCGTTGCGAATTTGTGGTATAATAATTCCTGGAAAAAGCACGCGACACCAAAATCGTCTTTTGCTTTTTGGGGCGAATTAACGAGCAAAATTTCTGCGGAGCAGAAAGCAAAGCTCTACAAGAGTGGTTTTGCGAGTTTTAAGTAAAATATATGATAGGAAGATTACTATGAAAAAAGTCAATTTTAAACCGGGAAACATGATCTACCCTCTGCCTGCCGTAATGGTAAGCTGTGGTGATACAGACCATGTTTCCAATATATTAACAGTAGCATGGACAGGAACCTTGTGTACAAATCCTCCCATGGCATATATTGCAATACGACCGGAACGTCACTCCTATCCGATGATCCGTGAATCCGGAGAATTTGTCATCAACCTGACCACCGCCAAACTGGCTCAGGCTACCGATTACTGTGGTGTCCGCTCCGGCAAAGACCGAAACAAATGGACCGACTGCCGATTAACACCTGTTCCGGCTGATACCGTAAAGTGTCCTCTCATTGCTGAAGCACCTGTTAATATCGAATGTCACGTACAACAAGTACTGGAGCTTGGTTCCCACCATGTTTTTATTGCAGATGTTACAGCAGTACATGTTGCCGAAAAATATCTGGATGAAAAAGGTTCCCTGCATTTGGAGGATGCCGGCCTGCTGGCATATTCCCACGGTACTTACTACAGCCTCGGAAAGGCTCTCGGACACTTTGGTTATTCCATTCGTAAAAAGAAAACAACCAAAAGGAAAAGCACAACCAAAAGATCAAAAACATATAATAAAAAAAGAAACTGATCCACTTAAGATGGGATAGAAATCGGAGGGGAGCATATGAAAATAAGTCATTTAAAAATAGAAAACTACAAGTCTATCCGGAATCTGGAGATTGATGAGCTTGAAAATGCCCTGATTCTTGTCGGAAAGAATAATACCGGAAAAACAAATGTCATTGATGCCATACTCACCGCCACCGGATACCATACTCCTGACCCCCGTGAATTTCTGGATCCGCAACGAAGTATTGATATAACTATTTCCATTGAATTTACTGAAGAGGATCTTCTTTATTATCACAGCAGGGGAATCGTAAGCAAACATAAAGATTACGATAAATGGTTGGAAGAATTTTCCACGGTCCTTCCGTCCTTTCAAAATAATACAGTAACCTTTACGTGCCACATCAATCCCGAAGGCAGAATACGCTATAATGACGGCATCCAGAAGCATAATCCTTACATACCGGAAATTTTTCCAAAAATCTATCACATCGACCAAACCAGAAATCTTGATGCTTTGCAAAATGATGTGTTTAGTTTTTATGACAAAGAATCCTTTGAAATGCTCAAAGACAATCAATGCACCTTTGATCCAACCCGAAAGTGTAACCGCTGCTTTCAGTGTATCGGTCTGATCAATAAAAAAACACCGGAGGAGCTTACTCTATTTGAAACCACACGACTGCTGCAGTATAAGCTTTTTCGCACCAATCTGAACGAATTTGCCGAAAAAGTAAATTACTATTTTCATCGAAACGGAAATCCTTCCCAGCAGATACGTTATGTTTTGGATTTCGATCTGAACGATCTCCTTCACATCGATACACAGCTGATCAATAGAGACCGCGGTGGCTATGTCTCTTCATTAAGCACTTTCAGCGAAGGCATTAAAAGTATATATGCACTTTCTCTTCTTGAAGCATATATTGATGAGGCGAAAACTCTCCCCTGCATTATTTTGATGGAGGATCCTGAAATCTACCTGCATCCTCAGCTTCAAAAGGTAGCCAGTGAGATACTATACCGCCTTTCCAAGAAAAACCAGGTTGTTTTTTCAACACACTCGCCAAATCTTATTTTTAATTTCTCATCAAAACAGATCAAGGAAGTCCTTTTAGATGAGGAATACTATACAACGATCCGATCAGAAACAGATATTGATCAGATACTGGACGATCTCGGATATACGGCAAACGACCTGATGAATGTCAGCTTTGTCTTCATCGTTGAGGGCAAACAGGACAGCAACAGGCTTCCTATGCTTTTACAAAAATATTACTCAGAGATCTACGATGAAGATGGCAAATTAAAAAGGATAACTATCATCCCCGTCAACAGCTGTACCAATATCAAGACATATGCAAATCTTAAATATATAAATAAACTTTATTTAAAGGATCAATTTCTTATGATCCGCGACAGCGATGGAAAAAATCCAAAATATTTAAAAAAACAGCTATGCAGTTATTATGGACAGCGTGCAAAAGAAGACATGGGAAATCTTCCAAAGGTTGAACCAAAAAATGTATTGATCTTAAAGTACTATTCCTTTGAAAATTATTTCCTGGATCCTGTAGTCATGGCAAAAATCGGTGTTATAAAAAACGAAGAAGATTTCTATAACATTCTATTTAAAAAATATAAAGATTATCTTTTTAAGCTAAATAGCATGAAAAGAATGCAGAGGATCAATAACATCCGTATTAAGAGCAAACAGGATATCAAGGACAATATTGAATTGATTAAAATTTATGTGCGTGGGCATAATCTTTTTGATATCTTTTACGGACGTTATCACGGGCAGGCAGAACAGGAAATCCTGCAAAAATATATTGATGTCGCTCCCCGCGAAACTTTTCAGGATATTTTTGATGCAATCGACTCTTTTGTTTATTTTGAAAACAGAAGAAAATAGGTTGACAGACTACATGATTTGTTTATAATGTATGGTATGTATGTCTTCACTATTCTACAAGAGTGGTGAAATGAGTTTTGCAAAAAAAGTGTTTAATGAGGTGCAAAATGGAAAATCAGTTTATTATTAAGGGCGGTAACCCTCTTCATGGCGAAGTTGTCATTGGCGGTGCCAAAAATGCTGCTTTAGGTATTCTTGCTGCTGCCATCATGACCGATGAAACAGTAACAATCGACAATCTTCCTAATGTAAGAGATATAAATGTCCTTCTTACGGCAATAGAAAGTATTGGTGCAACCGTTAATCGTTTAGGTCCTCACGAGGTTCAGATCAATGGAAGTACTATCTCTGATGTAACTATAGATTATGACTCTATCCGAAAAATACGTGCTTCCTATTATCTTTTAGGTGCCCTTCTCGGTAAATACAAGAGAGCCCAGGTAGCTCTCCCGGGAGGCTGTGATATCGGAAGTCGTCCTATCGACCAGCATCTGAAGGGTTTTCGTGCCCTTGGAGCCACTGTTAATATTGAATATGGCATGATAAATACATTTGCAGATCAGCTGACCGGCAATCATATTTATCTTGATGTTGTTTCTGTCGGTGCTACGATCAATATCATGCTGGCTTCCTGTATGGCAGAGGGCAGAACCGTTATTGAAAATGCTGCCAAAGAACCTCATATTGTTGATGTAGCTAACTTTCTCAACAGTATGGGAGCCAATATTAAAGGTGCCGGAACTGATAAGATCCGTATTGATGGTGTAAAGCGGCTTCATGCCAGCGAATATTCAATTATTCCGGATCAGATCGAAGCAGGTACTTTTATGGTGGCCGCTGCTGCCACAAAGGGTGATGTCCTGATTCGAAATGTTATCCCAAAACATTTGGAAGCAATATCTGTTAAATTAATTGAGATTGGTGCAAATGTAGAAGAATTTGATGATGCAGTCCGTGTTTCCGCGACAGACCGTTTAGGACACACTCAGATAAAGACTCTGCCATATCCCGGATTTCCGACGGATATGCAGCCACAGATAGCAACTCTGCTTGCCCTTTCCAATGGCACAAGTACTGTTACCGAAAGCATATTTGAAAACCGCTTCAAATATGTCGACGAATTGACACGTATGGGTGCAAATATCAAGGTAGAGGGAAACGTTGCGATCATAGAAGGTGTTACCGGCTTCACCGGTGCTTCTATCTCAGCTCCGGATCTTCGTGCAGGAGCCGCTTTAGTTGTGGCCGGTCTCGTAGCTGACGGATTTACTACGGTAGATTCCATCCATTTCATCGAGAGAGGTTACGAGGATTTTGATAAAAAAATGACAGCACTCGGTGCCTGTATGGAAAAGATTCCGGTAGATGACGAAAGAGAAATTCAGAAATTTAAAATGAAAGCAGTCTGATCTGCTTATATATGCTAAAAGGTGGCCATCCAATATTGGAGGACCACCTTTTTATGTAATAAAACGGACATCATCTATTTTGTCTTAGCATCTCCTTCTAGCATATCTCTTTCACATCAAGTTCAGGAACCATTGCAAGATTTACGATCAGTCCGTCAATTTTGACGATCGGATTGCTTTGATCAGTAGGATTCGTATCTACGATCCGTGCCGTTCTATTATCTGACAGAACCACCTGACAGCCAATATAAAACGAGGCAACTCCTTCCATAAATATCTGTAAATACGTGGAATCAAACTTCTGTTCTTCTTTTTGAAACATTCTAAAAACCTCAAAAGGGCATCTCGGCTCTCTGTATACCCTTGCTGAGGTAAGAGCATCATAATAATCGGCGATCGCTACGATCTTAGCGAAATCGTCAATCTCGTCCTCCGTCAATCCATTGGGATATCCCGAACCATCACATCTCTCATGATGCATTAATGCTGCCTTTTTAATACGTTCGTCCAATGGGTGGTGCTTTAGCAGATCATACCCCTTCTGCGGATGCTGCCTGATAATAGCAAATTCCTCATCCGTCAGACTGCCTGCTTTTTTTATGATCTTTCCCGGAACTCCCATCTTTCCTACATCATGAAGAAGTCCCGCAAGCGTCAGCTCATCCTGCTCCTCCTCAGACATTCGCATCCAATTGGCAAATTCATGACAAAGAATAGCAACATTTAAGCTATGTATATACGTCAGATCATCATATCTACGGACCCTGCGCAGCATACGAAATGTATGTACCGGATCCTCGCTCAATGCAATTATCTCTCTTGTTTCCCGGAGAAGTTTATTCGTATTCAGATCTTCATCTTCCATGATGATGTATTCTGATAACGATTTTTCAAGCATTTGAGCAGATTTGATCACCCTCTCGCTAAAAAGCCTGTAATCTCTTGTTTTTCTCGCAGGTCCAGACTTGTCTGCCATCAAAAATTTCCATTCCATCCCCAAACCTCCTTCGTAGCCACTTGGTCTACTCTTAAGCTATTGTACCACAAATTTCTCTCTTTATTTGCAAAACTTCTCAAAACCTTGCGAAAGTTTTAAAAAAAGCGTATTATATAGAGTGAGGTATTTTGAACCTATATCGCATATAAATGCATCTTTACGATCAGGTTATATAGCATGCATCATCCGATATTATACGTCTTCAGAAAGGGTATGGTATACAATGAGTACAAAAAAAGGCAGTTTTATTGTATTTGAGGGGATCGACGGCAGTGGTAAATCAACACAGATTTCCCTATTAAAAGAGCATATTGAAGAACATTCCATAAATTGTATTACAACCATGGAACCAAGCAACGGTCCGATCGGAGTTTTGCTGCGACAGTTTCTCTCCGGCAGGATCAAGGGCGATGAAGCTACATTAACCGCATTATTTGCTGCAGATCGTCTGGATCATCTCAATAATCCTCAAAATGGCATTTGCAAATTGATCGACGATGGTATTTCCATTCTTTCCGATCGCTATGTTTTATCAAATTATGCCTATCAAAGTGTATCTGTTCCATTAGAATGGATCATGAAATGTAATGAAATGGCAAACGAAACGATCAAACCGGATTGTCATCTTTTTATTGATGTTTCCCCGGAAACTGCAATAGAACGCATGGCAAAAGGACGTCATCAGACAGATATTTATGAAACTCTTGACCGCCTCACTGATGTCAGAGAAAGATATCTTGACCTTATCCATCGACTGGATGATGTGGAAAATTTTGTCATTATTGACGGAAACCGCTCACCAAAAGAGATATCTGATGATATCTGGGCAAAGGTCTGTCATTATTATGTATAATTCTTTTTAGAAAGGAGTGGGCTTTATGGATCTACGTGTAAATCAGCTTCAACAGGCAGCTCAGACTGCTCAGAAACAGCCTGTTTCTGAATCCGACGGCTCCTTTCGTTTTACATTGCTTTCGAGTATTCAGGAGCAGGAATTACAGGCCGGTCTTGCAGTGATGATAGAGGATATTACCCAGCAGGGAAATAAACTAAGCCGCAAAATGGACATTCGCGATATGAAAATATATCGTAAGATGATAAAAGAATTTATGAATGAGATCGTGACACATTCTCATTCTTTCAGCCGCGAAAACTTTTTGGACAAAAAAGGCCGTCACAGGGTATATGGTATGGTTCGGCTTATTGACGAAGCCTTGGACGATCTTGCAGAAGAATTAATGCAGGAAGAAAAGGATCATTTGGCAATTTTAAATAAAATAGGCGAAATTCAGGGATTAATTCTCGATCTTTTCACCTGATACATTAAAAACAAATTATTACCGGGAGGAAATCATGGCCAACTTTAGAAATATTATAGGACAAGATCAGGCAAAAGAACATTTTCAAACAGCTATAGAGACAGGAAATATTTCTCATGCATATATTATCAATGGTGAGACAGGCTCCGGCCGCCGGATGCTTGCTGATGCATTTGCAAAAACCCTGCAATGCGAAAAACGTCAGGATTCTGATGCCTGTGACGGATGTAAATCCTGCCATCAGGCTGAATCCGGCAACCATCCTGATATCCGCTATATTACCCATGAAAAAGCAAGTATCAGTGTTGATGATATTCGTGAACAGCTTAATAACGATATTCAGATCAAACCATACAGCAGCGGACACAAGATCTATATTATTCCTGACGCAAATAAAATGACGGAACAGGCACAGAATGCTCTACTTAAAACGATCGAGGAGCCACCTGCCTATGCTGTTATACTGCTTCTGACAGATAATCTGAATGCATTACTTCCAACGATCCAGTCACGTTGTGTCACGATCAATACAAAACCTATCTCAAAGGAAGAAATCGCCGGTTATCTGATAAGCCATCTTTCCATGGAACCAAAGCAGGCAGAAATTGCCGCCGGATTTTGTCAGGGCAATATGGGAAAAGCCATTCGCTTTGCAAATTCACAGGATTTTCAGCAAATGAAAGAAGATACCCTTCACCTGCTTATTAATATTGATAATTTAGATGTGTCCGAAATCGTGGACACTATTCGGATTTTTTCCCAGAAAAAAGGAATGATAAATGATTATCTGGATCTGATGCTTCTTTGGTATCGTGACGTGTTGATGTTTAAAGTTACGAAGGATGCGAATCTTTTACTTTACCGCGATCAATTTCATGATATTTCTCATCAGGCAAGCACTCGCACCTACGAAGATATCGAAAATATCTTACAGGCAATTGACAAAGCCAAAATGCGCCTTGATGCCAATGTTAATTTCGATGTCACAATGGAATTAATGGCACTTACAATGAAAGAATAGTATCAGACCGTTATATAGAAAGGACAAACAATATGATATTAATTATCGGAGTCAGATTCCGTAAATCAAGTAAAGTATACTATTTTGATCCCACCGGATATGAAATAAAAAGAGGGGATCATGTTATTGTCGAAACAGCAAGAGGAATTGAATACGGTACGGTTGTTTTAGGCCCAAAAGAAGTAACAGATGATAAAGTTGTAACTCCATTAAAGCCTCTGACTCGTCCTGCTACACCAGAGGATGAAAAAACAAACGAAGAAAATGAAATAAAAGAAAAAGAAGCATACAAAATATGTTTAGAAAAAATAGAAAAGCATGAACTTAAAATGAAGCTGATCGATTCAGAATACACATTTGACCGCAATAAACTTCTCTTCTATTTCACTGCAGACGGCAGGATTGATTTCCGTGAGCTTGTCAAAGATCTTGCTTCTGTATTCCGTACTCGTATCGAATTGCGTCAGATCGGCGTCCGCGATGAAACAAAGCTTTTAGGTGGAATAGCAATCTGTGGACGTCCTCTGTGCTGTCACACTTTCCTGTCTGAATTTGCACCTGTATCCATAAAAATGGCAAAAGAACAGGGTCTTTCCCTGAATCCGACACAGATTTCCGGAGTATGCGGCCGCCTTATGTGCTGCCTCAAAAATGAGCAGGAGGCTTATGAGGAGTTAAACCGTTCTCTTCCATCTGTAGGATCGCAAGTAAAAACAATAGATGGATATGTCGGTGAAGTCCAAAGTACAAGTGTATTAAAACAGCTTGTAAAGGTCTATATAACCAAAAAAGGCGGTGATCGTGAGATCCGCGAATATCCTGTATCCGATCTGAATTTCAAAGATCATCAGATCACCAATGAAGGATCCGAGTTAGAAGCATCCCTGAATGAAATGGTAAATGCACAAGAATTAGAACAACTTGAGATCATGGAAAAACAGGATCTCGAAGATCGTCTGGAAGAACAAAACGAAAAAACATCATCAAAACGTGACCGGAACAATAACCGTCGCTCTCGAAACCAGAAACGTGACCGCGGTCAGGCGGCTGACCAAAATGGTAATGACCGAAATTCCGGACACTCCCGCAGCAAAAATGATAATAACAAACGTCAGGGACAAAGCTGGAAAGACCGCGAGAAACGTCCATCCCGCAGTAGAGGAGGCTATGATAATCAAGCTCTCCATCTTCCGGAAACAGATCGTCAGGAACAAAGCTTCCGTGGAAATTTTGAACAAAAAAATGATAACAGACGGGAAAAAGGACGTCCTGAGCGTTTTCGTGAAGAACGAAGCAGACGCAATGACAGAGAATCTTCGCGTGGCAAAAAAATGAATAACCACCGTCGTTCAGAGAATAACCGTGGACAAGCCGGAAATCCCGGCCCAAATCAAACGAATAATAGATAAAGGAGTTTTTATGATTGCAGAATTAAAACCGGGGGAACGTATCGATGACCTTCAGATCAATGATTATCATATTATACAGAATCCTGATAAATTCTGCTTTGGAATGGATGCAGTTCTCCTTTCCTCTTTTGCCGCTCCATATGCAAAAGGGAAAGTTATGGATTTCGGTACAGGTACCGGAATTATCCCTATTCTTCTTACCGCAAAATCCTGTGCCGATCACATTGACGCACTGGAAATTCAGGCAGACAGTGCTGATATGGCACAACGCAGTGTTCAATTAAACGGATTAGAAGATAAGATCCGGATCATCACCGGGGATCTGAAAAATGCTTCCCTTATTACAGGCAGATCCGTATATGACTGCATCACGACAAATCCTCCTTACATGAATAATAATCATGGTCTGAAAAATCCGGATATGCCAAAAGCAATTGCCAGACATGAAGTATTATGCTCTCTTGATGACGTTGTGCGGGAGGGTGCTGCTATCTTAAAGCCGGGCGGACACTTTATTATGGTACACCGGCCATTTCGATTGATTGAAATAATCACTACACTAAAAAAATATAAATTAGAACCAAAACATATGCGTTTTGTCCATCCATACCGGGATAAAGAACCAAATATGATCCTTATAGATGCCGTCCGTGGCGGCAATTCCATGGTAAAAATCGATCCGCCTTTGGTAATCTACTCCTCTCCCGGTGAATATACAAAAGAAGTTTTAAGTATTTATAACATGTAGAAATGGAGAAAAAAATGACCGGAACATTATACCTTTGTGCTACTCCTATCGGAAATTTAGAAGATATTACCTTTCGTGTCCTCAGAACCTTAAAGGAAGTTGATCTTATCGCAGCAGAGGATACCCGTAATACCATCAAGCTTCTAAATCATTTCGAAATAAAAACTCCTATGACAAGCTATCACGAATATAACAAGATAGATAAAGCTGCATATCTTGTTTCCAAGCTTTCCCAGGGAACAAATATCGCTCTCGTTACAGATGCAGGAACACCGGGTATTTCTGATCCCGGTGAAGAAATTGTCCGTCAGGCCTATTCTGCAGGGATTCCTGTTACCTCTCTGCCCGGAGCCTGTGCATGTGTTACGGCACTGACATTATCCGGTTTATCCACAAGGCGTTTTGCCTTTGAAGCCTTTCTGCCGGCAGACAAAAAGGAGCGTGCTGCCATCCTTGAATCCCTCAAGACGGAAACACGCACCATAATAATTTATGAAGCACCACATCATCTCTTAAATACATTAAAACAACTTTACAACACGATAGGTAACAGAAAATTAACACTATGCAAAGAATTAACAAAGCTTCACGAAACCGTACAGCTGACAACTCTTGAAGAAGCGATCGATCATTACACGGATTCTGCACCCAAAGGAGAATATGTTCTGGTACTCGAGGGAATTTCCCGCCATATCTTGGATCTGCAAGAACAGGAAAGCTGGAGAGAAATGGAGCTTCAGGATCATATGCAGCATTATTTAAAACAGGGACTTTCCAAAAAAGAAGCTATGAAAAAGGTGGCTCAGGACCGTGGAATATCCAAACGCGATGTATATCAGCAATTATTATCTGACAGATGATCAGCTTCTTAATCGCTGCTTATGACGGCATCTTTTTTCCCGGCGGCAATTCATTTCATGACACAGCATAATTTCTACCATAGGCTTTAACCATCCCTGATCGATCTTATCTTTATCTTTGCAATAATGACAGCAGATTCCGGCAGCCATACGCTCTGTAGTAACTTTATCCGGATACCTGTCATACATTGGACTTCCATCATATTCGAGCTGATCGCATACATTCATCACCAGCTGGTTAAGTTCTGCTGTCTCTAAAGGGTACAAATACTTTAGATCAACTGTTTCTTCTTCCTTTGGAATCTGTGCTAATTCTAAAGGAAAAACCATTGCATTCCCTTTTGGATAATTTACTCGTTTTTGCATATTACAAATCCTCTTACTATCAGATTATTTCCTATTATTATATGACAATTCTGAAAATTTAGTGACTGTCCTTGCCTTTTTTCCGGGAACAATCTATACTAAAGACAAGAATGCTTTTTACTCTGTATGAAAAATTATAATTATGAATTTGTAAGATCATCAGGAGGTTTGTTTTGAAATATTTTTATAAAGGTTTTGGATTTTTTATATTATTTTGTGTATCCATTTTTATTTTTGGCAGGCATATTCCCAGTATAAATGTCGGAACTGCAACAGCTACCAGTCTGCAGGATTCTACATTTCCTCTTGTAAATATAACAACAGATAAATATACAATAAATACCCTTCACGGATACAGCAGTTCCCTGAACAGTGCAAATGTCCGTGAGTCCATTACACCGATCGGTTCTGATAAATCATTTCGTGTAACAATATCCGGCAATGAATTAAAAGTTAAAAGACTCGATTATGAACTTCAGGATATAGCAAACCAAAAAGTAATCGGAACAGGAACAATTTCCGCATTTAATGAATCAGATACCGAAAAAACGGCTGATCTTATTTTAGATGCTGCTATGAATACCAGTACAGAATACGGAATGCAGATCACACTGACCACAAATTACAGTAAAAGGATTCATTACTATACCCGAATAAAGTATTACGATAGTGATTTCTTTTTAAAACAGAAAATAGGTTTTGTACAAAAATTCCATAATGCAACTTTTCACAAAGATACTGATTTTGAACTAAATAATTATCTTGAAACTAATGGAAGTGCCGACTCTACACTGGCTAACGTGACGATTAATTCCAGCAAAAAGCTTATAACATGGGGAAAAATGAAACCAAAGATTGTTTCTCCATGTATACCGACCATCAAGGAATTAAATATTGAGACAGCTGCCATCGAACAGACTTATTTTGTAACTGCTAAAACGGATACAGGAAAAGAAACCTACCAGATTAAAGAATTTTATCGTGTCCGCTACACAACCGGAAGAATCTACCTGTTGTATTTTCAGAGAACCATGGAAGCCGTATTTGATCCGGAACTGACATCAACCTATGAAAGTGAATTTAAGATTGGTATTACAAATACAGAAGATCTTAATCTGACATCGAGCCCGGATAATAAAAAAGTAGCTTTTGTACGAAATGGAAATTTATGGTATTACGACCTTTCCAGTGAAAATCTAAATATGGTATTTTCTTTTGTTCAAAACTCAAATGACTATGTCAGAGATTATTATGATCAGCATGACATTCATATTATCAATGTTGATAATAATGGAAACATTGATTTCATTGTTTATGGATATATGAATTGTGGTGATTATGAGGGAAGAGTTGGTATTCTCCTTTATAGCTATGATCCAAAGAAGAATCAGATCAACGAGCGTATCTATCTTCCACTTGATACAACTTACCAGCAGTTAAAAGAGGATTTGGGACAGTTTAGCTATGTAAACCGCAAAAATATATTTTATTTTTCACTTTATGACCGTGTATATGCATATAATATTACCTCAAGACAATATACTGTTTTGACAAAAAATGCATCCGGTGATAATTTTGCCATGTTGGAGACAGCGAAATGTTTTGTCTGGTCAAATGCAGGTTCAAAAAAACCGGCAACAGCCATCACGCTGCTTGACCTGGAATCAGAAAAGAAAAGAACGATAAAGGCACCAAAAAACCAATATATAAAAGTGCTTGGAACTATTGATTCCAGTATTGTATATGGTTTTGTCCGCAAAACCGACCTCTATGAATCCGAAGAAGGTGAACAGCTTCTCCCTGTATACAAACTTATTATTGCAAACAGTCAGGGTGAGATCCTAAAGCAATATCAAACAAAAAATGTATATATCATAAAAACATATGTTGATAAAGATATTATCCGGTTAAAACGAGTACGAAGATCCGGAAATCATTTCAAAAATATATCCGATGACAGTATCCAGCATCAGCAGGATAATAAGGCAAAATCCTTTGATCTGACAGCCCGTGTGACAGACCGTTCTCTTACAGAAAAATACCTGTCACTTCCTGCAGGATTTGTCATGAAAGGAAAACCGAATATTATATTTACAAAATATGTAATGGTAACAGAAAATACCACCTTTTATATTAACGATCCACAAAAAAATGCCTCTGATAAATATTATATTTACGCATATGGACAGATTACCGGTTCTACCCATGATGCAGGTACCTCTATCCGACAGGCAGATGAACAAATGGGTGTTGTAATGGATAATCATAACAATATCATATGGGAAAGAGGCGGAAAATTTTTAAGTAACACTGTATCATTAATTGACAAAACAAGAGTATCCGGAAATATAACAAGCATTAAGGCCTGTATGCACATGCTTCTGCAGTCTGCACAGATAACAGAAGATGCTTCCAAACTAAAAGGACCTTCAACAATGGATATACTCAAAAAATATATTAGTACGCCTGTGAATCTCACCGGATGTACCGTAGACGAAATTTTATATTTTATCAGCAGCGGAAAACCGGTTATGGCAATGAAAAATTCATCTGAAGCCGTATTGATCACCTCTTACAATTCATCTTCTGTAAGCTGGTATGATCCATCAACGGGCTCTCATACAAAAATGTCAATTAATCATGCAGAAAAGTATTTTGAAAATGCAGGATATGTATTTATAAGTTATATTTCTTAAATGAAAAGAGGGATAGTATGAAACGTGTATTTTTAATCGTATTGGACAGCGTAGGGATTGGAGAAGCTCCTGATGCAGAAGCTTTCGGTGATGTAGGAAGCCATACCGTTTATGCGGCTTCGACGGATGAACATTTTTACATGCCAAATATGCAAAAGCTTGGTTTCTTTCAAATACAGGGAAACAAAGTCGATAAAAGGCATCTATGGGCACAGCAGAAAATCAATCCAAACGGAGCTTTTATGCGCATGCAGGAAGCATCCATGGGAAAAGATACCACAATTGGACATTGGGAAATTGCCGGTATTATTTCTCCAAATCCTATGCCAACATTTCCACATGGGTTTCCGGATGAACTGATCAAACAGCTGGAACAGGAAACCGGACGTCAGGTACTCTGTAATATGCCCTATTCCGGCACAGAAGTAATAGAAAAATACGGTGCCGAACATATGAGAACGGGGGCTTTGATCGTTTACACATCTGCAGACAGCGTCCTGCAGATTGCCGCTCATGAAGACATTATACCTGTAGAAGAATTATATCATATCTGTGAAATTGCCCGCAGACTCTGTCATGGCTCCTATGCTGTCGGAAGAGTTATAGCACGTCCATTTATTGGCTCTCCTGGACAATTTACGCGTACCGGCAGACGACATGATTTTTCTCTTACACCTCCCCGTAATACTATGCTGGATGCGATCAAAAACGCCGGTCTGGATGTATGGGCAATCGGCAAGATCAACGATATATTTGCCGGAAAAGGTGTTACTAAAATGACCCGGACAGAAGATAACGAAGACGGTATAAATAAAACCCTTGCTTATATGAAGGAAGATTTTCATGGACTTTGTTTTGTCAATCTCGTAGATTTTGATATGAAATACGGGCACAGAAACGATGTGCCGGGATATGCAGCTGCACTTTCCTATTTTGACAAACGCCTGCCTGAAATCCTCGCTGCTCTCCGCCCTGATGATATTCTTATGATTACAGCCGACCACGGATGTGATCCAAGTACACCATCTACAGACCATTCAAGAGAATACACACCTCTGGTCATTGCCGGTGATTCCATACTGCCCGATACAGACCTTGGCACAAGACCCACATTTGCCGATATCGGGACAACGATCTGTGACTATCTTGATGTCACATGCAGCTTAGATGGTACATCTTTCTTAAAAGATATTATTAACTAAGACTTCTCACACCCAAAACCGATATGTACCCATAATATGTCTTATGTCTGGTTGCATGTAATAGCATTTTGCCTTTCCAGACACTTTTAAATCCGTGAGCTGTGACTAAAAAAATTGACGCAGATCAGTAGGATTTTTGAAAAGACAATTTTTTTAGTCACAGCTCACGGATTAATTTGTTTTCCAAGGCAAAATGCATATTTATTCTTCAGAACATAAGACATATTATGGGCTGCTTTCTGTTATTGGTGTGGGAAGTCTTAGTTATTAAGTAACAAAATTAAGTACAAAAAAGAGACCGGTTTTTGTTGAATCTGTCTCTTTTTATTTTTTCTATTTTTCTCCTTTTTTACCAAAATACATCTTATCGTTTTATTCTATATTTGTTATTAATTAGCAATAGATTTTTCATAGATTTTCTTTTACAATATAAGTGCTTTTGAGATGAAGAAAGGAAATGCTTATGAAAAATATATCTTTATTCCTTACTCATCATCTGTACCTTATATGTATTGTTTTATCTATATTTCAGATAATAATTCTTACCGAACCCCTGATCATTGATCCCTATCCAGCGAAGGCAGAATTTCGATTACCTGATACACACAGAGACATTGATCATTCCAAAGTAATTCAAAAAAACAATAATTATATTTCAACAATATCGCCTGAATCATTTCACTACTATTATCTGTTAGGCCGTGAAAAATCGTCCGATATCCAACTGATGATCCAGGCAAAAGAGAAAATATCTCTTTCCTTTCAATTTTATGATCATAAGGGAAATCTCACTACCCCGGCATCATATACAATAGATACTGCTAATTGCAGATTGATCATTGAGTATAAAATTGCAGCTGAAAAAAACTGCCTTTTTGGTATATACAACAGTAAGAAAGAACCCTTTACATACTCTATATCATATTCATATAAAGAAAAGCAATCTGCATCCTCAACACAGAAACCAAATGTAAAACAACAAAAGAAAAAGCATACCAACAAAAAACCAATAAGATCTGCAAAGCCGATTACAACAAAAAAACCGCTCCCAAAAAAGACGAGCAAAAACAAAATAAACAATCACACAACCTCATCTGTCATATCATCTCAAAAGCCAATATTTACAGAAACTCCTAAAAAAAATA
>JALFLW010000010.1 GCA_022774505.1 Lachnospiraceae bacterium
AAGGTGATCGGGAATACAGCCGGATGCTTTTTGCCAAGCAAAAGACTAAGACCCTCATGCATGGTGATGTTTCCGAAAATGGCGAAGATAAAGAAGGCCAAAGTATTTAACAGACCGTCAGGAGTTTTGCTCTTCAAGAGATAACCGATCAGCATGCCGAGAATATCTGCCGCAAAGAGACCGATAGAGCAGGCAAGCCAGACTGTGACAGCAGCACTCATGCCCTCGTTGGCACCGAATGTGATAGCAGTAAGCTGCGTTTTATCTCCGAGTTCTGCGACAAAAAAAGTACAGAAAACGGTGAGAGGTGCAAAACGGGATACATTTTCTTCTTTTGCATCTTCTTCTTCCTCGCCATCTCCCTTGAGGGAAGTGATGGCAAAAAACAGGAATGCAGATGCCGCAATAAGACGGATAAGCCAGGTTGGGATAAGCTCGCTGACAAAACCTCCTAATAGTACGGCAAGTCCGTTTAATACGAGGATTGCGGCAGCTGTACCGATAATGATGTCCCGAAGTTTGAAACGGGAGGTCAGGGCAACCAGCATAAGCTGGGTTTTGTCCCCCATTTCAGCGATAAATTCGGTGAACATGATCTTGAGAAATAAAAGCATGAGAAATCTCCTTTCAAATGAATGGTATTGAGGGTGATTTTTTGTGTCAGTTACTAAAAAAGACTCATGGCAGTGTACGCAAAATACACTGCCATGAGTCTCATCATTTAAAATATTACCGGGTATAAATACCAGTATGTCGATAATACTATACATTTCAAAAACGGTTTATAAATACATCCGAAAATGTCATGTACCGATTACTCCCTCGTGACGTGGACTTGATTGTAACATAATTGAAAAAAACCGTCAATAAAAAGAATAAATTGATTTTCTCTTGATCATTATCCCGATAATTTAAATCTTGCTAAGTGAAAAAAAATATGGTATAAATTTGATAAAACTTTTGTAGACAATCTATAGATTTTAGGGAGGGTGACGACATGAAAATAACGAAAAAGAAGAAATGGATCTTTTGTTTTTTATCATTGGTAGTAATCGTAGCAGTCATGGGCAGTAATGATAGAAAGAGTCTGGCTGCAGGAGTGCCGAAATTAAATGCAAAAACAGTAACACTGGATCCCGGAAAGAGAGCAAGCATTAGATTTAAAAAGAAAATTTCCAAGGCATCTATTCGCTGGTATACGAAAAATCCTACGGTTGCGACGGTGTCTTGTAAGGGAGTGGTCGTAGCGGTTAATCCGGGCCGGACAGACGTTATCTGCAAGGTTGTCTGCAAACAAAAAAGAAAGAAAAAAACGTATCGTCTGATCTGCAAGGTAAAAGTTAATGATTATAAAAATACATATGCTTACCGGCGTGGTATTAATGTGGCAGACAGCAATGCATTTGAGCTGCCGAAGTGGTCGGAGGTTGCACCGGTTCAGCAGTTTTTATATAAAAATGAAGGTATGGCTTATGCATACCTTCAAAACAAAAAGCTTTATATCATAACACCGGAAAGGGAGTTTGCTATAGCTTCAAAATACCCCCTTTTGGGAGATGTCATATCTGATGAAGCCGGCAATTTTTATGTGATCAGGGGCAGGAAAAATGCCACAAACGATGCGACGGTGCCAACGACGTTTATCACAAAGTATGATCCTGATGGAAAAGAGATAAAAACGACAGGGTTTGTCGGCAGATGTATTCCTTGGGGTGACGCGGATAAGGCAAAGACGAAGATACCATTTTCAGATGGAAATTGTGTAAGTGAAATACATGATGGCATCCTCGTCTGCTATCATGCGAAAGAAAGATATGATGGTCATCAGTCAGATCAGGTAATTGCCGTGGATACTGCCACAATGAAAGAATATACATTGCCAAACAATGCATATTCGGGACATTCGTTTGATCAGGCGGTAATTTATAGTGATCAGGCAAAGGATTTTGTATTTGCCAGTCTGGGTGACTGCTATAGCCGTGGATTTCGGGTAAACCGGCCGGATGGTAAATATGGTGATGATGACGGGATCATATTTCACAGTTATCTGAAAGCAAATGCCGGATATAATATGGAGATCGTCAATGAAACATTTGCTCAGTTTGCCGGCCTTGGAGAAACGAGTGCGGGGCTTGTTTTAGCAGGAGCCTCCGTGAAAGCTCTCAATGCAGATGCTGCGAAGCAAAAACAGAATTTATTTCTGCAGATATTTAATCCTTCTTTTGAAAAAATAACGAAAGATATATTTGTAAATGGAGTGGACAGAAAAGGAAATACGGCATTGAGCATGTATGACGATAAACTGACTCCAATAACGGATCATGGGGTGATCTGGCTTACGGATCATACGGACCGGGATGTGGTGGCTCCTAAGATGATCACGGCAGACGACAAGATCATAGTAATGTGGAGTGAACTGAGAGAAAACACAATGAAAGCATATTATATGGTTTTGTCCGAGAGCGGTGTGGTCATAAAACCACGAACCTATATAGGAAAAAATTGTTTGAATTCATATGAAAAGCCGGTTTATTTCGATCAGAAGATATTCTGGGCTTATTCAAAAGACAGAAAGATAAGAGTCAAACAGTTATCGCTGCAATAGCGGGCTAAATTTGACAAGATATCAAAATACTGTTAGAAAATGACGTTTATGTTGTTGACACGTTTTTTGAGGGTGTCGTATAATGGGGATATGAGAAAATGGTGATAAGCCGTTATAAGAAAGAGGAGGATATTTTCATGAATTATGGTTACTTTGATGAGAAGAATCGTGAGTATGTGATCACCAGACCGGATACACCGGCTCCTTGGTGTAATTACCTCGGTTCGCCGGAGTATGGTGCGATCATTTCTAACAATGCGGGTGGTTACAGTTTTGTAAAGAGCGGTGCCAATGGCCGTATCCTGCGTTATCATTTTAACAGTGATGATACACCGGGACGTTATATTTATATCAGAGATGATGAAACTGCTGATTTCTGGTCTGCTTCCTGGCAGCCGGTAGGCAAGGACCTGGATGAGTACAAGAGTGAGGTTCATCATGGTACTGCATATACTACAATGTTTTCTGAGTATGCAGGGATTAAGACGCAGGCTGATTACTATGTACCGCTTGGAAAGGTTTATGAGGTTTGGAGATGTAAGGTGACAAATACGACGGACAAGCCACGTAAGATTTCTGTGTTTGGTTATGCAGAGCTTTCTAATGATGATAATTATAATCAGGATCAGGTAAACCTGCAGTATTCTCTGTGTACAACAAATACTGTATTTTTAGACAACAAGATCCTGCAGCAGATCAACCTGAACTGGTATAAGGGACCGGATGGAAGTAATGGTAAAGAGCGTTTCTTCGGTATGGCAGGCCAGAAGGTTACTTCTTATAATGGTGACAAGGAAGCTTTCATTGGTATGTACCATGATTATGGTAATCCTGTTGCCGTAGAGCGTGGAGAGTGTGATGGTGTTCTCAATTATAATGAGAATAGCTGTGGTGCACTTCACACAGCACTGGAGCTTGCTCCGGGTGAGTCTAAGGAGCTTGCGTTTGTACTGGGCCGTTATAAGGCTTCTGACGCAGACAAGATTCTTGCATGCTACGAGGATGTTTCTGTCTGCGATAAAGAGATTGAAGAATTAAAGAAATTCTGGCATGCGAAGCTGGACAACTTTAAGATCAATACACCTAGCCCTGCATTTAACAGCATGGTCAATACCTGGAATGCATATCAGTGTTTCCTTACATTTACATGGTCAAGAGCAGCTTCCTTTATTTATTGCGGTGAGCGTAACGGATATGGATATAGAGATACTGTTCAGGATATCCAGGGTGTGATCCATACGGATCCGGAGGCTGCATTGGATAAGATCCGTTTTATGCTTTCTGCTCAGGTTGATAATGGTGGCGGACTCCCATTGGTTCGTTTTGACCATGATGAGCGTGCCGGTCATGAGGGAACTCCTGATGATCCGGATTATGTAAAAGAGACAGGACATCCTGCATATCGTGCAGATGATGCATTATGGCTGTTCCCTACTGTGTTCAAATATGTTTCAGAGACAGGAAATCTGGCATTCATGGATGAGGAGATCACCTGGTCTAATGTGCCGGAGAAGGCAACAGTTTATGAGCATTTAAAGAGGGCGATTGATTTCTCTATGAATCATCTGGGACCACATGGTCTTCCGGCAGGACTTCATGCTGACTGGAATGATTGTCTGCGTCTGGGTGCACAGGGAGAGTCTTCTTTCGTAGCAATGCAGTTATATTATGCATTCTCTATTATGCGTCTTTTCGCACAGAAAAAGAATGATACAGAATATATCGCTTATCTGGATAAGACACAGAAAGAAATTGGTGACAAGATCAACAAACTCTGGTGGGAGGATGACCGCTTTAACCGTGGTTTCAAGGACACAGGAGAGCTCATTGGATCTAAGAAGGATCCGGAGGCAAGTATGTGGCTGAATCCACAGTCATGGGCTGTTATTTCCGGTCTGGCTACCAAGGAGCAGGCAGAGAAGGCTTTGGAATCAGTAGACCGTGAGCTGAATACAGCGTATGGTGCTAAGGTAATGGCACCTTCCTATGTAGATCATTATTTTGATGGTGCACTGGCGGGTCTGTTCCCACCATCAACAAAGGAGAATGGTGGTATCTTCTCTCAGACGCAGGGATGGATCATTCTTGCAGAATCGCTGATGGGCCATGGAAATAAGGCATTCCAGTATTTTGAGGAGAGTTCACCTTCTTCACAGAATGATAAGGCGGAAATCCGTAAGCTGGAGCCATATGTACATGGACAGTATACAGAGGGGGATGAGAGTCCGTTCCACGGTCGTTCTCACGTACATTGGCTGACCGGTACGGCATCTACATGTATGGTTGGCTGTGTAGAAGGTATCTGCGGTATCCGTCCGGATCTGGATGGAATCCGTATCGCTCCGTCTATTCCAAGCGACTGGAAAGAATTTACCATGGAGAAGAATTTCCGTGGAAGCAAGCTTGAGATCAAGGTTGAGAATCCAAATGGTGCACAGAGCGGCTGCAAGGAGTTCTATGTAAATGGCGAGAAGTTTGAGGATAATTATATCCCGGCTGACAAGCTGACTCCTGTTACCGAGGTTCGTCTTGTTATGTAATCATTATATATGAGAAAACAGGCTCCACACATGGCATGCGATATGCTGTGGGTGGAGTTTTTTTGTTCTTTATCAAGATGGGGGGGGAAAATGAAATTTTGTGAATAGGAAAATGGTAATAATAAAAGCCTCCAAACGGAATGTGTATCTCACATCGGTTTGAAGGTTTTATAAATTTTATATTTTATTATATGTGTCGGATCAACTTGTAAACGACTTACTGTTCAAACAGGGAAGAAATATCATTTACAGCCTTTGTGACTTCAGAAACGGATTTTTCGATGTCACCGTAGATGGTAGCTGACTGAGAAGAAAGCTCACCCATACTTTTTGCAACGACAGCAAAACCGACTCCTGCTTCGCCGCTTCTGGCTGCTTCGATGGAAGCATTCAGGGAAAGCATTTTCTGCTTGTTTGCAATAGATTTCAGAGAGTGCGTGTTCGAATTGATATCCTGAATGATATCTGTCGTTCGGATTACTTCATTATGAAGCTGGGAGAATCGGTCTCCGTTTATATGGCGGAAGTATTCCAGATTGACCAGCTGATTTACGATATCTCCTAAGAGAACTGCTGCAGCACGGATCCTCTGTTCAGTGCTTACCGGAACCTGATGCAGAGCCTGGATGTAAGCATCTTCGTCGATTCCGAGCTCACGGGCAGTCTGACGGAACTGCTCATCATCAGGCTCTTTTGGAAGAACTTGTCCTCCAATGATAGCGCCTACTTTTTCTCCGTTCAGTACGATGTCGATGGCGAAATCCATCAGCCCGGCATGACAATAATATGTACCGGTACATTCGTTATCACATTTGACACAACGGCGGTTTCCCTCTACTGAATTACGTGTATATTTCATACAGAAATCCGTGAAATTACTGCCCTCTGTGATATACTCACCATTTTTGCCTACAGCAATTGCAGCAAGACCTGTCGCATCGGAAAAAGCATCCTGAATTTTCTGCAATTTGCTCAAGTCCATAAAATCTTTTAATTCCATATATATTCTCCTTTTCCCATTTATGTATCTGTGAAATGTACACAATGATAATTTAGATCATTAACTATATATTACTACAAAAAGATAATAAATGCAATTATTTCAAGGGAATGATCTGCTGTTTTCCTTGACGTTACTGTGGTGGTATGTTTTAATGATTAGAAGAAGATGCGGAGGTGTTGTTATATGAGTACAAGAGTTTCTTTGTCTATGGACAAGGAGTGGAGTTTCCATTTGGGAGATGTAAATGTACCCGGTGAAATGACTCATAGTTATATATATAATACTTCAAAGGCCGGAGCCTGTCCCGGAGTACCGCAGGAGGATTTTGACGCACGGGAATGGGAGGTCGTAGATCTGCCTCATGACTGGGCGATACATCAGCCGTTTTCGGAAGCGTCAGCGGCAAATTGGGGATACAAATCAGGCGGGAAGGCATGGTATCGCAAAGTTTTTGCGATTTCGGATAAGTATAGGGATAAAGAGCTTACCATAGAATTTGAAGGAATTGCATCACATGCTGTAGTATATTTTAACGGTTCGGTAATACATCGGAATTTTTCCGGATATACGCCATTTCAGATCGATATTTCGGATAGAGCACATTTTGGCTCACAGCCGAATGTGCTGGCTGTATTTGTGGATGCAGATGTCTGGGAAGGATGGTGGTATGAGGGGGCCGGTATTTATCGTCATGTGTGGCTCAATATTAAGAACCCGATACATATTCCACAGTATGGTCTTTCTGTTCGTATGGAAGAAATTGAGGAGAATACCTGGAAGGTTAATTTATTTACCAATATATGTAATCTGACGGAAAAGGATACCGAGGTGAGGATATCGACAACACTGGTAGATCCTGATCAGGAGCTCGAGGTCAATATCAATAATGAAGGAGTTATCTGTGAAGCAGGAGAGGAGTCACAGGTAGAAACGGAATTTACCATAGAGGATCCAAAAGTATGGGATATTGAGGAACCGAATATTTATGAAGTTATTACAAAAGTATTTGTAGAGGATGAATTGGTGGATTCAGATAAGACGATCTGTGGATTTCGGACAATTGCGATGGATCCGAAAAAAGGTTTCATTCTCAATGGACGTCCCGTGAAATTGTTTGGCACATGTAATCATCAGGACTTCGGAGGGATTGGAGTGGCAGTACCGGATGCTTTGCATGAATATCGCATTGAGCGTCTAAAGGCCATGGGGTCTAATGCATATCGCTGTGCACATGGCATGCCGCACAAGGAGCTTCTCGATGCCTGCGATAAGATGGGGATGCTTGTGATCGATGAGAACCGGAATTTTGAAACTTCGGAGGAGGGACTGGAACAGCTCAGGACCATGGTTCTTCGTGATAGAAATCATCCTTCGGTTATCATGTATTCCATATTTAATGAGGAACCATTACAGGGGACGGAGGAAGGAAAGCGCATGGCACATACCATGCGTGAGGAGATCAGGGCTCTGGATGATACGAGATTTGTCACGGGAGCTATGCATGGTGGCATTGATCTTGATGAGAGTGCTGTGGCTTCTTTGGACGTATGCGGGATCAATTACCAGACAGAGCAGTATGATTCTTTCCATGAGAAGCATCCGGATATGCCTGTGTTTGCAAGTGAATCGACATCTTCCTTTTCTGTGAGGAATTGTTATGAGGATGATGAGGAGAGGCACATGCTCAGCAGTTATGATGAGCATTGTGCGGACTGGGGAAGGACCGTGCGGCAGACCTGGAAGGATATTATGTCGCGGGATTTCATGGCAGGGGCCTTTATGTGGACCGGGTTTGATTATCTTGGAGAACCCACACCGTACACCTGGCCATCCGTTTCTTCCTATTTTGGGATGATGGATACCTGCGGTTATGCCAAGGATGCATTTTATATGGCGAAAGCAATATTTTCCAAGAAGCCGGTATGTCATGTACTTCCTCATTGGAATCATAAAGGGAAAGAAGGGCAGATGATCAGAGTGATGTCCCACACGAACTGTGAGGAGGCAGAGCTTATTGTGAACCGTAAATCCTATGGGCGTAAGAAGATCGATCTGTATGAGCAGGCAGAATGGGAGGTACCGTATCAGCCGGGATATATCGAGCTGATCGGATACAGGGATGGCATTAAGGCGGCTCATGATGTGAGGATCACTACAGGAAAACCGGTGAGGCTAAAAATCGTGCCATGGCATCGGGGCATGTATAATGATGGCAGGGATGCCATGCCGGTAAATATTTATGCGGTGGATGAAAAGGGGCGTGGCGTGCCGGATGCTTCCTTTGAGATTGATATAAATGTGGAGGGCGGAACGATCCTGGGGACATGTAACGGAGACCCGACCTGCCATGAGGATTTCGGGTCAGGACACAGGAGCCTGTTTAATGGAAGATGTCAGGCAATTGTCCGGGCGGAGGAGGGAGCCAGTCAGATGGTGATATCAGCGGTGGCTCCGGAAGTGGAATTTGGGAGCCTGATGATTCCGCTCTCGACAAGGAAAACAGCTCCGTTTGTGGAAAGTATACGTCAGCAGTATCTTACCGGCTGGAAAATGACATCAGAGCTATACGATGAGAAACCGGATGTCAATATGCATGTGGATGAGTTTGATATGAATACATGGACGGATGTGCATGTGGATGAAAAGACAGGTACCCCTGCTCTTTTTGAAAACCAGGAGGGAAAATACGGGATATACCGTATCCGTACTCATATCCCGGAGCAGATAAACGGCAGACTGCCGGTACTTCATTTTGAAAGCGTCTGGGGAGAGTGCAGTGTATATGTGAATGGAGAGCTTAGGGCAGAGACCTCTAATGAATGGCCGGGACCGTTAGATGTGGAATTGCAGGAGAAAGATACCGGGACAGCGGAGATACGCGTACTGGTGAAAAGTTTGAATTTTCATGCCGGGCTTCATTCAATAGTAGTATTTCGATAAGTAAAGAGATGAAAAATGCCTCTTGAATGACAAAATAGAAGAACGAGAGAAAGAGCAGACAGATCTGTGGACAGATTATGATTGGAAAATAAACTCTGATCTGCGGCAGACTGCTCAGAAATGAGGATTGATATGAACAGACAGACAGACGTTGTGATCGTAGGGACCGGAGCAGCAGGGCTTTTTTGTGCATTAAAACTCCCGACGGAATACAGAATACTAATGATCACCAAGGATGAGGTGGATCAGAGTGATTCTTTTCTGGCGCAGGGAGGAATGTGTATGCTGCGGGGAGAAGAAGATTATGACAGTTATTTTGAAGACACTATGCGGGCAGGTCATTATGAAAATAATAAAGCATCCGTTGATGTAATGATCCGTTCTTCCAATAAGATCGCACAGGATCTTATCGGTTATGGCGTAGATTTTGAAAGAGACGGAGATCAGCTTGCATTTACCAGAGAGGGAGGTCATTCCAGACCGAGGATATTGTTTCATGAAGATATTACAGGAAAAGAGATCACAAGCAAACTTCTGTCCCAGGCTCAAAATAGAGAAAATATAACAATTCTGGATCACATCATGATGTTAGATATTATTGATGGAAGAGACGGCTGTGAAGGGGTGGTAATACGTGAAGCAGACGGAACGTTGGGGACGGTACAGGCCGGTTATACGGTGCTTGCCTGCGGAGGTCTTGGAGGACTTTACAGACATTCTACGAATTTTCGGCATATTACCGGAGATGCACTGGCGATCGCACTGCGCCATGGAATTGAAATGGAGCATATTGATTATATACAGATCCATCCGACGACGCTTTATTCCGAAAAGCCCGGACGTCGTTTCCTGATTTCGGAATCTGTCAGAGGGGAGGGGGCAATCCTTTTAAACAAAAAAGGCGATCGGTTTGTGGATGAGCTTTTGCCAAGAGATGTTGTGACAGCGGCGATACACAGACAGATGGAAGAGGATGACATGCCATATGTCAGACTTTCGCTGGAGAGGATCCCGGAGGAGGAGATAAGGAGTCATTTCCCGAATATATACCAGCGTTGTCTTGAGGAGGGATATGATGTAACAAAGGAGCCGGTACCGGTTGTGCCGGCACAGCATTACTTTATGGGTGGCATTAAGGTGGATCTGTCAAGTATGACATCCATGGACAGACTTTATGCTGTCGGTGAGACTTCCTGCAACGGTGTACATGGAGCAAACCGGCTGGCAAGCAATTCCCTTCTGGAATCTATGGTATTTGCAGATCGTTCTGCAGGAGAGATCGCAGCGAAGGGACTGACTGATAAAAAAGACATTTCCCATATGGTGGATATGTCAGCGTATAAGGATCTGGAAAAGCTGAAAGCAGATTATAAACAGTTAGTTTTAGACGAAATTGAAAAGGAGAAAAAGAGACATGAGTGATACAACATTTATGAAGATGAATGCGGACAGATATATTCGCATGGCACTGGAGGAAGATATTACCAGTGAGGATATTTCTACAAATTGTGTGATGCCCCGGTATCAGAAAGGACAGGTCGATCTGATCTGCAAGCAGGATGGCGTGATCTGCGGTTTGTGGGTATTTCAGAGAGTATTTGAGCTTTTGGATGATACGGTATCCTTTGACATGAAGGTCGAAGAGGGTGAATCTGTTCATGCAGGCGAGCTTATGGCAGTAGTCACGGGAGATATCAGGGCACTTTTGTCCGGAGAGAGGACAGCACTAAATTATCTTCAGAGAATGAGTGGTATTGCGACATATACGAATGAGATCGCTACACTTTTAGAGGGCAGCCATACGACTCTTTTGGACACAAGAAAGACGACACCAAATATGCGTTTATTTGAAAAGTATGCTGTTAAGGTGGGTGGTGGAAGTAACCACCGATATAATCTGTCAGATGGTGTGATGCTGAAGGATAATCATATCGGAGCAGCGGGCAGCATAACCAAGGCAGTGCAGATGGCGAAAGCATATGCTTCCTTTGTGCATAAGATCGAAGTGGAAGTGGAGACACTGGAGCAGGTAAAAGAAGCGGTGGAGGCAGGTGCTGACATCATTATGCTGGATAATATGACGCCGGACAAAATGAAAGAGGCAGTGAAACTTATTGATGGGCGTGCATTGACAGAATGTTCCGGAAATGTGACGAGAGAGAATATTCAGAATATGATCGATGTGGGTGTGGACTATGTATCCAGCGGTGCATTAACACATTCTGCACCGATCATGGATATTTCCTTAAAAAATCTTCATCAGATTTAAGGAGATAATAAAAAGGCATATGCGAATAGAAAGGATGTACAGGAGGTCCACAAACTGCAGAAAATAGAGAACGGACCTGCCGGAAAAGAGGAGAATAATGCAGGAGACAAATGTAGAACAGTTGAAAAAAGAGATATTGGAGCTGAAAAAAAAGCAGGATGCAGTTATACTTGCCCATTATTATGTGGATGGAGAGGTTCAGGCGATTGCTGATTATGTCGGTGATTCCTATTTCCTGAGCAAGCTTGCTATTGAATTAAAAGAACAGACGATCATTTTCTGTGGTGTATCTTTCATGGGAGAGAGTGCCAAGGTTCTTAACCCGGGTAAAAAGGTCGTTATGGCAGATGAATTTGCAGATTGTCCGATGGCTCATATGGCTGAGGTGGCAAAGATTAAGCAGGTTCGTTCAGAGTGGGAGGATGTGGCTGTAGTCTGTTATGTTAATTCTACATCAGAGCTTAAAGCATATTCCGATGTCTGTGTGACATCTTCCAATGCGATCAAGGTTGTCCGTAATCTCAAAGAAAAAAATATATATTTTATTCCGGATGAGAATCTGGGACGTTATGTGGCAAAGCAGGTTCCAGAGAAAAATTTTATCTTTAACGATGGCTTTTGTCATGTACACAAAAGTATTCATGCGGATGAGCTGAGTAAGGCAAAAAAAGCACATCCGGAGGCGGAGGTGCTTACTCATCCGGAGTGTACACAGGATGTTTTGGATCTTTCCGATTTTATTGGAAGTACTTCACAGATCATTGATCATGCGACACAGAGTATGGCAAAAGAATTTATTATCTGTACGGAGATGGGCGTGTTTTATGAATTGGCACAAAAAAATCCGGACAAGAAATTCTATTCCGTGGGACATCGTCAATTTTGTCCTAATATGAAAAAGATCACTTTGGAAAAAGTGAAAAATGCATTAGAGACATTACAGCCGGAGATGATCGTGGATCCGGAGATTGCGAAAGAATCCTGCAGGCCGTTAGAGAGAATGTTGGAGCTGGCAGCGAAATAGGAAATGTAACGGAGGTTTCCGATATGTATGGATTGATTGATAAGCTGGAGGGTACGGAATGTCTGGAGCGTGAAGAATGGATCACGCTCCTTTCTGCGTACCGGGATGATAAGCTGCGGGATTATGCAGCACAGAAAGCAAGGACGATTGCACAGTCAGTATACGGAAAGGATATATATGTACGCGGTCTGATCGAATTTAGCAATTATTGCAAAAATGATTGTTATTATTGCGGAATACGCAGAAGTAACTCTGAGGCAGACAGATACCGTCTGTCCCGGGAGGATATCCTGGCATGCTGCAGAGAGGGGTGGAAACTTGGCTTTCGCACCTTTGTTCTGCAGGGAGGAGAGGATGGATATTACCGAGATGAATGGTATGAAGAACTGATCCGCGGGATCAAGAAGAGATATCCTTCCTGTGCAGTCACCTTGTCTGTGGGAGAACGTACAGAGGAAACATACCGCAGATGGTATGAGGCAGGGGCAGACAGATATCTGCTCCGCCATGAGACAGCGGATGATTCCCATTATAGAACAATGCATCCGGAAGAAATGTCACCGGTGCATCGCAAAGAATGTCTTTACACCCTGAAAAAAATCGGCTATCAGGTGGGATGCGGTTTTATGGTAGGATCTCCGGGACAGGGACCGGAGCAGCTGGCACAGGACATGGAATTTATTCATGCATTGAAGCCCCACATGGTCGGGATCGGTCCGTTTGTTCCGGCTGCAGGGACTCCGTATGCACAGGAAAAACAGGGGGATCTGGAGCTGACTCTTTTCATGCTGAGTTTGCTGCGTATTCAGGAAAAGAAAGTGCTGCTTCCCGCAACTACGGCACTTGGAACGATTCATCCGTTAGGGCGTGAGATGGGGATACAGGCAGGGGCAAATGTTGTAATGCCGAATCTGTCTCCGGTGTCAGTGAGAAAAAAATATGCTTTGTATGATCATAAGATATGTACCGGGGAGGAGGCTGCAGAGTGCAGGGGATGTCTGAACCGCCGCATGGAATCGATTGGTTACCGGATCGTTACGGATCGTGGAGATTCTCCATATTGCACCGGAATGCCCAAGGAACTTTCCTGAATAAATGACATGATTGACAGTTTCTGCCATGTGAATGAAATCGAACATATGTACTTGAAAAACGGATTAAAACATGCTATGATAACGTATCAGAAAGAGAACGATCCTTTATGACAGGTGGCTTAACAACTGAGGACATCATTATAGAAAGGCATGGCTTATTATGGCAAAACATGAAGAATTAAAGAAATATATAAAAATCCGTAAGGCAGCAGAGCACAATCTTAAGGAGATCGATCTGGACGTGCCGAGAGATGAATTTGTCGTTTTTACGGGACTCAGCGGATCTGGAAAATCCTCTCTGGCTTTCGATACGATATATGCGGAGGGACAGAGACGTTATATGGAGTCATTATCTTCTTATGCACGTCAGTTTCTCGGACAGATGGAAAAGCCGAATGTGGATTCTATAGAGGGACTGCCGCCGGCTATTTCTATTGACCAAAAATCAACGAACCGCAATCCGAGATCTACTGTAGGGACAGTGACGGAGATCTATGATTATTTTCGTTTGTTATATGCAAGGATTGGTATTCCTCATTGTCCGAAGTGCGGTAAGGAGATCTATGCACAGACAGTCGACCAGATGGCCGACGAGATCATGGAGCTGCCGGAGGGAACCAGGATACAGCTGCTGGCACCGGTAGTGAGAGGACGCAAGGGCCAGCATGTAAAGGTGTTTGAATCTGCCCGCAGGAGTGGTTATGTCCGTGTCGTTGCAGATGGGCATTTATATGATCTGTCAGAGGACATTTCTCTCGAAAAAAATAAAAAGCATAATATAGAGGTAATGGTAGATCGTCTGGTAGTCCGGGATGGGATTCAGAAACGTCTGGCAGATTCCATTGAAAATGTACTCAAATTGTCGGATGGTCTGATGATCGTAGATATTCCGGGAGGGAAGCAGATGAGTTTCAGTCAGAGCTTTTCCTGTCCGGACTGTGGGATCAGCATTGATGAACTGGAACCGCGGACATTTTCATTTAATAATCCGTTTGGAGCCTGTCCCGTCTGTCATGGGATCGGTGTAAAGATGGAATTTGATGAAAAGCTGATGATCCCGGATCCGTCTCTGAGTCTGGCAGAGGGTGCCCTGGCAGTGACCGGATGGCAGTCTGCAAAGGATACTTCCAGTTACAGCAGGTGTATTCTTGATGCTTTGGCACAATCTTATGGATTTGATATCAACACCCCATATGGAGAGCTGCCGGATGACATTCGTTATATGCTGATGCATGGAACGGATGGAAGAGTGGTCAAGGTGAAGTATCGTGGTCAGAGAGGTGTCGGTGTATATGATGTGGCATTTGAGGGCGTTATAAAAAATGTCCAGAGACGTTACAGAGAATGTGGCTCGGAGCGTATGAAGAAGGAATATGAAAGCTTTATGCGGATCACACCGTGCGGAGAATGTGGAGGCAGACGCCTGAAGCCGGAGGCATTGGCAGTGACTATAGGAGACAGAAATATAGCGGAAGTGACAGAGCTTTCGATCACCGGACTTATGGAATTTATGCAGGGGCTGGAGCTGACGGCTCATCAGCTTGCCATTGGAAAACTGGTCCTGAGAGAGATCAAGGCACGTCTGCAGTTTCTGTTGGATGTCGGTCTGGAATATCTGACTCTGGCGAGGGCGACAGGTACCTTATCCGGAGGAGAAGCACAGAGGATCCGTCTTGCTACACAGATCGGTTCCGGCCTTGTTGGTGTAGCCTACATCCTGGATGAGCCGAGTATCGGACTTCATCAGAGAGACAATGACAAGCTGATACAGACATTGAAGAAGCTTAAAGATCTGGGAAATACCCTGATCGTGGTGGAACATGATGAGGATACGATGTATGCTGCCGATTATATCGTAGATATTGGTCCGGGAGCCGGAACTCATGGCGGTGAGGTGGTTGCTGCCGGCAGCGTGAAGGATATTATGAAATGCAAGGATTCGGTAACGGGGGCATATTTAAGCGGCCGGATCCGGATACCGGTTCCTGCACAGCGCAGAGAACCGACCGGCTGGATCACGGTCAAAGGTGCCAGAGAAAATAATCTCAAAAATATTGATGTATCATTTCCGCTGGGAGTTATGACCTGCGTGACGGGAGTGTCCGGCTCAGGCAAAAGCTCTCTGGTCAATGAGATATTATACAAGGAGCTTGCCAGACGGTTGAACCGTGCACGGTTTATTCCGGGAAAACATGATTGTGTGGAAGGACTGGAGCAGCTGGATAAAGTAATAAATATTGATCAGTCTCCGATCGGTAGGACTCCGAGGTCCAACCCGGCGACATACACGGGCGTGTTTGACATGATCCGTGATCTCTTTGCATCCACTCAGGATGCAAAAGCAAGAGGATATAAAAAAGGCCGTTTCAGCTTTAATGTGAAAGGTGGCAGGTGTGAAGCCTGTCAGGGAGATGGTATCATTAAGATCGAGATGAATTTCCTGCCGGATATCTATGTGCCGTGCGAGGTATGTGATGGCAAGAGATATAACAGAGAGACGCTGGATATAAAATATAAAGGAAAAAATATATTTGAGGTATTAGATATGACTGTGGAGGAGGCGTTAGGATTCTTTGAGCCGATTCCTTCAATCTATCGTAAGATCAAGACATTGTATGATGTAGGACTTTCTTATGTGAAGCTGGGTCAGCCTTCTACGACATTGTCAGGCGGTGAGGCACAGAGGATCAAACTTGCCACGGAGCTGAGCCGGAGAAGCACGGGGAAGACGGTGTATGTGCTGGATGAACCTACGACAGGACTTCATTTTGCAGATGTGCATAAACTGATCGATATCCTGCATCGTCTGGCAGAGGGAGGAAATACGGTTATTGTCATTGAGCATAATCTGGATGTGATCAAGACAGCGGACTATATTATTGATATAGGTCCGGAGGGTGGTGACCGGGGAGGTACGGTGATCGCCCGGGGGACACCGGAGGAGGTGGCAAAGATGCCGCAGTCTTATACCGGATATTATATACAGAAGATGCTTGATAAAGACAGATCATGAGTACGTTTGTGAAATTGCCGTTGGCTGCGGATGGAATATGATCTGTGGATAGGGAAGATTTATGCAGAGAGGGAGGATATCCATGGAGAATGAAAACACATTTTTTGCCATGATGGCGAGGATGAAATTTATTAACAGGTGGGCATTGATGCGCAATTCCTATGAAGAAAATATCAGTGAACATTCCATGGAGGTAGCGATGCTTGCCCATGCACTGGCGATTCTTGGAAACAGGCGGCTGGGGAGAAACTATCAGGCGGAAAGGATAGCCATGATCGGTCTGTATCACGATTGTACAGAGATCATCACGGGGGACATGCCGACACCGATCAAATACAAAAATGACAAAATACAGGAAGCGTATAAGGAGATTGAGGAAGGGGCAGCGAAGAGGCTTTTACAGAGGCTGCCGGAGGATCTTCGGGAAGCTTATGAGCCATATCTGTTAGAAAACAAACTGACAGAAGAGGAAAGGCGTATCGTGAAGGCGGCAGATAAGCTGTCAGCTCTTATCAAGTGTATTGAAGAACAAAAGGCAGGCAATCAGGAGTTCCTGAAGGCAAAGGAAACTTTGCAGAAAGCAGTGGAGGAAATGAAATGTCCGGAGGCGGATATATTCTGCAGAGAGTTTCTGCCACATTATTATAAGACTTTGGATGAATTGTAGGTTGCGGTATCCTCCGGTGTATGCTAAAATTATATTAACTATCTGAAATTTCAGATACAACAGCGACAGTGAGTGGAGACGAAGAACATGAATGATAAGTCATATAATGAAAATGCCTATAACGGATTTGCTTATTGTTACGATTTATTTATGGATAATATTCCCTATGACATGTGGGCGGAATATCTTGACGGCATTTTAAAGGAATATGGTATCGGACACGATGGTACACTGCTGGAGCTGGGCTGTGGTACGGGAAGTATGACAGAGCACATGGTATCAAAGGGATATCAGGATATCATCGGACTTGACAGCTCCGAAGATATGCTGATGATGGCTGAAGAGAAGAATATTCCGGGGGTACTTTTGATCCGGCAGGATATGAGAGAGCTGGAATTGCTTGGAGAGGTTGATGCCGCCTATTGTGTGTGCGATGGAATAAATTATTTACTGGAACCACAGGATCTGCAGAAGGTGTTTGCACGGGTAAAGCACTTTCTGAAAGCCGGTGGTGTTTTTGTATTTGACATGAAAACAGAATATTTTTATAAGGATGTACTCGGAAACCGGATGATTGCAGAGAATAGAGAGGATGCCAGTTTTTTATGGGAAAATGAATATCACCGGGAAACGGGGATCAATGAGTATCTTTTGACAGTATATCAGCTGGAGGATGAAGAGAAAGATCTGTTTTCGCGGTGTGATGAGTTACATTATCAGAGGGCGTATGAGCCGGAGGCAGTGTGCCGGCTGCTTAAAGAAGCCGGACTGGAATGTGTTCAGGTATATAAAGCCTTTACAAAAAAACAGCCTGATCCGCATACGGAAAGGGTATATTTTATAGCAGTGAACCGATGATTCCGGAAGCTGGCCGAATAAATGACAGGAGAGAGAGATTATGGCAGAAAATAAAGATTATATTGTAAGAGCAACAGCAGCCCGGCAGCAGCTTAGGGTATTTGCCTGCACAACAGGCGGCCTGGCAGAGGAGGCGAGAAAAATTCATGATCTGAGTCCGGTTGCGGCAGCAGCTCTGGGGCGTCTTCTTACAGCCGGCAGTATGATGGGATGTATGATGAAAGGCGAAAAGGATGTACTGACACTGCAGATCGAGTGTGGAGGACCGATCGGAGGAATTACAGTGACGGCAGATTCCGCTGCAAATGTCAAAGGATATGTGAAAAATCCACAGGTAATGCTGCCACCAAACAGTAAAGGGAAACTGGATGTTTCCGGTGCGGTAGGACCGGGATTTTTGAATGTTATACGTGATATCGGTTTAAAAGAGCCTTACAATGGTCAGACACATCTGGTATCCGGAGAAATTGCAGAGGATCTCACCTATTATTATGCAGCAAGTGAGCAGATTCCTTCTTCTGTTGGACTGGGTGTCCTGATGGAGAAAGATAATCATGTAAAGCAGGCGGGCGGATTTATCATTCAGGTTATGCCAAATGCAGATGATGCTGTGATCGACCGCCTTGAGAAAAGACTAGGCGAGATTGATTCTGTGACAAAGCTGTTGGAACAGGGAATGACTCCGGAGGACATTATACGGTATCTGATGGATGGGATGGACATTGATTTTCTGGATACGATCCCGACAGTGTATCATTGCAACTGCTCCAGAGAACGTGTTTCAAGAGCGATTGCCAGTATAGGCAGAAAAGATCTGGAGGAAATGATAAACGATGGTGAGCCGGTAGAAGTCGTATGTGATTTCTGTGGTTCTCATTATAAATTTGATACAGAGGACTTAAAGCGGATGATAAGATAAGAAATGAGGGAGAAAATGGGCACAAAGATAAAAAAAGGACTGATCGCTGCCGGGATTTTCATACTGGGCATTGCAGGCTTTTGTAAACTTCAACAGCTGGGTGATACCACCTATGCAACAGCTGTGGGTACTGTTCGTACAGGAAAAACTCTGAATGTCCGCAAAGGACCGGGAACGAAATATTCATGTCTGAAAAGCGGAAGTACAAAGGTGAGCCTCAAGAATAAAGAAGAGGTTACTATTTTGGCCAGAAACAGTAAATGGTATAAAATCCGGTTCAAGCGTAAAACCCAAAAGCTTATCGGATATGTTCCGATGAAAAATCTGTCAGTAATGAGTGGGGATATGAACTCAGAAGTGTCCGGCCGTGCATATCCGTCTGCTGTTCTGGTAAGAAGCAGGGCAGTCCGGAGTGGTGCTTTAATGCGGGTGGATGGTGCTGCGGTTCGTCTGTCCAAAAACAAAAAGGTGCGCATTTTGTCGGAGTCCGTTATATACGGAGTGAAATATTACAAGATTGCATTTTCCTATAGCGGAGAACAAAAAGAAGGATATGTTCTGGCTGATTCCATCAAGGCGGACTATAATTCAGCAATTCCGGGACTGATATCGACTTCAAGACAGGTGACATTGAAAAAGAAAGCAGGATCTACCCAGCCGGTTATTGTGAATGGATCGGCATTTTCCATGAAAAACGGGACAGAGGTCTTAATGCTTTCAGAAAAGATCATATCCGGTGTGAAATATATCTGCGTGGATGTTAATTACAATAAAAAAACATATCGGGGTTATGTAACATCAAACCTTGTCCGTTTTCAGACGATCCGGGTAGAGCAGGTGGTAAACGGAGAGCAGGAAAATCTCTTCGTCGAAAAGACAACTCCTGCACCGACAGCTACAGTCGTTCCGGAGGAAAAAACAAAGTCCACGGATAAACCAACAAATGATACGGATAATGTATCATCCGGAACATCATCAGACACAGCGGTTGATACCTCGTCAATGACAGCCAAAGAGTTTAAGAAGGAAATGGTAAAGCAGGGATTCCCTAGCAGTTACATTGCTGTACTTCAGACTCTGCATAAGAAATATCCTAAGTGGAGATTTAAGGCTTATCAGACGGGAATTGATTGGTCTACTGCTGTAGATAATGAGAATAAGGTTGGTTTAAATCTGCTTCCAAACAGTAAATCATCCGATTGGAAATCTCAGGCGGAGGGTGCTTACAATGCATCAACCGGTACATATATCCCATTTGACGGATCAACCTGGGTAACTGCTTCGGAAAAGGCAGTAAAATATTATATGGATCCAAGAAACTTCCTGAATGAAACGAATATATTCCAGTTTGAAAGTCTGGAATATCAGAAGGGCGTACAAAACCAGAGTGGTGTGGAGAATGTCCTGAAAAATACAGCGATGTATAAAGCGACATATGAATACACCGGTGATTCCGGAAAGAGTACGACGACTACATATTCCAAGACATTTATGGATGCAGCAGCATTATCGGGAGTCAGCCCGTATCATCTTGCTTCAAGAGTGAAGCAGGAGGTTGTAACCGGACCGACAACGATGAGTTCTTCTGTATCCGGCACGGTCAGGGGATTTGAAGGAATCTACAATTTCTACAATATAGGAGCTAATAACAGTACCAAGGCCGGGGGAGCTGTAGCTAACGGACTTTCCTGGGCAAACAAGGATACTACTTACATGAGGCCGTGGACGAATAAGTACAAGGCGATCGTCGGTGGTGCCCAGTATCTGGGAAGCAACTATATTAATCTGGGACAAAACACATTATATCTGCAGAAGTTTAATGTGACAGGTAAAAATACATATGATCATCAGTACATGTCTAATGTCGAGGCACCATGGAGCGAATCCATCAAGACTTCACAGGCGTATGGATCAGACAAAGCAAATATGAGCCTGGTGTTCTCAATACCGGTATATTCCGGCATGCCGGCAACAGCCTGTCCTGTTCCGTCAGGTGAACAAAAGTCAGTCAGTACAGTAAGTTCAAATAATTATCTGAAGACATTATCAGTTGAAGGATATTCCTTTAATTCTCCCTTTAAAAAAGGAGATGATGGTCATATCACATATAATGTCAAAGTGAAAAAAAAGGAAAAGGCGATCCGTATCGATGCAAGTCCGGTCAGCAGTTCCGCAAAAGTGTCCGGCAATGGCAAAAAAAGCTTTACAAAAAAGAAAAAAACAAAAACCTATGTAGTAAAGGTGAAGGCACAAAGTGGTGCTGTCAGGAAATATAAAATAAAAGTAAAACGTCAAAAATAACAGTACCGGTTAAGCGGGAAAATATTTCCTGTTTCCGGTGCCGTATGGCAGTTCGATCGGTAAGGTAGAAAAGAAGGAAACGGTGGGGAGAGTGACAATGAGTGACAGAATCCGTAAATGGTTAGTGTTGACAATGTTATTCCTTGCCGGGTGGCTTTGGAATGGTAATTATGTTCAGGGAGCCATGGCACAGATATCTATACAGAAATCATCGGATGTGATCGTAAAGGGAGATATTTTCTACATTGTGGTTACAGTGGCTTCGGATGAGGAAATGACCGGTTTTGAAGGATATTTTTCTTATGATCAGGATATTATGAAATATATTACCGGTGGCAGTGTGGCAAGCGGTAATGATAATGAGATCCATATCAAAGATCTTGACCGGGAGCAGGGTACAAAGAAAATAAAATATTCCCTGCAGTTTCGGGCAAGAAAAAAAGGTGAAAGTAATGTGGGTCTGAAGAGAGGATATCATATTTCCACAGATGATGAGGACACGAAATTTTCTGTGGGGACTGCATCCGTAAATGTGCAGGTCATTTCCCAAAAAGAGTATGAGAAAACAATGCCGCAACAGACAGGAGAGACTGAAAATGCACAGGATATTTCAGAAATTCCGGAGGAAGCTTCTCCTGAGGCTGCGTCAGATGTGCCGGAGAAAACAGATATTTTTGCCGCGTCAGCTGTACCACAGACAACCTGCCCCACAGAAGATGTGCAGAAACCGAAAAATATAGTATCAGAAACGAAAGAACCTGATGTTTCTGATACTGTACAGGAACAACCGGAAAAAAAGGGGCTGACCAGGGGAACCTGTCTTGTGATCATATGTCTGGCACTGATCGGGCTGGGAATGGTATTGATACTGCTGGCAGGTGTTTTACGGTCGAAAGAGGAGTACATGGAAATAGAGGATTTTTCTGAGAGTGAGGAAGATCAGGATACCGGTGAGATTGATAACGGAAAGAAAGTGGCAGATCAGGAGATACAGATACAGGATCTGCAAGAAATAGAAAAGCGGCTGGAGGAAAAACGCCGCTGGCTGAGAAAAGAGTAGCAGGAGGAAGAGACGATGCAAGACCGTTTTACAAAAAAAGCAAGGAAAGTGCTGAAGGATGCAGAAAAAGCAGCGAGAGAGTTAGGACATAATTATGTCGGGACAGAACATCTTCTGGTTGCATTGATCCGCAATTCCGGTGTGGCAGCGGAGGTGCTTCGGGCAAATGGTGTGGAAGAACAGAAAATACTCGATTTGATCGATGAAACTATAGCAGCACCGGAAAGCAACGTATTGGTGGCTGATGAGGGACATTTTACCCCTCGGACACAAAAGATCCTTGATGCGGCACAGGCAGAAGCTGAAAAGATGGGAATATCTGAGGCAGGTACCGAGCATTTGCTGATAGCGATGCTGAAGGAGACCGACTGCATTGCTGTCAGACTGCTGAATACAAAGGGGATTAATGTACAGAAGCTGTATGTCGATGCATTGACAGCATCCGGGCAGGATATGAATACGGCCAAAAATGAATATATGAAACAGAAAAGCCGTAAGAATAAATCAACAACACCTATTTTGGATCAATACAGCAGGGATCTGACAGCACTGGCAAGAGAGGGCAAGCTGGATCCGGTTATCGGAAGAGAGCGGGAGATTGAGAGGATCGTGCAGATCCTCAGCCGTCGTACCAAAAATAACCCGTGTCTGATAGGAGAGCCGGGAGTCGGCAAGACAGCAGTTGTTGAAGGGCTTGCTGAAAAGATCATTCAGGAGGATGTACCGGAACTGCTTTATAATAAGCGTGTGCTGACTCTGGATCTGTCAGGGATGGTGGCCGGTTCCAAATACCGCGGTGAATTTGAAGAGCGGATCAAGCGTTCCTTAAAAGAGGTAATGCAGAGCGGAAACATTTTATTATTTATAGATGAGATCCATACGATCATAGGTGCCGGAGGTGCAGAAGGGGCTATTGATGCAGCCAATATATTAAAACCTTCTCTTGCACGAGGAGAGATCCAGCTTATCGGTGCCACAACAAGAGAAGAATACCGCAAATATATCGAAAAGGATGCTGCGCTGGAACGTCGTTTCCAGTCGGTTGTAGTGGAAGAACCGACGGAGGAGGAAGCGATTGCGATCCTCCGGGGGCTGGCCCCGAGATATGAGGAGCATCATCATGTGAAACTGACAGAAGGAGCCATTACGGGAGCCGTAAGGCTGGCTTCCCGTTATGTAAATGACCGTTTCCTTCCGGATAAAGCGATTGATGCAGTGGATGAAGCATGTGCAAGGGCAGGGCTGAAGCGGTATATGATATCCCCTGAACTGCGTGGTCTGGAAGAAGAACAGGTACAGCTTGAAAAGGAAAAAGAGCAGGCAATTCGTGAAAAGGAATATGCTCAGGCCGGTGAGATTAAACGCAGGCAGGAAAAGCTGGACAAAAAAATCGCAAAGATCCGTGAAAATCGGGAAAAAACGAAAGAACAAAACGATCTGCAGGTTACAGAAAATGAAATTGCAGCAGTTATCGCAGATTGGACTAAAATTCCTGTACAGCAGCTTCAGGAGGAAGAGATGGAGAGGCTGAGACATTTGGAGGATATCCTTCATGAGAGAGTCGTGGGGCAGGAGGAGGCCGTATCGGCCGTATCAAAGGCTGTAAGGAGAGGCCGGGTTGGATTAAAAGACCCAAGACGCCCGATTGGTTCATTTTTGTTTTTGGGACCGACAGGAGTTGGAAAGACAGAGCTGTCCAAGGCACTGGCAGAGGCAGTATTTGGCAAGGAAAATGATATTATCCGTGTAGACATGTCAGAATATATGGAGAAGCACAGTGTATCCAAAATGATTGGTTCACCGCCGGGATATGTAGGCTATGAGGACGGAGGACAGTTAAGCGAAAAGGTACGCCGCCATCCATATTCTGTTGTATTGTTTGACGAGATAGAAAAAGCACATAGCGATGTATTTAATATCCTTCTGCAGATTCTGGAGGATGGCCATGTGACAGACGCACAGGGACGTAAGGTCAGTTTCAAAAATACGATCATTATCATGACATCAAATGCAGGTGCACAGAGGATCATAGAGCCGAGACATCTTGGATTTGGTATGCAGGAAAATGCCGAGGCGGATTATCATAAGATGAAGGATAGTGTCATGGAGGAGGTCAAAAAGATCTTCAAACCGGAATTTATCAATCGTATTGATGAGATCCTTGTATTCCATACACTGACACAGGAAAATATCCGTCAGATCGTCAGGATCATGTTGGATACTTTGAACAAACGCACGACAGCACAGATGAATCTTTCTCTGGAGGTGACAGATGAGGCGGTAGCACATCTGGCCAAAAGTGGTTTTGACAAGAGCTACGGAGCACGTCCGGTGCGCAGAGCGATCCAGACACAGTTAGAGGATGAGCTGGCAGATGCGTTGCTAAATGGCAGGATAGAGGCCGGAGACAGAGTGAAGGTTGACTGCGAGCAGGAAAAGATTGTATTTACCAAACTTTAATAATAGAAAAAGTAGAAAAAAAAACTGGTTTATGGTATGCTAATCATACGATAAAAGCATAAAATACGGGAGGATAATAAAAATGGCAGTGATTAAAGAATTGATCCGCAAGGAGGCAGACGGAACGCTCAGCTTTGGTAATTTCGACTTTGATACCAAGCAGAAAAAATCTGACTTTGAGTATGAGGGAGATCTGTATAAGATAAAGACCTTCAAAGAGATTACGAAACTGGAAAAGAATGGAATGTTTGTTTACGAATCTGTGCCGGGAACTGTTGTAACCAACATGAAGAGCACAGAAACAGAGGTAGAATTCAAGGTAGAAGGATGGGAGGATTCTTCAATCACATTGGAACTGGAGCCGGAGACAGAATACAAGGTGCTGGTAGACGGTATTGATGTAGGCAGGATGAAAACAAATCTGGGTGGCAAGCTGAATGTCAGTGTGGAGCTTAATCAGGGACAGATATCTCAGATTAAGGTGAAGAAATTATAATATATGGCAAAAGCAAAGAGTAAGACGACATTCTTCTGTAAAGAATGTGGATATGAATCATCAAAATGGCAGGGACAGTGTCCGGGCTGCAAGGCATGGGATAGCTTTGTGGAAGAACCGGTGGTACGGACATCTGCCGGTAAGGCAGTTTCCAGAAAGCAGATCAGAGAGCCGGCGAGATTGTCGGAAGTACAATTTTCTGAAGAGACCAGAATTGTCAGTGGTATAGAGGAATTGGACAGGGTACTGGGCGGTGGCATCGTCGTAGGCTCTCTTGTATTGGTTGGAGGAGATCCGGGAATCGGTAAATCCACACTTTTGCTGCAGATGTGTCAAAGGCTGGTACAGCAGGAGAGAAAGGTACTCTATGTATCCGGGGAAGAGTCTGAAAAACAGATCAAAATGAGAGCAGAGCGTCTGGGCGTTTTTCAGTCAGACATGCTGGTTATGAGTGAGACAGATCTGGATATTGTGGCCGAAACGATCAACAGAACTGTACCGGATGTGGTTATTATTGATTCTATACAGACGATGTACCGGGAGGAGATAGGTTCCGCTCCGGGCAGTGTGGGGCAGGTGAGAGAGACTACCGGTACGCTGCTTCGTCTCGCTAAGGGAATGTCTATATCGATCTTCATTGTGGGCCATGTGACAAAGGAAGGTGTTGTTGCGGGGCCGAGGGTGCTGGAGCATATGGTGGATACCGTCCTGTATTTTGAGGGAGACGGAGGAGTCTCTTATCGTTTTCTGCGGGGGGTAAAGAACCGCTTTGGCTCGACAAATGAAGTGGGTGTATTTGAGATGCGGGGATCCGGTCTGGCAGAGGTATCTAACCCATCAGAGTTTATGCTTCAGGGCAAACCGGAAGATGCACCGGGTTCTGTCGTTGCATGCTCTCTGGAGGGGACGAGGCCTATCCTTGTGGAGGTGCAGGGGCTTGTCTGTCAGACAAATTTTAATTATCCGAAAAGGACAGCGGCCGGGATTGACTTTAACAGAGTAAATCTGCTGCTGGCAGTTTTGGAGAAGCGTCTGGGTGTACGGATGAGTGATATGGATGCTTATATTAATGTCGCAGGAGGGATGCGTCTTAATGAGCCTGCAGTGGATATGGGGATCATACTGGCGATCCTGTCAAGCTACCGCAATCAGGTGATTGATGGAAAGACAATCTGCTTTGGCGAGGTAGGTCTGGTGGGTGAAGTACGTGCAGTCAGCATGGCGGAGGCAAGGGTGCAGGAAGCTGCAAAGCTTGGCTTTGAGAGATGTATCCTGCCGGAGGTGAACAGATCCCAGCTGGATCTGCAGCAAATGGATCTGAAAGGATTACAGCTGGTTGGTATATCTAATGTATATGAACTGCTGGAAATTTTATAGAAATAGTATAATATATCTGGGACAAAACATTTTGTTTTGCCCCTTTTTTGAAAATCTGTGAGGAGAGATATGAAAATTATGGAATGGAAGGGAACAGAAAATACAACACGGGGCGTCGTAGAACGCATGGAAACATCAATGAATTCTATGGAGCAGATGTCCTTTGATGCGATCAATATAACGGACTCTCTGGTGACGCTCACCAGCAAAGCGAGAGAATATGCACAGATGATGAAAAACGGTGATGAAGAAGAGAGAGAAACCTCGTTTGAAGAGATTGAAAAAATATTAGATCTGGTATTGGAAAATGCGTTTCGAGTCAACAATGTTTCGCATGAACTCGAGCATGAGGTGGTTTATCAGAGAGATACCACGGACAATATCAGACAGATCATAGACTTTTTGTATGGAATGACAGAGAGCCGGATCATATAGCATAAGAGGAAAAGTCATGCAAAAAATGCTTTTGGACGGATGATAAGGGAGGCGGATGGAATATTTCGGTCGGTGAGGAGATTTAAACAGCAGCTCACACAGGAAGAGTGTTTAAGATCTTCTCGGTGGCTTTGGTCCCATATATTGATAGAAATATGTTTTCATCATGCCATTATAGATCTTACGGTTTTTGTCGGCTTTGCGTCCGAGATATCGTTCCGCCTGATCAAAAGCAGTGATCAGGTAGAATGACCAGCTGTCCAGATGAGAAAATGCATCGCCAATCTCCCGATAAAGGGCAGGCATGTCTTCCTCCTCCTCGAGACGTTTCCCGTAAGGAGGGTTGGTGATGATAAAGCCGTATTTTTTACGATGGCTCAGACGGGATACCGGTCTTTGCTGAAAATGGATCAGATGATCTACTTCTGCTAAGCGGGCATTCTCCATGGCTGCCTTGATAGCACCGGGATCAATATCATATCCCTGGATATCCATTTCGATATCGCGGATGATCAAGTCTTCTGCCTCATTGGCAGCATCATACCAGGCTTTTTTGGGAATGAGATGTTTCCAGTCCTCCGCAGAGAAAGAACGGTTCATACCCGGGGCAATATTGGCTCCGATCATGGCTGCTTCAATAGGAAATGTACCACTTCCACAGAAGGGATCCACCAAAATACGGTCCCGTTTCCAAGGAGTCAGCATGATCAGGGCAGCAGCAAGCGTCTCGGTGATCGGAGCTTTTACAGTGGTCTGGCGGTATCCGCGTTTGTGCAGGGAATCTCCGGATGTATCAAGTCCGACAGTTACAATGTCTTTCATGATCGTGACACGGAGAGGAAAGTGGGCCCCATCCTCTGGAAACCAGTTTAGATTATATTTCTTTTTTAGGCGGTCAACCATTGCTTTTTTCATGATAGACTGTATATCCGATGGGCTGAAAAGCTTACTTTTGATAGAGGTTGCCTTTGCAACCCAGAATTTTCCGTTTTCCGGGATAAACTGTTCCCAGGGCAGAGCCTTGGTCCCCTCAAATAATTCATCAAATGTTGTCGCTTTAAAGCTTCCGATCTTGATCAGGATGCGTTCTGTTGTACGCAGAAAAATATTAGCGCGCACGATGGCATTCTCATCTCCGGCAAAGGTGACCTTACCGTCTTCGACTTTAATAATGTCATATCCCAGTTTTTGTATTTCACGTTTTAGTACTGCTTCCAGTCCGAAGTGACATGGAGCGATCAATTCATAATCAGCCATATTATTCCTCGTTTCCATACTTTTAATTATCGGTTCGTTTTTGGCAGATATAGGTCATCCGCTTGTCGGAGTTATCTTATCATATATTGATGATTCATACAATAAATAAGAAAAATGTCACAGATATGTATTCTTTGGGGACTATGCCTTAATAGCCCAGCGCATTTTGGTGGAACGGGCCCGGGGGTTTTGGGCACATTCCTGAGCCGAAGGGCGTACAACATCTTTGGAATATTCCCTGTAGATACCTGCTTTGAAGCCTGCCTTGAGAGCTTTTTTGACCAGTTTATCTTCGCCGGAGTGAAAAGTGAGAATAGCCGCTCTTCCACCGGGTTTGAGGACATTGGGCAGTTTTTCCATAAATTCATAGAGGACCTCGAATTCATTATTTACATCAATACGAAGTGCCTGAAAGACACGCTGGCATGTCTTTTTGACCGTCTCTTTCCGCTCCGTTTCGGGAAGGAAAGACAGCGTGGCTTCGATAATCTGGCGCAGCTTCGTCGTGGTATCTATATGATTTCCTTTACGGATCTCATCGACGATGGCTTTGGCGATTTCGTCACTGTACGGCTCATCGGAATTTTCATAAAACATGCCGGCCAGTTCATCGCGGCTGATGGATTCCAGACGCTTTGCGGCACTGATCCCTTTTTCCTGATTAAGGCGAAGATCCAGGGGACCATCAATTTTAAAGGAAAAACCACGTTTGGGATTATCGATCTGCATGGAGGATACCCCCAGATCTGCCAGAAGGAAATCGAAGCCTCCGGCTTCGCTGGCGATTTCATCAACCGTACAAAAATTTTGGAGTCTTATTGTCAGGATATCTTCCGTAAACCCCAGATCTTTCAGACGCTCTCTTGTTTTAGAAGATTCCTCGGGGTCTACATCCGTGGCATATATATGGCCCTGACCGTGGAGCTTTTCCAGCATTGCCCGTGTATGGCCTCCATAGCCCAATGTAGCATCAAAACCGGTCTGTCCGGGCTGTATCTGCAGAAAATCAAGGATTTCCGGCACCATAATAGAGATATGCATTCCGGCAGGAGTATTTCCCTTGCGGATCACATGTTCTATGGTATCCTGATACTTCTTGGGATTTAATTCTTTATATTTTTCTTCAAAGCGTTTTGGGTATTTGCCCTTATAATGAACACGGCGTTTATGAGGTGCCGGTTGAGTATTGTCCATAATATTTTACATTCCTTTCCCGGTCCGCAGGCTATAGACCACAGACATCAATTTATCATTTCAAAAATTTGTTTATACGGGAGCCATCGTATTTAAAAGCCTCCTTTAATATGGGGGTAGGATAACATGGTGGACAGGAGATTGTCAAATAAACGGGGATGCAAATTGATCCGTAAGTGACAAGACAATTTTTTAGCCACAGCTCACGGATCAATTTGTTTTCCCAGGCAAAATGCTTATTTTCTTTTCAGGACATAAGACATATTACGGGTACATATCGGTTTTGGGTGTGAGAAGTTTGAGTTAGTAAGAAATATAACAAAAATGTTTCCCGGTAAAAAGCAATATTGACCAAAGGAAAGATACACGGTACAATAAAAATTGTGTCTTTTGGACATATTACTATTAGGGGGCATTTGATGAAAAAATTATTAAAGTATATTACAGAGTACCGTAAGGAATGTATTCTGGGACCTCTATTTAAGCTGTTGGAGGCATGCTTTGATCTGACAGTTCCCATGGTCATGGCATGGCTGATCGACAGAGGTATTTCACAGAATAACGTACCTTATATCTGGAAGATGGGAGGTTTATTATTGGTGCTGGCAGCCATCGGACTGACCTGCTCTATTACGGCACAGTATTTCGCCGCAAAGGCAGCGGTAGGGTTTGCAACGAAGCTTCGCCATGCTGTGTTTGCCCATATTGAGACATTATCCTTTACGGAGATGGATGAGGCCGGGACTTCCATGATGATCACGCGGATGACAAGTGATATCAATCAGGTCCAGTCGGGAACAAATCTGGCACTGCGTCTGTTTTTGCGGTCACCGTTTATTGTATTTGGTGCGGCAGTCATGGCATTTACAATCGATATCAAGGCGGCTCTGATCTTTGCTGTCGTAATACCACTGCTTGCGATTGTCGTATTTGGCATTATGCTGCTCACGATGCCGATGTATCAGAAGGTACAGGGGCATCTGGACAGGCTGCTGGGTGTAACCAGGCAGAATCTGAGTGGTGTCCGTGTGATCCGGGCTTTCAATAAAGAGCAGGCAGAGAGAGAAAGCTTTGGAAAGGAAAATGACCTGCTCACCAGAATGCAGCTTTTTGTGGGGCGTATTTCAGCATTGATGAATCCCGTGACATATATAATGATCAATGGTGCCCTGGTGGCACTGATCTGGACAGGGGCAGTCCGCATCAATATGGGAACCTTGTCACAGGGCCAGATTGTAGCCCTGATCAATTATATGTCGCAGATCCTGGTGGAGCTTGTTAAGCTTGCTAATACGATTATTATGACTACGAAATGTGTTGCATGTGGTAATCGTGTCCAGGCTCTTCTGGAGGTACAAAGCAGCCTGAAGGATGGCAATATCCCGTTTGAGGAGACTCAGAAGCCGGCACTTGTGGAATTTGATCATGTGGCTTTGGCCTATAAAGGAGCCGGGGAAGCATCGTTGGAGAATATCACTTTTACGGCAGAGCCGGGACAGACGATCGGTATTATCGGAGGTACCGGTTCCGGAAAGACGTCATTGGTTCATATGATCCCACGGTTTTATGATGCGACGGATGGATGTGTACGAATTAATGGACAGGACGTGAAATCGTACAGTCTGGAGGAGCTACGTCAGCATATAGGTATCGTGATGCAGAAAGCAGTGCTGTTTCATGGCTCTATCCGTGATAATATCCGCTGGGGCAATCCGGAAGCAGATGATGAAATGATCACAGAGGCTCTGGAGCTTGCCCAGGCTTCCGAGGTAGTTGCAGGTAAGCCGGAAGGACTGGATTACGAGATCGAGCAGGGAGGAAGAAACCTTTCCGGAGGACAGAGACAGCGATTCACTATTGCCAGAGCATTAGTGCGTAAACCATCGATCCTGATCCTGGATGACAGTGCATCTGCACTGGATTTTGCGACAGATGCAAAGCTTCGAAAAGCTCTTTCCGGTTTAAAAAACACATCGACTATATTCATCGTATCACAAAGAACCTCCTCTATTCAGCAGGCGGATAAGATCCTTGTACTGGATGATGGACAGCTTGTCGGAATGGGAAGTCATGAAGAGTTGTTAAAGGATTGTGATGTATATAAGGAAATATATGATTCCCAGTTTAAGAAACCAGAGGAAATAAAAGCACAGAAAGGGGAGGTGAGATAAGGGATGGCAGCAAAAGGAAAAATGACCCGGGACGATCAGAAAAAAACCTTGGGAAAAGTAATGAGATATATCAAAAGATACCGCATGCTGGTGATTCTGTCCCTGATATTTGCGGCAGTCACCGTTATCACGACACTTTATCTTCCAATCCTTACCGGTAATGCGGTAGATCTTATGGTTGATAAGGGCCGGGTGGATTTCACCGGATTAAAGCCGATCATAAAAACGATGTTGATCGTATTGACGATCACCGGTGTGGCACAGTGGATCATGAATATCTGTAATAACCATATAACATATCATGTGGTCCAGGATATCCGGAAGGATGCCATGGACCGGATACAGATCGTACCGCTTAAATATCTCGATGGTCACGCGGCGGGAGATATCGTGAGCCGTGTGATCGCAGATGTGGATCAGTTTGCGGATGGACTTTTGATGGGATTTACCCAGGCGTTTACGGGCGTCATGACAATTATTGGTACATTATGTTTTATGATCAGGATAAATGTATGGATCACGCTGGTAGTTATTCTGGTGACACCATTATCGTTCTTTGTCGCAGGATTTATTGCAAAGAAATCATATAGTATGTTTCAGCTGCAGTCAAAGGCGAGAGGAGAGCAGACAGCCCTGATCGATGAGATGATCGGTAATCAGAGAGTCGTACAGGCATATGGCCATGAGAAGCGTTCGCTGGAGCAGTTTGATCAGATCAATGGACAATTAGAAAAATATTCTCTGAGAGCGACCTTCTTTTCTTCTATTACGAATCCGGCAACCCGTTTTGTTAATAATCTGGTATATGCAGGAGTGGGAATTGTGGGAGCGTTTTTTGCCATTCACGGAATGTTGTCCGTAGGGCGTCTTACGAGCTTCTTAAGCTATGCGAATCAGTATACAAAGCCGTTTAACGAGATATCGGGTGTCATTACAGAGCTGCAGAATGCTATTGCCTGTGCAGCCAGAGTCTTTGAACTGATGGAGGCCCAACCGCAGGAACCGGATAAACCGGATGCTATAGAGCTTGCACAGGTCAGGGGGGCTGTAGAGTTAAAAAATGTCTCTTTCTCCTATGTGCCGGAGCAGAAGCTGATACAGGACTTTAATCTGACGGTAAAACCGGGACAGCGTGTGGCAATCGTCGGTCCTACCGGATGTGGCAAGACGACAGTGATAAATCTGTTGATGCGTTTTTATGATGTCAACAAAGGTGTGATCGCAGTAGATGGTACAGATATCCGTAATATGACGAGAGCGAGCCTGCGCAGCAACATCGGAATGGTACTTCAGGAAACATGGCTGAAGGATGGTACGATCCGTGATAATATAATTATGGGAAAGCCGGATGCCACAGAGGAGGAGATCATTGCGGCAGCGAAGGCAACTCATGCACACAGCTTTATCAAGCGTCTTCCGAATGGATATGATACGGTGATCCGGGAGGATGGAGATAATCTGTCTCAGGGACAGAAGCAGCTGCTATGTATTACGAGAGTTATGCTCTGCCAGCCGCCAATGCTTATTCTGGATGAAGCAACTTCTTCCATTGATACGCGTACAGAGATTAAGATCCAGAGAGCTTTTGAAAAGCTGATGAAGGGAAGAACGAGTTTTATTGTGGCACATCGTTTGTCAACTATAAAGAATGCGGATATTATTCTGGTAATGAAGGATGGAAATATCATCGAGCAGGGGAGTCATGAGAGTCTGCTTGCACAGAATGGTTTCTATGCAAATCTATATAATAGTCAGTTTGCGTAAAAGTAAACAAATAAAACAGGAATGGTGACAAAAATGGAGAAAAAAGTATTAGTTTTAGATTTAGATGGCACACTGACCAATTCAGAGAAAAAGATTACACCGGAGACAAAGACGGCTCTGATGGAAATGCAGAAACAAGGGCACACGGTTGTACTTGCATCGGGACGGCCAACGGCAGGGATAACGCCTCTGGCAGAAGAATTGAAACTGAAGGAATATGGTGGATATATTCTGTCCTTTAATGGGGGCAGGATCACAGAATGCAGCAGTGATGAAGTGATCTATCAGAAGACATTGCCACCGGAAATTGTGCCGGATCTGTTTTCACTGGCCAGACAGCTGGATATCGGACTTCTTTCTTATGATGAGGATAATAATATTATCACGGGAATGCATTATGATGAGTATATTGACGTAGAAAAAAATATTAATCATCTGCCGGTAAAGCAGATGGAAAAAGTAGAGGATCATGTAAATTTTCCGTTGAATAAATGTCTGGGAACTGCAGAACCTGAGATCGCAGCTGAGGCAGAGAAAATATATGAGGAAAAATTTGGGGACAGGCTTTGTATCAGCCGCAGTGAACCGTTTTTTGTTGAGATCACACCGAAGGGGATTGATAAAGCAGCCTCTTTGGAACGCTTTTGCAAAATGACAGGAAACAGGCGGGAGGATATGATCGCCTGTGGAGACGGTTTTAATGATCTGTCGATGATAAAATATGCCGGACTTGGTGTGGCGATGGAAAATGCCCAGCCGGTAGTAAAGGAGGCAGCAGATTATGTGACTGCTTCTAATGATGAGGATGGTGTGGCAAAGGTGATCCACAAATTTATTTTAAAAGATGATATGTCCTTTAATACGGACAGTATATAGATGGGGATGATCCGTAATCTATGTATGAAATGCAAAAGGAGATGAAGATATTATGTAGAAACCGGTCAATAAAAATGCCTCTCCCGAGGCCGCAGCACTTTTAAGCTATCTGGAACAGACAGCAGGGCATGGGATCATTACCGGACAGCATACCCAGACAAATCCTATGGAAGAAATCACATATATCCGGGAAGTTACCGGAAAGGAGCCTAAATTAAGAGGATTTGAACTTCTGGCGTATTCGCCCAATATTAATGAGGAAGATGCCGGGGAGGCATGTCTGACAGAAGTGTACGAAAATAGGTACACATTAAAAACTGCCATGAAGTGGGCAGAGGAATCAGATGGGATCGTTACATTTTCATTTCATTGGTTTTCACCTTTGGGCGGCCGTGACAAAAGCTTTTATACGGAGCATACTGATTTCGATCCCCAAAAAGTCCTGATAGAAGGGACTCCGGAGAGGGAAGCATTTTATCATGATATGAAGGTGATCGCCGGTTATCTGCGGCAGTTTCAGGAAGCATCGATCCCGATCTTATGGCGGCCGTTTCATGAATCAGATGGAACTTGGTTCTGGTGGGGCTCTAAAGGACCGGAGGTGGCGAGAGAGCTGTATCTTTTGATGTATGATTATTATGTCAATGTATGTCATCTTGATAATCTGCTATGGGTATGGAATTGCAGGCTGCCGGAAGGGTATCCGGGAGATGAATATGTAGATATTGTTTCCGTGGATATATACCTGCCGGAGTACAAACCGACAGACTATGCCACGGAGTATGAAGAATTGATCCATGCCACCGCTAAGGATAAAGTAGTGGCATTGGCAGAGGTGGGATATATGCCGGATGTGGATATGCTGGCAGAGAGCCGTATCCCGTGGGCATATTATATGACCTGGTCCAAAGAATTCTGTATCGGGGAACAGTACAATAGCAAAGAAAATCTCAGACGGATGTATGACAGTGCGTATGCTATTGTACTATGAATAGCCGGATAGATCTTCGTTTCGTCTGTATTGTCCGGGGGTGATACCATATTCCCGGTGAAAGCAGCGGATATAATGACTGCAGGAGGCAAAGCCCAGAAATGAACTGATATCCGTGCAGCTTATGGTACTGTTTTTCAGCATATAGCAGGACACTTCACATTTTTTATGCAGGATATACTGTTGAAGAGTATATCCTGTTTCTTTTTTGAAAAGTTTCGACAGATATTCGGGATGAAGTCCCAGAGAACCGGCCACTTCTCCGGCGGACAGAGGATGAGACATATTTTTGGTAATATAATCTACGCCATGCTGGACGTGATAAGAAAGCTCCTTTCCCCGGCGAAGCTCATTCATAGCATTGGTAAAGGCAGTGACCGCCTCGATCTTGACAGCGGAAAGCTCCCGGTGGCTGGTGCACTGATCTACTTTACGGATTAAAAGATCACTGAGGGTAAAGGACTGTTCAGGCTCTAAACCGCCCTCAATGCAGAAACGGGTGATCATGGCGATCAGTATGACATGATGATATTTCATATTTTGTAAAGGATTAGCAGACAGAAGTCCCATATGTTCCCAGTTTTCGTTTGTGATATTTCCTTTTAGTATATCCAGATTGCCGGAGGCGATATCACGGTAAAATGAAAATTCCTCTTCCATGGGAATGTGAAAATATTCCTCCTCCTGCTGCTTTGCAAGAAGTCTTTGAAGTTCTTTTTTGACATTCATGATAATTTTGATTCCTTTTATGATATATGTTGATCTTACAAAAATGTTAAAGCTGTTTTGTGCTATTTGTATCTGTTTTATTGTATCATACTTTAAACAATAATACTATGATGAAGCTGTAAGAAAAAGAGCTTATGTAAGCAGAAATATAAAGGAAAGGAACGGTGATCATTATGAAAAAATGGAGCGGTTTTGAAAAGGGGATTAATCTGGGGGGGTGGCTTTCACAGTGTGATTACAGCAGAGAACGCCTGGAACATTTTATCGAGGAAGAAGACATCAAGAGACTTGGCAGCTGGGGACTTGATCACCTTCGCCTGCCTGTTGATTATAATGTGCTGAGAACAGATGATGGAGACTTTCGGGAGGAAGGCTTTCGCTGCGTGAAAAGAGCAGTTGAATGGTGTCGCAAATATGGTCTCAATATTATTTTGGATCTTCATAAAACAGCAGGATATTCTTTTGACAAGGATGAGCAGGAGTCCGGCTTTTTTGTGGAGGAGAGCTGTCAGGAGTATTTTTATACATTATGGGAAGAGATTGCACGGCGGTTTTCCGGATATGGAGATCATATTGCATTCGAATTATTGAATGAGGTGACGGAGGAGAAGACGATGGATGCCTGGAAAAGGATTTCCGGGGAATGTATCCGACGGATCCGTGTGATCGCTCCGACGACGAAGATCCTGATCGGTGGATACTGGAACAATAGTGTGGCAGCAGTAAAAGCACTTCCGCTGCCTGTCGATGAAAATATCGTTTACAATTTTCATTGCTATGAGCCTTTGATCTTTACACATCAGGGAGCAGGGTGGGTAGATACCATGCCTGCAGATTATCGTATGAGCTTTGATAATGACATGTCCGTATTTTTGGACAATACAAAAAAATACCTGCCGGATAATATGATCCTGTTGGAACCGGCAAAGGATATTGATCATGCTTTGGATCAGGAATTTTTTGAAAAACTGTTTGCAGAGGCTATAGCTGTGGCTGAAGAACGGGATGTACCGCTGTATTGCGGAGAATATGGAGTGATCGATCTGGCATCATCGGAGGATACGGTGAAATGGTATCAGAGTATTCATGCTGTCTTTGAAAAATATCATATTGGAAGGGCTGCCTGGAATTATAAAGAAATGAATTTTGGAATTATTGATCATCATATGGATCCGGTCAGGAAAGAAGTGATCAGGCTTTTATAGTGGTCAGTGGCGTATGCCCCCTGTATTCCCTCTACGTTACGAGTATTTTCCTAATCCTATACAACTAAATTAACAGGTCCGGTACATGCGGCCTGACTGTCCTTTGTTAAATAGACATAAGACAGTCAGACCGCATGTACCGGACCTGTTTTTAGCATGGAAAAAACAAGGATATGGGAAAGGTAGGACTGAGTGCGGTTGAAAAAAAGAAATTTGGCGAGTATTCTCTGGGAATGAAGCAAAGACTTGGTATTGCAGCGGCTATTATGGGAGAGCCAGATATTATCATTCTGGATGAGCCGATCAATGCCATTGACGAAGACGGGGTAGAAGAGATCAGACAGCTGATATTGGATTTGAGATCAGAGGACAGAGTCATAATAATTGCCTGTCATGATCGGTCGGAAATGGAACTTTTGGCTGACGAAGTGATTTGTATGAAAAATGGAGAATTGATTTCGGAAAAGGGGTGTGACGATGCAGATTTGGAAAATGTATAAGCATGATCTGGATGAGGGGATCTGTATGCGTGCGGTCTATCTTCTTTTGCCGGTCCTCATTGCATTATTTTCATGTATAGGCATGCATTATAAGCTGGTACAGCTTATTCATTTAAGTTCCAGCATGGGTTCCGGCACTGTGCTGGATTACTGGCTGTATTTTATAGAAGGAGGAAAGCAGTATACGTTTAGCGTATATAATTTCTTTTTATAAAAGAAACTGGCTTTTGTTTGGAAACTGGGGCATGCCATATCGGATGTTTCCGGTAGCCGCACATGGACTGGAACCAAAAATATGTCTGATATTACTAACAGCGGCCATTGGTGTGGCCGCTGCAGCAGGGTATCTTATATACAATAAAAGAGATATTTTGGAGGAAAAATAATCCTATGGGAAATTACCCGATAAATGTTTTACGAAGTTTTTTCAGGTCAAGTGTCTGCTCAGGAGCAAATTCATCAGAACTTACATAAGAGAGAAGAGAACGGATAAACTGATCAACTTCCGGCAGCTTCGTGACATCACGGTGACTGATGATCTCTCCGACAGCGGTGATGGCATCATCTCTGGTTGGCTCAGTGAGGTTGACAAGTTCGCTGAGTCGGATGGTGCAGACCATCAAAGTGCCGTTTCCGGCTTTTCCCTCAAAGAGGATACCAAGCTTGTGATTCCGGTCAAAGTTATCCATCATCTGGACGATAGGACGGTAACTCTTATCAGTGGTATCATCAAGGATTGCACAATCACAGTGGGATACCAGCTGATACCACTGTGGAGTAGCATATGTGTGAGAAGGGAAAAGCTTTAAGGCCGGATGGTCATTATGGATAAGGAGTCCCATCGTGCCTACGGCTACCGGCTTCTTCATCCATTCGCAGATATCACGAAACATTGGATAACACCAAAACTCCGTACAGTAAAATCCCTTGAGACTGTCTGCTGTTTCCTGCGGCAGATAAAGGACACGCCTGCCTTCTGCCAGCATTGCCTCTGCCTGGTCGAAATCATTTGTAAGATATGTTTTATAAATACCTTCTCCGACGGAGACTATATTGGCAGGATCCACATGATCATGATCGGATGGATATAGATATAATTCGTATTCATTGTAAATATCTGTTCCCTCGATGGACAGAGACAGGATAGCTGTTGTAGCATTTTCAACGGCAGGAACGGTGATCGAGATGTCCTCCAGGTTTACAAGTCCCAGAATATCCTCCGGCAGTGAGATCGTCCCTGTAGCTGCCTGTGTGCCGTCCTGCAGGACAAAGCGGTATGTTACGGATCTGCCGGAAAGACTCTCCGGACGGTAATAACGGAAAGCTGTTGAAAAATCGAAAGTGGAGCCGGCTGTCAGGATATAGCTGTCAAATTCTGCCATCAGAATGGCATCTGAGCAATAGCCGGACCATTCCTGAGTAGTGACAAGTCCTTTGCTGTCCATAAAAGCATCTAAAATACCGACCAGAGCGGTTCCCTGACCGGAGAAATCCTGAATATCAAGGATCTGATAACCTGCCAGATTCTTTGTGCGTGCGGCAGCTTCCAATTCTTCTTTGTAGCATTGGACGGCAAGCTTGCCGCTGTTGTAGAAAAATTCATCTGCCTGATCGAGCATCCCTTTTTCTTCTAAACGATCTCGGAATACTTCAAAATTTCTAGCCTTTAATACGCCTGTATATTTGTCGATCTCATGAAAATCCGGATAGACACAGTACTGACCGATCTCATGGGATACAACAGGGATTTCCGGCATAAGCACTTCTGTATTTTCGGCAGCTTTTACTTTCTTGACACCGGTACCGTACTGAATCTCGATCTCTGCATTATCATCACCGGTATCTGCCGTTGCTGCGGCAGGAAGGATGGCATCATCATAGTTTTTGCGGGTGGATGGCTCTGCGGACTGGATATGTCCGAGCGGTGCATCACACATGCCATAAGAACCGCGGAAAAGACGATTTTTGCTGAGGCGCACACCTACAAAGAAATCCTCCTCCGGAAGGATCACAGGAGTATGTTGGAAATTATTTGAACCCTGCGTATACAGATGACGGGTATCTACTGCCTTGTATGCGGCAAGGATCTCTGAGATCCGTTCTTTGCTTCCCCACAGCTCATTACCAAGGGACATCATACAATAGGAAGCATGATTGCCGAAATATTTCATCATGCGGTATCCCTCTTCGATGAGATAGGACTGTTCGGTCTCATTATGTCCCTCTTCTCCCGGAGCCGTCATGGTACCCCAGAATGGGAGCTGAGGCTCCATATAGATACCGACCAGATCGGCAGCGGTAAATGCAGCATCAGGAGGACAGCAGGTATGGAAACGGTAGTGGTTGATCCCGTAGCTTTTTGAGACAGACAAAACCCGGATCCATTCATCTACCGTGGCAGGAACCGCACCGGTCAGCGGAAAGATCAGCCCGTCATGTTTGCCGCGGAGAAATGTTTTGCGGCCATTGATCAGAAAGTCATGTCCCTCGGTGGTGAAATCGCGGAGTCCGAAAGTTGTGGTGGTGGTCTCGGCACTGTCTGTAAAGGAAGCAGTCAGCTGATAGATCACAGGTGCGTATTCACTCCAGAGTACAGGATTTTCGCCAAGCTTATAAATGATGGAATATGTTGCCTGACCGGCAGGAAACGGGATTTCAAAAGACCGGACAGGGGTTGTCTGTTCTTTCAGGCCTTTGCGGTCACGCAGCTGTGCCTGTACTTCGATCGTATGAAATGTATCTGTGCCGGAAGTGTTTACGGTAGTCATTTCCAAAGTGACAGAGCAGTTTTTGGTATCCGGCAGAGTCTTGATGTGAGAGATATAGCATTTCTCATGGATGCGCAGAGAGATGTCTCCGATGATACCGTTCCAGTTTGTCTGGGTGTCCGGAGATGTCAGATGACCGCCTTTTGTAGGATAAGCCAGAGGATCAGGAATCCCTTCCTCCGGTTTTTGTACATTTGCGACCAGGATCGTCAGACGGAAATCCTGCTTCGTGACTGCTTTTGTCAGGTCATAGATATGTGGTGTGTTCAGGCTGTCATATGTGCCGATCCGGATATCATCGACCCAGACCATGGTTACACGGGTGCGCTCCAGATACAGCAGGATATCTTTTGTCAGATCCTCCGGCTCGAGATGTATCTCTTTTGAGTACCAGGCGTACCCCTCATACAGATAAGGGTCTGTGAGCGTTCCGGTTTCCTTTTTGTCAGAATATGTTCCTTTTTGGGCCTGAGAGGTCGTACCGGGAAGCGTGATCGTATCTTCCGGTTTTTTTGTATAAAATGCGTTATCGACGCCCTTACATTCGGCATCCAGACAGAAATTCCATGTTCCCTGCAGGTTTATGTTCTTTATCATTTTTTTCTCCTTAAAATTAAATTATATATTTTTCGTTTTTTTTTGCACAAATATAGTATCATATTTGGCGGAGAAGCTCCCGGTGCTCGTAAAGGGGCATTCCTCTACATATTATACATGGTACGCAGAGGTCTTTCAACTGAAAGTTCAGAGGATTTGTTGACAGAATTACCTATGTGAATTAAGATGTAATTTAGGAATTAAGGCTTTCCACACCAATAACAGAAAGCAGCACATAATATGTCTTATGTCCGGTTACATGCAATAGCATTTTGCCTTTCTAAGTACTTTTAAATCCGTGAGCTGTGACTAAAAAATCGTCTTGTCACTTACGGATTTCGAAAAGACGAATTGCTTTGCTACTTTGATGTTTGATGAACGCATCCTCCCGTATTTACCCCAAGGTGGGAATCAGGGGTTTCGAGAGGCACTTGCACCCGCTGGTACTTACGCCCCAAGTTTTACAGACACATATTTCATCAATTGAACACTTGGGGCGTTATGTACCATTGCATGGTGCATCGTAGCGGGAGCGTGCCGTCCGAAACAACTGAGCCCACCTATGGGGGTAAGACGTACAGATGCGTATTCATCAAAGCATTGCAAAGCAAAGTCTTTTCAGAAATCCTACTGATCTGCGTCAATTTTTTAGTCACAGCTCACGGATCAATTTGTTTTCTGAGGCAAAATGCCTATTTTCTCTTCAAGACATAAGACATATTATGGACTGCTTTCTGTTATTGGTGTGGGAAGCCTTAGTAAATTATTATTCCATTAATTTCCCTTAAACTTAGATTCACAATAAATACAGCGATAGATCCTGTTCTGCCTGTCTGTAAGTTTAAATTTATGAGGCAGCTCCTGCTCAATAGAAGTAATGCAGCGCGGATTCTTACACTTAATAATATTGGTTACGGTTTCCGGCAGAGAAAGCTGATGTTTCTCAACAATCTCTGCATTCTGAATGATATTAATGGTAATACTGTGATCCAGCACCCCAAGTACGTTCAGATCAATATCAAGATCACCCTCTATCTTAATAATGTCTTTCTTGCCCATCTTATTACTTTTTGCATTCTTAATGATCGCAACAGAGCAGTCAAGCTTTTCCAGATTCAGGTATTCATAAATTTTCATAGCTCCGCCTGCCTGAATATGATCGATCACGATTCCCTGATTCAGACCTCCGATATTTAACATGGTATATCCACCTCCAATAACTTCATGATCAATGCCATTCTCATATAAACTCCATTTTGAACCTGCTTAAAATACACAGCTCTCGGATCATCATCCACATCTGTCGAAATCTCATTGACACGTGGAAGAGGATGCAGGATGTACATATCCTTCTTCGCATATTTAAGCTTGTCCTTCGTTAAGATAAAGCTGTCTTTCAGACGGATATAGTCCTCCTCATTAAAGAAACGCTCTCTCTGGACTCTTGTCATATAGAGAATATCCAGCTGCGGCATATTCTCCTCCAGCTTATCGGTCTCTATGTAATCAATATTTCCGGCATCCAGCACCTCACGACGCAGATAACTTGGGATCTTAAGCTCCTCCGGAGAGATCAGCACAAATTTTACGTTGGGAAAACGTACCATCGCATTGATCAGAGAATGAACCGTGCGTCCAAATTTCAGATCACCACACATACCGATCGTAAGATTGTCCAAACGGCCTGTCTGCGTTTTGATCGTCAAAAGGTCTGTCAGTGTCTGCGTCGGATGATTATGTCCACCGTCTCCGGCATTGATCACCGGAATAGAAGAGTGCATGGCAGCCACTGTCGGTGCTCCCTCTTTCGGATGACGCATAGCACAAATATCCGCATAGCAGGAGATGACGCGGATCGTGTCCGCTACACTTTCTCCCTTAGACGCAGAACTGGAAGAAGCCTCAGAAAAACCAAGTACCTGTCCCCCCATATTGATCATAGCAGCTTCAAAGCTTAAGCGGGTACGTGTACTTGGTTCATAAAATAAAGTAGCAAGTTTTTTACCATCACAGACATGAGCATATTTGCTCTGGTTATTCATAATATCCTGTCCCAGTGTCAGAAGTTCCTCCAGCTCCTCCATGGAGAGATCCTGTGGGCTGATAAGATGTCGCATATATTTGCCTCCTATCCTAAATTTCGATTTTTTCTATTTTACTACAACTCCTTCCTTATGGCAATATATTGACTTGACTTTTTAAGCGGTTTCCATAATAATAAATACTGCTATGATATGAATAATACATCCTGATCCGGTGCGCTGTCCGGAATAGGAGAATATAAATAACCATCAGCGCAGAAATGAGGAAGTCTATGATAAAATTGTATGACAACGGAGTTTATCTGGTGAATGGCACAGATATCGTAGAAGATAACGGAGAGGCTGCGGCTGCTCTTACTGCAAAATGCGGACAGGCTCCAAGCAAGGAAGAAGCAGCCAAGGGTACCATGGCATATAGCATTTTGGAGGCACATAATACCTCCGGAAACATGGAACAGCTTCAGATTAAGTTTGACAAACTGACATCCCATGATATTACATTTGTGGGGATCATTCAGACAGCCCGTGCATCCGGACTGGAAAAATTCCCGATCCCATATGTCCTGACAAATTGTCATAACAGTCTCTGTGCGGTTGGTGGAACCATCAACGAGGATGATCACATGTTTGGTCTGTCCTGTGCTAAGAAATACGGTGGAATCTATGTTCCTCCTCATCAGGCGGTCATTCATCAATATGCCCGTGAAATGCTGGCCGAGGGTGGCAAAATGATCCTTGGTTCCGATTCCCATACCCGTTATGGTGCACTTGGTACCATGGCAATGGGAGAGGGTGGTCCTGAGCTTGTTAAACAGCTTCTGTCCCGTACATATGATATCAATATGCCGGGTGTTATCGCAGTATATCTGACAGGTAAACCACAGAAGGGTGTTGGTCCTCAGGATATTGCTCTGGCAATTATCGGTGCTGTATTCTCAAATGGTTATGTAAATAATAAAGTCATGGAGTTTGTGGGAGATGGGGTCGCCAACCTTTCTGCCGACTTCCGTATCGGTGTCGATGTCATGACTACAGAAACAACATGTCTGTCTTCTATCTGGACTACCGATGACAAAATCAAAGATTTCTATGAAATCCATAAACGTCCGGAAAGCTATAAGGAATTAAAGCCGGCTGATATTGCTTATTATGATGGTATGGTTTATGTAGACCTTTCCAGCATCAAGCCTATGATCGCCATGCCTTTCCATCCAAGCAATGTCTATACAATCGAAGAATTAAATTCAAATCTGATGGATATTCTTGATGATGTCGAGAAGAGAGCACTCGTAAGTCTTGATAACAATAAAGTCAATTATACATTAAAGGATAAAGTCCACAACGGCCGTCTTTATGTAGAGCAGGGAGTTATCGCCGGATGTGCCGGTGGCGGCTTTGAAAACGTCTGTGATGCTGCAGATATCCTCCGCGGTAAATATATTGGTGCTGATGAATTCTCCCTGAGTGTATATCCATCCAGCCAGCCTGTATTTATGGAGCTTGTGAAAAACGGTACTATTGCGGATCTGATGGAAACCGGCGCAACCGTGCGTTCCGCATTCTGCGGTCCTTGCTTTGGTGCCGGAGACGTTCCTCCAAACAATGGTTTATCCATTCGTCATTCTACACGTAACTTCCCGAACCGTGAAGGATCTAAGGTAAATAACGGTCAGATCGCATCAGTAGCATTAATGGATGCACGTTCCATTGCCGCTACAGCTGCAAATCAGGGTTATCTGACTGCTGCCACAGATATTGATGTTGATTTCAAGAAACCGAAATACTTCTTCGACAGTGCGATTTATGAGAATCGTGTATACAATGGATGGGGAAATGCAAAACCTGAAACTGAAGTTAAATTTGGCCCTAATATCAAGGATTGGCCTAAAATGAGTGCATTGACTGATAATCTCGTATTAAAGGTTGTATCTGAAATTCATGATCCGGTTACTACTACGGATGAGCTGATTCCGTCCGGTGAGACATCTTCCTTCCGTTCAAATCCTCTCGGACTGGCTGAATTTACACTTTCCCGTAAGGATCCGGCCTATGTCGGACGTGCAAAGGAAGTCCAGGCAGCCGAAAAGGCCCGTGTCGCCGGAGAGGACATATTTGCAGCTCTGCCGGAAGTCGAAGAGATTTTTAATACCATTAATAATACCTTTACCGCGACTCCACAGAAGACGCAGATCGGTTCCACGATCTTTGCCGTGAAACCGGGTGATGGTTCAGCCCGCGAGCAGGCAGCTTCCTGTCAGAAGGTACTTGGAGGCTTTGCAAATATCGCAAATGAATATGCAACCAAAAGATATCGTTCTAACCTCATCAACTGGGGTATGCTCCCATTCCTGTATCAGGGGGATCTTCCTTTTGAAAATGGTGACTATCTCTTTATTAAAGATATCAAAAAAGCCATCGAGGAAAAAAATGATACAATTAAAGCATATGTCGTAAATAAAGGAATGAAAGAATTTGAACTTCACCTTGGTAATCTGACAGATGATGAACGTGATATCATTGAAAAGGGCTGTCTGATCAACTATTACCGTTCACAAATGTAAATAAATATCCTTTACAAATCACATTCCCGAAAGACTTCAGATACGTCTTTCGGGATTTTTTCGGTTGTATAAGAAAATAAACCCTCCAAAAATGACATTTTCCCCTCCGCTGTTTATTTTGTATATTTTTCGATTTCAAAAACAGCATTTTCCACAACAAAAAAATGTCAGGCTCCTATTTATTTTGGATATGGTTACTATTTTGCACCTTTATTATCAGCATAATCAACATTGCTAAATAAATAACCGTCTGATATCCTTATAAGCAGAAAGTGACGGGAAATGGAACCAGGAATAAATTCTCTGTTTGTCTATATCTTCTTTAAAATCCGTTTTCAGTATATTCTATTGTTCTTATGTAACTTCTCCCATAATGTTTTCAGAACATTTGTTCATATATCTCAATAGAAATCTGTTTGCACTTTGTCAAAATAGATCAATCATCAAATTACCGGCTGTTTGGATACAAAGCTGCAAGATCCGTCACTTTTTAATATATGACAAAATGTTCGTAACATAGCACAAAGCCAACGAGAATTACAAAGTAATTCTCAGGAGGACAATGCACTATGCACCGGTTTTGTCTTTTTTGATCACTGTATTAAAGGGAAGGAGTTTATTTTATGGAATCAGCAAAGATCAGTTATGAGGAATTTGTAAGTCAGATACGCTGCAGGTTATATCAGCTTATACCGGAAGAGGTCAATATGGAGGTTAATCCTGTCATAAAAAACAATTCTGTTCATCTGGACAGTCTTGTCCTGTTTCGTAATGACAGTAATTGTTCACCCAGCTTTTATCTTCAGGATTATTATGAGTACTATATACAAGGAAGCTCTATTGACCGATTGACTGCACAGATCTACCAAAAATGGCAGGAATTTATGGAAAATTCCCCTGCCTGTATACCGGATCTGAGTCTTGAAAACTGCAGGGATTTTATCATCTACCGCCTTATAAATGCGGAAAAAAACCGTGAAATATTAAAAACTGTCCCATATATTCCATTTTTTGATCTGGCAATTGTATTTTACTATCTGGTTCACCGTGACAATGACGGCATCCAAAGTCTGCGGATCACGAACCGGATCATGGAAGAGTGGGGACTTAGCACTCACGAATTATATCAATATGCCCAGGTCAATACCCCCTGTCTGTTTCCGAAATGTTTCCGGTCGATGAATGATTTTGTCAATGAATTAGAATTAACATCCGAAAATGTGTCCGAAGAAGATCCTGCATCATTTAGTCCGTATATCTTAACAAACAGCAACGGGGTAAACGGTGCTGCCGCCTGGCTTTACCCTGAGGCTCTTGATGATGTGGCCGGATGTCTTAATACAAATTTCTATATTCTTCCAAGCAGCATCCATGAGCTCCTGATCCTCCCGGAACATTATAAATTCTCTTCTTCGGAGCTGCTTGATATGGTTCAGACCGTAAACCGGCAATGCGTTGACCGGGAAGAATTCCTTTCCGACAATATTTATCTGTATCATATTGAAAAAAAAGCAATCAAAATGATCACTGCTGCCGAATAAAATCCCCTCTTTACAGAATCTCCCGAATCCCTTAGTATAATACATGGATTCCAAATCTCCTCTTGAGGATTTGGATATTAAAATAACCATACATAATCAAATCGAAAGGATGAGTGAAATGAAAGCAGCAATTATCATGGGATCAACCAGTGATCTGTCAAAAGTCGAACCAGCCGTAGATATCTTAAAAAAATATGGTGTAGAAGTAAAGGTGCGTTGCCTGTCTGCCCATCGTGCCCATAAGGGATTATCTGCATTTATCAATGAGTGCAATGAAGATGACACCGAAGTGATCATCACTGCAGCCGGAATGGCAGCTGCACTTCCGGGAGTAGTAGCTTCCCAGACCGTACTCCCTGTCATCGGTGTGCCCCTGTCAGGTTCCGTACTGGATGGTATGGATGCTCTTATGTCTATAGTACAGATGCCATCCGGCATCCCGGTAGCCACAGTTGCTATCAATGGTGCTAAAAATGCAGCCTATCTGGCATTGCAGATCATGGCCGTCAGCCACCCGGATATCCGCACGAAGCTTTTAGAGGAACGCAAGGAAATGGAAGCAAATGCCCTAAAAACAAACGATGAAATCACGGCAAAGTTTCAATAGACTCCGAGCAGAACCTTATTTCACAGCATTTTTACGGAGGTGTTTTATGAAATATTATAAGCAAAAAAAGACAACACGAGATGTATCAGAGCATCATCAAAAAATATAATTCACATATGAAGAAATTAGATTCTAAGGCAAATGGTGTTTCCGGAACACTTCATACATTTTATGTATTTGCGGATATTGACAAAAATGGCACCGATGAATGTATTTTACGTTATGTCGATGCAAAGAAATGCAACACGGCAGATATCTACAGCTTCGGGGAAACGACAGCCATATATTCGATCGTAAACGGAAAGGTAAAAGCTGTTATTAAGATGCCTCAGGAGTATAACATATATGTCCATACGCAATATTGTGCCATATACAAAAAAAGCAATTATATTGACATGGGATTCAGCCATGGATATGAAGATCGGTGCCTTGTCAAGTATAAAAACGGAAAGCTTGCTCCCAAAGGCATCCTCTATACCAGCTCTGTTGATGAGAATAAAAAGGTGCATACACTGATCAACAATAAAAAAGTAAATAACAAATTTTATAAAAAAAGATTGAAAGCACTTATCGGAAACGAAATGGGATATACAATGAAACGTCTCCGTTAAATCGAAAAGCAGTGAAAAGCCGTATCAAAAAGTATACGGAGGAAATGAAAATAGCCGGTTCGGCTTGACCTTGCCTGACAGATGTGCTATACTTCAAATGTTGTCTATTATTTCAGGCAATGGTCAGCACCTATAGCTCAGTGGATAGAGCAGTGGTTTCCGGAACCATGTGGCGGGGGTTCGAGTCCCTTTAGGTGCGTTATCCAAAGGCAGAAACTTCTGCCTTTTTCTTTTTTGTGACGAATTATATAGAAAAAACAGCGTTGATTGTAGTAACTGCCTGTGGTATACTAAGATGATTACGAATCAAGAAAGGATGTCTCATATCATGCCGGTTAAATATAAGAGGTTTATATTTTTCTTTTTATTTATCATTCTGTTAATTGGATCCGGGACATTCATTCTGCTTTCTCCCGATCTATCGGTTTCCTTTCACCGACAAACCGCAAAAGCTCCTTCACAAACAGCCAGTTTCGGTGCGATCCACTCATATAATGGCCGTTCCGCTCAGGATACCCATCAGGAGCTTACTCTTCTTATAAAACGTTATTATACTGCGAAGCAGCAGGTAGATATGGATACCATTGCTGAATGTGTCAGCAATGTCGGACATATTGATGAAAAGAAGCTTATGACAGAAGCGGAATATGTGGAAGGATATGAAAATATCAACTGCCGGATCTTAGACGGAGCCACAAAAGGATCTTATCGTATTTATGTTTATTATGATGTAAAAATTTATGATATCGATACCCCGATCCCTTCTTTAAATGCCCTGTATATAAAACAGGATGACTCCGGCAATTGCAAGATTTATCTGGATACCCTGAAATCAGAAGAACAACAATATATCGATAAACTGGATAACAGCCGTCAGGTACAGGAACTTGTAAAGTCTGTCCAGAACCAGCTGCATACAGTGATCAGTCAGGACAGCCAAGTACGGGGATTTTATGAAATGCTGGAAAATGCCCAAAAATAATCAGAAAAAGGATGAAATAATATGGCAGTAAGAATCAATAAATATCTAAGCGAAGCCGGAATCTGTTCCCGCAGGGAAGCAGACCGGATGCTTGAACAGGGAAGAATATCCATTGATGGAATCCCTGCTCTTCCGGGGCAAAAAGTCGAAGAGGGGCAAAAAGTAACCGTAGATGGAAAATCTGTTCAGAAAGAAAAAGAAGAAATTTATCTGGCTTTTTATAAGCCCCGTGGAATCGTATGCACAACGGCCGAATCCGAAAACGGTGAAAAAATCGTAAATGTCATTGACTATATTAATTATCCAAAAAGAGTTTACCCGGTCGGACGCCTGGATCAGAACTCAGAAGGGTTGTTGTTATTAACAAATCAGGGAGAAATGATGGAACGTATCCTTCGCAGCCGCTATGGACACGAAAAGGAATATTTTGTTCGCGTCAACCGCAAAATAACACCGGACTTTTTAAAAAAAATGTCTCAGGGCGTTGAAATTCTTGACACAGTTACAAAACCATGCAAAGTATGGCAGGAGGATGAAAAAAGTTTTCATATTATTCTGACGCAGGGATTAAACCGTCAGATACGCCGTATGTGCGAGGCACTGGACTACCGCGTCACTCTGCTGCGCCGTGACCGCGTTGTCAACATTACGCTGGATGGGCTTGTAAAAGGACGTTATCGCCGTTTAACACCACAGGAAATCCAGGAACTGAAAAGAATATGCAGCCAAACATAGCAGCAGACTATCATTGATCAGAAAAAGAAGCGGGGGAAATTATATATGGATCAAAAGAAACATATGCAGGAACTTGTGCAGCAGCTTAATCATGCAGCCGCTGTTTATTATCAGGGAACAGATGAGATCATGAGCAATTATGAATATGATCGTTTATATGATGAATTGTCCTCTCTGGAAAAGGAGACCGGCATTATCCTTGCAGGCAGTCCGACCCAAAGAGTCGGTTATGAGGTTTTAAGCGAGCTCCCAAAGGAAACGCATGCTGCACCAATGCTTTCCCTTGACAAAACAAAAAGTGTAGAGGAACTTGCAGCCTGGCTAAATGACCAGCAGGGGCTTTTATCCTGGAAAATGGATGGTCTTACCATCGTTCTTACCTATGAAAACGGAAAATTACACAAGGCTGTCACCCGCGGAAACGGGCAGGTTGGAGAAGTCATTACAAATAATGCCAGAACATTTACGAATATTCCTCTGACTGTCCCTTATGATGGAACATTGATCCTCCGCGGGGAAGCTGTTATTTCTTATTCTGAATTTCACAGACTCAACGAAACACTTTCCGAAGAGGAACAATACAAAAATCCGCGTAATCTTTGCAGTGGTTCTGTCCGTCAGCTCAATAATGAAATCACTGCACAGCGCAATGTATCCTTTTTCGCTTTTGCTCTTGTACAGGCTCCCGGAATAGATTTCCATAATTCCCAGCAGGAAAAATTCCTTTTTCTAAAAGAGCAGGGATTTGATGTCGTAGAATATCAGAAAGTCACCTCTGACACACTCGCTGCTGCCGTACAAAACTTTGCAGATAAAATTCCACATAATGATTTTCCTTCGGACGGACTGGTGCTTCTCATGGATGATATTGCCTACGGAGAAAGTCTAGGCATGACCGCCAAATTTCCACGAAATGCAATGGCCTTTAAATGGGCTGATGAAACAGCAGACACTAAGCTTTTGGAAGTAGAATGGAGTGCCTCCCGGACCGGGCTGATCAATCCGGTTGCCGTCTTTGAACCGGTAGAACTGGAAGGAACTACCGTAAGCCGGGCCAGCGTCCATAATATCAGTATTGTCCGCCAGTTAAAACTCGGGATTGGAGACACTATTCAAGTATATAAAGCGAATATGATCATTCCGCAGATTGCCGAAAATCTTACCCGCAGCAATAATCTCGTTATTCCGGACACCTGCCCTGTCTGCGGAGGTCCCGCTGTGATCCACCACGAAAACGATGCTGAGGTATTATTCTGCGAAAACCCGGACTGTCTTGCCAAAAAGGTGAAATCATTAACATTATTTGTGAGCCGGGACGCGATGAATATTGAGGGCTTATCGGAGGCAACCATTGAAAAATTTCTTGCAAAGGGCATGCTGCATGAATTAGCAGATCTGTATCATCTATCCGATCATCGGGATACGATCATTCATATGGAAGGCTTTGGTGAAAAATCCTACGAAAAGCTGATAACCGCCTTGGAACAATCCCGCCGGACCACACTTCCAAAATTTATCTACAGTCTTGGTATCCCGAATATCGGACTCTCAAATGCCAAAATGATCTGCAGCTCCTTTGAAAATGATCTGGAACAGATCCGCCACTGTACCTTAGAGCAGCTGACAGCAATTGACGGTGTCGGTGAAGTGATTGCCAGAAGCTTTGTTGATTATTTTGCCTCTCCCGTACACAATAAGATTGTAGACGACCTCCTATGTGAGATTCACCTGGATACTTCACAGCCTGATAATATAGTGCAGGATCTGTCTGGTCTGATATTTGTGATCACAGGCTCTCTGGAACATTTTGAAAACCGCAGTGCCTTAAAAGAAAAGATAGAAAATGCCGGTGGAAAAGTAACCGGTAGTGTTACTTCAAAGACGTCCTATCTGATCAACAACGATATAACAAGCTCATCCTCCAAAAATAAAAAAGCCAAAGAACTCGGAGTACCGATCATTATGGAAAAACAGGCTATGGAGCAGTTTGGGCTGTCTTGACAGAATATAAATTATCTGCAACAATAATAGATACCCCTTTTGGAATGTATTGCCACAAGGGGATAATCTGCAGTACTGAGAAAAGAGGAGTTGTATATGCCAATTAAGGTTCAAAATGATCTTCCTGCAAAGAAGATTATGGAAAATGAAAATATCTTTATTATGAATGAGACAAGGGCTATCACCCAGAATATCCGTCCCCTTCAGATTGCGATCCTCAACCTGATGCCACTGAAAGAGGACACAGAAATCCAGATGATGCGCATCCTTTCAAATACACCTCTTCAATTAGAGATCACATTTCTTACCACCGCAAGCTATATTGGCAAAAATACACCTGCCAGTCATTTAAATCAGTTTTACCAGACTTTTGACGATGTTAAGGAAAAGAATTTCGATGGATTGATCATTACCGGTGCTCCTATAGAGCAAATGGAATATGAGGAAGTGCAATACTGGGAGGAACTGACCCGTATCATGGACTGGTCCCGGACGAATGTTACATCTACCCTTCATATATGCTGGGGGGCTCAGGCCGGTCTTTATTATCATTATGGTATTCCAAAATATATGCTGCCACAGAAGGCTTTTGGAATATTTGAACATCGTGTTCACCATCGTAAGATTCCACTACTTCGTGGTTTCGATGACGTTTTTTGGGCACCTCATTCCCGGAATACAGGGGTAGACAGTAAAGCGATCGCCGCCTGCGATGATCTTTTGCTGCTGGCAGACTCTCCGGAAGTGGGAGAATTGATCCTGATGGCGCAAAACGGCAGACAAATATTTGTATTAGGCCATTTAGAATATGATCGTTTAACGCTTGATAAAGAATATAAACGGGATATCGCCAAGGGAATCGATATCGCCCTTCCAAAGAATTATTATCCTGACGACGATCCATCTCAAAAACCGCTGCTGCGCTGGCGTGGTGCTTCCAATGCAATGTATAGCAACTGGATCAACTATTATGTATATCAGGAAACACCATACGAATTTATCAACACAGAAAAAGTTCTATCCAAATAAGATATCCAACGGATACCGTTTCATTTGGATAGTACAATATAATCTATACAAACATATATTTATGGGAGGTCATTTATCATGAACAAAAAGAAACTATTCATCAGCATGATCACTATTATGGCAGTGATCCTTTCAAGCTTTTCTCTTCCTGCTGCCGTATCCGCAAAATCCTTTACCTTAAACACCCTGAAAGGAAAAAGCTTTTCTTTCAGCAGTGGAGCAGGAGGATGGTCAACGGATATCACATTTCGTTCCAATGGTACATTTTCAGGACAATACCACGATTCTGAATATAAAGAAGTATATCTTTGCAATTTTTCCGGAAAATTCGGAAAACTGAAAAAAGTAAATAAATATGTTTATTCTGCCCGACTGGTAAATATTAAGATTAAAAACAAAAAGAAAACCGTAAAGAAAAATGGTCTTAAATATATCTACACTACCTCGCCATACGGTATGGAAAAAGGAAAAAATTTCTATTTCTATCTGCCGGGAGCATCCTGTGCCAAGCTGCCGAAGGACTTCAAAAACTGGGTATTCTTTGGTAAAGTACCGAAAAAACTTACATTTTACGGATTATATAATATCAATGAAAAAACCGGCTTCCGAGGGGATGATGCCGCTTCAAAATAATATTAATTGCTAAGTCTTCCCACACCCAAAACCGATATATACCCATTATACTCTAAAAAACCGGATGAAAAAGCAAAATGCTTTTTCATCCGGTTTTTTTAATATGCACAATTTTCATTTGCGATCGACATTTATTTTGTATGTTTTTTATCATTAACATTGTATTTTTTATCTATAAATGATATAATTTATCCATTATTTCGCTGTTATCGCAAAAAAATATAGCAAAATTATCCAAACAATCTTCGGTATCGATCTCAAAGATTTTTTTACCGGAAACATATTATTCTGAAAGGAGAAGGAAACGTGAATAATCAGGAAATTGCAAAGCTTGATGATATTCTGCAGAAACATGATTATAACAGCACACTTTTAATTGCGATCATGCAGGATATCCAAAAGGTATATCATTACCTGCCGGAGGAAGCACTATGTTATATAGCCCGCAAACTGAAAATAAGCGAGGCAAAAATTTATGGAGTGGCTACCTTTTATGAAAATTTCTCATTAGAGCCCAAAGGAAAATTTGTGATCAAAATCTGTGACGGAACAGCATGTCATGTACGAAAATCTGTCCCTATTCTGGAAGAATTTCGCAATACACTTGGTCTGAGTAAAGAAAAAACGACTACTGATGACATGTTATTTACCGTAGAAACAGTTTCATGCCTCGGTGCCTGCGGTCTTGCCCCTGTCTGTACGGTAAACGACCATGTGCATCCGGCTATGACACCAGACAAGGCAAAAGCATTGATCGAAGAATTAAAGGAGGAAGCGGCCAATGAAGATTAAGACGAGAGACGAACTGATCGCAAAGCAGAAAGAATATGCTGCTTCATTAAACAGTCAGCGCAAACAGATCCTGATCTGTGCAGGCACAGGCTGTGTGGCCGGAGGTTCTCTAAAGATCTACGACCGCATGAAAGAGATCATAGAGCAGAAGGGACTGCGCTGTGCACTGGTTTTAGAAAAAGAACCGCATGATGAAAGCATTGGCTTAAAAAAGAGCGGATGCCACGGTTTCTGTGAAATGGGTCCCCTTCTTCGTATTGAACCAATGGGCTGGCTTTATCTCAAAGTGAAGCTTGAAGACTGTGAAGAGATCATCGAAAAAAGTATTATTCATGATGAAGTAGTAGACCGGCTTGTTTATCAGGATGAAAGTCTGAAATCTTATGTCAGACAGGAGGATATTCCATTTTATAAAAAGCAGACGCGTATCGCTCTGGAATACTGCGGACGCATTAATGCCGAAAGCATTGCTGAATATATTGCTCTGGGAGGTTACAGTGCCGTTGCAAAGGCATTATTTGACATGAGCTCCCAGGAAATCGTCGATGAGATCACAAAATCCTGTCTTCGCGGTCGAGGCGGTGGCGGCTTTCCTGCCGGCCGCAAATGGCAGCAGGTTTTGAATCAAAAAGAAGACGAAAAATATATTGTCTGTAACGGTGACGAAGGAGACCCGGGTGCCTTTATGGACCGCTCCATGATGGAAGGCGAACCCCATCGTGTTATTGAGGGTATGCTTATCGCAGCTATAGCAACCAGGGCCCACCATGGATATATATATGTCCGGGCAGAATATCCTCTGGCTGTGGAACGGCTCCAGACAGCCATTGACAAGGCTAAAGATAAAGGACTTTTAGGAAAGGATATCTTAGGCTCCGGTTTTGATTTCGACCTGCATATCAGTCAGGGTGCCGGTGCATTTGTCTGCGGAGAGGGAAGTGCATTAACAACCTCCATCGAAGGAAACCGCGGCATGCCCCGTGTAAAACCACCACGAACCGTGGAGCATGGACTTTTTAACAAGCCTACCGTGCTAAATAATGTGGAAACTTTCTGCAATGTTCCACCTATCATATTAAATGGAGCCGAATGGTATCAGGGCTTCGGGCCGGCCAACAACCACGGCACAAAAGCCTTTGCCCTGACCGGAAATGTAAAAAATACCGGCCTGATCGAAGTACCTATGGGCACAACCTTACGCGAAGTGATCTTTGATATCGGTGGTGGTGTCAAAGGCGGTAATTTCAAAGCAGTCCAGATCGGCGGACCATCCGGTGGCTGTCTCTGTATCAGTGCTACGGAAGATCATCTGGATATGAAGTTAGACTTTGATTCTCTCAAAAAAGTAGGTGCAATGATCGGATCCGGTGGTCTTGTTGTCATGAATGACAAAAGCTGTATGGTAGAAGTTGCCCGCTTCTTTATGAATTTTACCCAGAATGAGTCCTGTGGAAAATGTGTGCCATGCCGTGAGGGAACAAAGCGAATGCTTGAACTCCTGACGGATATCACAGAGGGCCGGGGAACAATGGAACATATTGATCTTCTCGAAAAACTTGCAGATACCATTTCTGCTACTGCACTCTGCGGTCTTGGAAAAACTGCTGCATCTCCCGTAGTAAGTACATTGAAATATTTTCGTGATGAATATATCGCCCATGTTGTCGACAAAAAATGCCCTGCCGGGCAGTGTAAAGCCCTGATGACTTACCGGATCGATCCGGAGCTTTGCCGCGGCTGTACGAAATGTGCCCGCATGTGTCCTGTTGGTGCTATCAGTGGTACTGTTAAAGAACCGCATTCCATTGATTCCACAAAATGTATCAAATGTGGTGCCTGTCTGGAGGGATGCCACTTTCATGCCGTAAAAGAGGTTTGATTTAGAAAGGATTAGGTTGTAAATATGTCTGAAAAATATATGATCATTGACGGAATCCGTACCGCTTTTACGGATGAAAAAAATATCCTGCAGGTCATTCGCAAAGCAGGAATCCACGTACCCACATTTTGTTATTATACGGATATGTCCATTTATGGTGCCTGCCGTATGTGTGTCGTAGAAGACGAGAGAGGGAGTGTGATCGCCTCCTGTTCCACACCGCCTAAGGATAAAATGGTGATCCGCACAAATACATCAAAACTGCATCAGCATCGAAAAATGATCCTTGAGCTGCTTCTGGCATCCCACTGTCGTGACTGTACTATCTGTGAAAAAAACGGAAACTGCCGTCTTCAGATGCTGGCTGCCAGATTTCATCTTACAAAAGTCCGTTTTCCGAATACACATCCGGAACCTGTTATTGATGATTCCTCCCTGTCCATCGTCAGAGATCCCAGCAAATGTATTCTCTGCGGTGACTGTGTGAGGATGTGCAACGAAGTGCAGCATGTCGGTGCCATTGATTTTGCACACCGTGGTGCAAATATGATCGTGAGTCCGGCATTCGGACGGCCGATCGCCGAGACGGACTGTGTAAACTGCGGTCAGTGTGCAGCTGTATGTCCAACAGCTGCCATCACGATAAAGAAAGATCTCAAGGGAGTATGGCAGGCTCTGTATGCTCCTGATAAACGTGTCGTTGTCCAGATTGCTCCTGCAGTCCGGGTAGCCATCGGAGAGGAGTTTGGAATTGCTCCCGGCAAAAATACCATCGGTAAAATCTATACCGCACTCCGCATGCTTGGCTTTGATACCGTTTTCGATACCAGTTTTAGTGCTGATCTCACTGTTATCGAGGAAGCAAATGAACTGGTCTATAAACTGGAAAATGGAGACAAAAAGTATCCTCTCGGAAACGCTATGCCTCTGTTTACTTCCTGTTGCCCGGCATGGGTCCGCTATGTAGAAACAAAATATCCGGAGCTGCTGCCATATGTATCCACCTGTAAATCACCAATGGAAATGTTTGGTGCTGTTTTAAAAGAATATTACAAACCGGCAGACCGGGAAGCCGGCATAGAAACAGTTTCTGTCGCTGTGATGCCATGCGTGGCTAAAAAATACGAAGCTGCCCGAGAAGAATTCCGCACAAATGAAGTGCCTGATGTAGATTATGTTATCACCACGAAAGAATTGATCCTGATGATCAAAGAATTAGGAGTCCAATTTCAGGAGATCGAACCTAGTGCTCCCGATATGCCATTTTCCATCAACTCCGGTGCCGGTGTGATCTTCGGAGTAACGGGAGGCGTTATGGAAGCAGCACTCCGTCATGTTGCCGAACGAAATAATGAAGCTCTCCGCGAAATTGAATATTCCGGTGTGAGAGGACTGGAAGGAACAAAAATCGCCGAAGTCCCATTGGGAGACAAAACACTCCGTGTCGGAGTTGTAAACGGACTCGGCAACGCTGATGCTCTGATACAGAAATTACAGCGCGGCGAAGAAAAACTTGATTTTGTAGAAGTTATGGCATGTCCATATGGCTGTATCGGAGGTGCCGGTCAGCCTTTCGGCTACCGCAGTGTCAAAGAAAACCGTGCACAGGGAATGTATAAGGCTGATAAATCAGCTATCGTTAAACGTTCCTGTGAAAATCCGACTCTTGTCAACCTTTATGAGACCGGCATGTTAAAGGAACGTTCCCATGAGCTTCTCCATGTTCATTATGGCAAGTGATCAAAATCCACTAAGGGTATCTCCCTTGCAGGAGCAATCTCCGTTTATATCCTGCGTAGGCAGTTGACATTCCATGCAAAAATGGATATGCTGTAGATATATAAACTATGTATTGATCATAGGAGGGAATCGATTATGGGGAGCAGTATAGACTATAAGGTGGATAAGATCATTGATTATCTGTATCGGAAACGTAACAAAATCGCAAAGGATATTACCATTGATGCCCGCAGGCGTGCATTTCAGTTTGAGCTGACATTGTCAAAAGAGAATTATACAACTATAACAATAAACTCAAACCGCACCTATATTTTATCAATGCCTAAATCATCAATGCTTCCGGATGACGAGACCATGCTCTATCTTAAGGATATGCCTTTTGCCGAAAAACTTGCTTTTGTTGACGCCTGGGGAGAGCTTAAACTTCGTCTGAACCGAAAGATCACAAGGGAAGGAAACCTCGGCCTCACCTTCGATGAGGAACCGGCTTCCAAATAAGACATCCCGATATATACAGTCCGCATCCATAAGATACGAGACATATCATACCGGCGAGTCCAAGTCCGATAATGGAATATTTATCCTGAAAGCAGCTTCCAAACCAACGGTAGCTGCTTTTTGCTGCCATACAGCAGGGTATGATCCACATTACCGGCAGCAGGATTCCATGAAACAAGTCAGGCCCTCCGGAATCCTCACTTTCCCGTCCCAGATAAAATGCCAGATAGATTCCCTCAAAAAGCACCTGTATAAGCTGACTCACAAGAAAACCTATCAGATAAATCTGTATTCCATATATCGGCACCATATATATCAAAAATAATATTTTCACTACCAGACTTACGGCAGTGATCAAAAAAGAAATATGTGTCTTTTTTAGTCCATTGATAACACTGGTAAGAGTAGTCCCCAGATACATAAAAGGGCATAACCAGGATAACACTACTAAAAAATCTCCACAAAGTTCACTGTGAAATATCACCGTTCCAAGCTCATGTCCAAAAGCCAAAAAGACCCCTGTACAGAAAATCCCCAGTAAAAGACAATAATGAACAGACAAAAACAGGCTTTTCCTGATCATATTCCTGTCATTTCCTGCATCAGCCTCAGCGATCGAAGGAACAAGAAGAACAGCCATAGAATTTGTAATAGTAGACGGAAATAACAAAAAAGCCAATGTCATCCCCGTCAGGATTCCATAAATACTCAATGCCATCTCCGAACTATATCCATATTTGCGCAGCATAGCCGGCAGCAGAACGGATTCGATACTATTTAAAAGATTGATAAACAACCGGGTCAATGTCAGTGTAGAAGAGAGCCAGAGTAACGAACGCATTCCCCGGAGGTATATTTTTTGTTCCGGACTCCTTTTTTTAATTTCATTTTTTCTAAAATAACATGAAATTTTCCACACATTATAAATGCAGGAGCTTATTTCACCTGCAGCCAGTCCCCAGATGGCAATCCTGCAATTTTCTTCCGGCGAGGCTCCCTGAAAAAACAACATGGTAATCCCAAACACAAACAGCATCCGGAAGGTCTGCTCAATGATCTGGGTAATCGCCGGAATCCTGGCATCCTGTATCCCGTAATAATATCCATTAATGCAGGCCCCCAGACAACAAAAAGGAAAGAATACGGTCATGATCTTAAGATATGGAGCAAGAGACGGTTCCATAACAAAATGTAGGGCGATCCATTCTGCTTTCCACCATATCAGATACTGCAGACTGACAGCCAAAAACATGGCGATCCCCGTAGCCACGCAAAACAGTTTCCAATCGGAATTTTCTTTTCTTCCTGATCCATTTTGTGCAGCGATCACCTGTGAGATCGCCGTCTGTATCCCCGCTCCATAAATTGTAAAACAGATTGCATATACCGGGAATATCAACTGATATACTCCAAGATAATGTGCCCCCAGAAGATCTGCCAGATATATCTTATAAAAGAAACCTAAAATCCGGGTAATAAATCCCGCTGCAGTCAGTAAAAAGGTTCCTTTGACAATTTTATGCACTGCATTTTCCATATTTTCTCCCTGAACCAAAAGACCTCTATGCCATTTGTTCAAAATCTGTTTCGCTCTTTTCATTTTTATGAAAAAGATGATTCAACTATGACGAAAATATGCATAGATTATTATAAGCAAACAAAGGAGCGATCCTATTATGATATATCTGGACCATGCAGCAACAACCCCTGTATATCCTGAAGCCTTGGAGGCGATGACTCCCTATCTGGACACATACTATTTTAATCCGTCAGGAAATTATAGAGAAGGCATCTCAATCCGAAAAACATTAAACCGCATACGGCTGGAAATCGCCGAAAGCATACATGCAGACCCGAAAGAAATCGTTTTTACCAGTGGCGGCACCGAATCAGACAACTGGGCTCTGATCAATGCTGCCAGACAGTATTCCGCCAAAGGGCACCATATCATAACAAGCAGTATCGAGCATCATGCCATCCTTCATACCTGCCATTTCCTGGAAAGCAGGGGTTTTGATATAACCTTTCTTCCTGTAACCTCAAAGGGTATTATTGATCCGGAGTGCCTCGAAAAAGCAATACGGCCGGATACCATTCTGATCAGCATCATGTACGCAAATAATGAAATAGGAAGCTTACAGCCCATTCATGAAATCGGAAAAATAGCAAAAAAATACAGCATCCCTTTTCATACAGATGCTGTTCAGGCATATTGTCATATACCTATTGATGTAAATGCAGACATGATCGATCTGCTTAGCGTCAGTGCACACAAATTCGGCGGGCCAAAGGGTGTCGGATTCCTTTATGCCAATTCCCGTACTCCCCTGCAGCCGTTTCTTTACGGTGGTGCCCAGGAGCAGGGCAGAAGAGCAGGAACAGAAAATGTTGCCGGCATTGTCGGCATGGGAAAAGCTGCCGAAATCTCTCTGACACATCTAAATGAGTATGCTCAGACAGAAAGCCGCCTTCGCGACTACCTTATGCATCGTATTCTTGCTAAGATTCCCCTTACCCGCCTAAACGGAAGCCATGATAAACGTCTCCCAGGAAACATTAATGTCAGCTTTCGCGGAATTGAAGCTGCCACTCTGATCGCCATGCTGGAAACAAAAGAAATCTATGTTTCCGGCGGATCAGCCTGTTCATCCGCTGACCGCTCACCATCTCATGTTTTGAAGGCTCTGGGACTTACAGATGCAATGGCCTCCGGGGCTCTGCGTATTACCATCGGTCATGAAAATACTCTGTCGGAAATGGAAGAGACCTTTCAGGCAATCCGTTCCTGTGTCCGGGAACTGAGACAGATTGGCTGATAGCCGGAATAGTGCCTTTCTATAACGGGATCATTTTCGGTTTTCTTCCATAAAATTCCGTATAATAGCGAAAACCACACTTATGCAGCAAAGCCGGTATTCCATCAAAAGCATAGGCGAGATGTCTGGTTTCATGTGCATCAGAACCAACCGTAATTATCTCGCCTCCAAGCTCCTGATAACGTTTCAATACCCTTTCACTGGGATTCGTATGTCCAAGTCCGTATTTAATCCCTGCCGTATTTACCTCAATTCCGTAACCTCTCTCCAGCACAAGTCTCAGGATCTCATCAATGATATCCGAAGACTGCTGCCAGCATTTATCCAGATATGCTTCATCTATGATCCCAAGTTTTCTGTTTTTTTGCTGTGTCGGTGTATATCGGATAATATAATCTATATGACCATATACATCAAGATCAAAGCCGCTTTTAATATTTTCCAAAGTATTCTCATAATACCTGCGTATTCCGTCTTTCTCTGAATAATTCTCCCAAAATTCCGGATAATAGGGATCCGTATCATCTACCAGATGCGTAGATCCGATCACAAAATCAAAATCATACTTGTGTGTCAATGCATTACACCGCTCCACGAGATCCGGTTTTAATCCCAGTTCAATCCCCTGACGCAGCTTCACCGATGAAAATTGTTTTCTGAGATTTTTCAGCTTTTCCATATATGCATCTGTATCAAGTATAAATTCAATACCGTTTCCTGTATCCGGGAAATCATAATCCATATGATCTGTAAAGCAGATGGAATCTAATCCCAGTTCAATCCCCCTTTTTACCATCTCTTCCATAGGCGTACTGCTGTCTGTCGAAAAGCTGGTATGAACATGATTATCAGAATGAATCATTTTAATCACCGTACCTTTCCCTTTTTATCAATCCTCGATTTCCTTTATTCCTGAGATATCAGGTACTATTGTCATCGAATAATTTGTGTAGTATACGACAAATCCCGGTTTGCTCCCATTTGGCTTTTTTACATGTTTACGCTGGATATAATCAATCTCTGCTTTCGCCTGATCCTTGGCCTTAGAATACCAGCCTGCTAAAGCAGCAGCTTCCTCAAAGGTCCGGTCCGGGAGTTCTTTTCCCTCTGCCTTGACGATCACATGGGAACCTGCCGTTCCCTTTGCGTGAAACCACCAGTCACCGCCATTTGCAAAATGGAAGGTTAATTCATCATTCTGATAATTATTTCTGCCGACATACATATGGAAGCCGTCAGAAGACAGATAATGAAATGGCTTGCTTTTTCCCTTAACGCGGCCTTTTTGATTTTTTGAGCCAAGATGTTTCTTCACATATCCACACTCAGAAAGCTCCTTCCTAATGGAGGACAGGTCTTCCTCCTGTCTTGCAATATCCAGTGCATTGCTTACCGATTCAAGATGTTCGATCTCTTGTTTTGTTTCCTCAAGCTGTACTGTCAATGCTTCAAACGTCCTTTTAAGCTTCGCATATTTATCAAAATATCTTTTGGCATTATCCATAGCCGACTTTGTCTCATCCAAAGGTATCGTAACTTCCTTACCCGTATAATAATTCTCACAGGTGAGGCTCTTTTCTCCCCCTTTCAGATTATATCCATATGTGGTAAGCAGATCTCCATAAACCTTATATTTCTCTCTTTTTTCCGTATCTTTAAGCTGCTTTTCCTGAAGGTCATATTTTTTTCGGCATCGCTCCAATGCAGTATTTGTAACACGCCGAAGTTCAAACGACTTTTGATGTATCCTTGAATACAGCTCCTTCTGAGCATAATAATCATATAAAAGCCTGCTGATACTGTCATATGGAACAGATGTATAATTCTCATCCCTTTCATACAATGACAGGCTGAAAGCTGCGAACTCTACCGGTTCCTGTCCTTTCCTGATCATAGCAGGAGAGAAGTCATGATCTTTAATTTTCTCCCGGAGATTGTCAAAATTCCGATACAGATGAAGCATTTCCATTTCCGATAGCTCAGAAGCAGAAGAGTAGTCCTGCAGACTTGCACGATATAAAAGCTCATTTGCCATCACAGGACTAAATCCCGTAAGCGATGTGTATAATGCTTTATTCAACGGTACCGGCTTTGCCGCGATCCTCTCTGTAAATTCTTCATAATCCACGGTAAGAGGATCTGCTTTATCTAATGTATTCGGGATAAAATATTTCCGGCCGGGAAGCACCTCGCGCACAGAGCTTACCAATGCCGATACCCTTTTAATGCTGTCTACGATAATATCATCCTCCTGACAAAAGATGATATTACTATGTTTTCCCATAAGCTCCACGTACAGCTTTTTATGACACAGATCACCCATTTCATTAAGATGCTCCAGCGAAAAACACAAAACACGCTCTAAGCCAAGCTGTTCAATCCCTAAAATTCTGGCATTGGATAAATGTTTGCGCAGCACCATACAAAATGTCGGAGCCGTCATAGGAGAGTTTTTCGTTTCCTCTGTCTCGTATATCAGCGGAAGGCTTGGATTTACGGAAATAACCAGCTTTTTCTGGCTGCGGACCGTTTTCCCATCCTCCTGTATCTTACTCTGCTTGATCGTCAATAGCAGTTCATCCTTTTCCGGCTGGGCAATTTTAGATATCCTTCCCCCTGCCATATCTCTGTTTAATTCATAAGCTATGTCTGCGATCACCATGCCGTCTAATGCCATAATACACAGCCTCCTTTTATATCTGTCTCTCAATCTTCTCAAATCATTTTACTGATACTTGCAGCCTTTTGCAACAGTTGCCAAAAAAAAATAATTGTGTTACATTATGGATATATGGGAAATATGGCTTAAATCAGTGTCATTCCCGAAAACGTAAACGGAAATGAGGAAAGAAAGTTGCTTCGTTTTATATATGTTATTTTAAGGAATTTGCATAGAATCTGGATGATTCCCCAGGCTGCCTATTATGCCGCCAGAGACAAAAAATATTCCGAAGAATTCCGATATCAGTACGGCCTCAAAATGATCCGGCAGATGATGCGTACCGCCAGGATCTCCACCACAGTCTATGGACGGGAAAACCTTCCAAGATCAGGCGGATACGTGATGTTTCCAAACCATCAGGGAAAATATGATGCTCTCGGGATCCTGTACGGTCATCCGCTTCCGTGTTCTATTGTCATGGATGACGCCCGTTCCCACATGCCGCTTGTCAGCCAGTTTATCGATCTGGTGAAAGGAAAACGGATCAAGCTTCATGATATCCGTCAGGCAGCCCGTATCATTCACGAAGTATCCGTCGAGACAGCCCAGGGCAGAAAATTTATCATATTCCCTGCCGGAGGATACAGACACCGCAATGGAAACTATGTTGATCCGTTTAAACCCGGTACCTTCAAAAGTGCGATGAAAGCAAAAGCTCCCATTGTACCTGTTGCTTTAGTAGATTCCTGGAAGGTTTATGACTTAAATTCCCTGCGTCCTGTCAAAACACAGGTATATTTTTTAAAACCTATTTATTATAATGATTATAAGGACATGAAATCTGTGGAAATATGTGATCAAGTCTATCACAGGATATGCCGTGCCGTCAGGCTGGGGGAGCGCAATATGCCGGAACAGGCGGTCCGCAGCTGATCCGGAGCATATTTTTCTAAAGAACACAGCCGGCATTTCATGAACATTTCTGCTATAAAAAGAAAAATCGGAGAACAGAAAGGAGGAGAGTCATATGAAAAAGCTTAGAAAACAGCATTGGCTTATCTTATGCATATTGTTTTTTGTGCTTATTTCAGCCATCGGGACAGATGTTGCACGGATTTCCCAGATAAATGATCCCCATATTGCTGCTGACGATGCCTCTCTGTCCGAAATCTCCACCCTAAACTGTTTAGAACTGGATCTATGCAGTTCCGAGCAGCTTGGTATACGCATGATCCAGCCCCGGTCAATAAATTTTATTCCGACTTCACTGCGCAGCGATATCAGACAGCAGCAGTTATTTCTCCTTTTAATACTATTTCTGACGATCTGTTCCTGCCATTTTTTTGTCCGTCATACGGATACTCTGGCTTTCTATGTATCTCTGACTCATCAATTAGAAATTTCCATGCACTATATCCATGCAAAGGATGGCTCAAAAGTTCTCTTTTCTTAAAGCGGCAAAATAAAAATAAGCAGCACACTATTGTGCAGAAAAGAGGATATTATTATGGGAACAACTATTGCATTGATTGTTGTAGGTATTGTTATTTTAGGAGTAACTGTTTTTAGTTTTCAGTTTGCCAATGGCGGCTCTGTAGAACAAAGCAGCGCCGACCGGAATACGGTAGACGACCAGAAGAAATAACCCGGTACAAAACCAGCAGATCAGTCATTTCCGACCGTCAGACTTCACTATACCCCGAAAGTACTTATTCCTTATGCTTTATTGGAGCATTATCTGTCGTAACAAATGACTGAACACATATGAGATATCCATGGGACGTACGCTTTCTTCTGCGATCATAGGAACGCTTTTGATCTGTATGCCATTCAGCATAAGATCCTGCGTGCCAACGATATCCCCCTCACGGACAGGTGCAGATAACACTTCCGGCAGAGTTTTTTTGATCTCGATCACATCATCTGCTTTCAGCGGCATCTGCACCTGTTCATTATTATTTGATACTTTTGAAACAGATACATACGATTTTTGTCCATTTTGTACCGGAAGATATATCGCTTCGTCCGGTTCCGGAATGGTGCAGGTTTTAAAGCCCTGAAATCCATAGTCCATCAGTTTTCCGGTATCAGACCATTTATAGGATCTGTTCGGAGGCCAGCCACATGCAAGAACAGAAGAAACAAGTGTTCGCCCATTTCTGCTTGCGGCACCGCAAAAACAGTAACCTGCATTTCCGGTAAATCCGGTTTTTATTCCGATGGCTCCTTTATACTGCTGTAAAAAGGCATCATGATTGGAAACCAGAAATTCCCGGTTTCCGGATTTTTCCTGAAACCGATACTGCGGAGTCTGAATGATCTTTAAAAAACTTTCATTTTGTATCGCATAAGAAGCAATGATACAAAGCTCCTTTGCCGTAGTATAATGTTCCTGATCATCCAGGCCGTTAGGTGTCACAAAATGAGTAGAAGTACAGCCAAGTTCCGTTGCTTTTTGATTCATAAGCTCTGCAAATTTCTTTACAGAACCACCTAGATATTCAGCAATTGCGACCGCTGTATCATTATGGGACTCTAACATGAGAGAATAAAGCATATCTTTTAAGCGGTATTTTTCCCCTTCTCTGATATTTAGCTGAACATCAGGCATAGAGGCAGCATATGTGGAAACAGGAATGAATTCATCCAGCTTACCGGATTCCAAAGCCAGAATACAGGTCATGATCTTTGTTGTGCTTGCCATCGGCATTTTCTGATCAGAATTCTTAGATAACAGGACTCTTCCTGATTCTGTGTCCATAACACAATATGCCTTTGCATACATAGAAGCAGGCGTGGCAGCAGCAACATGAACATCCAGTTTTCCCGCTGTCATCCGAAGTACTTTATCCCCGGAATCCACCGGACATTTTGTCATTTCAAGGCGAATATTTTCACCGGTGCTTATCAACCCACGCACAGGCAGCACCAATAAAAAAAGACATGCGAGTAAAAGAAGAATACTTATGATTTTTTGCATAATTTTTACCTTATTTTAAAAGGAATTAACTAATTATATGAAAAAACGCTCAAATCATTCTTTTTTATTCTTATAACAAAAAAAATGGCGAAAAAACGGTTGCCATTTTTGTCCAAAAGATATACACTTATACTTGGTGTAAATTTGTTATTATTATTACTACTATATAGGAGGTCAAAACATGAGTAACTCAAACACTATGTCCGCGAAAGACCGCATTGCGTCTTTGGTAGACGAAAATAGTTTTGTTGAACTCGGTGCTGGAATTACCAAGAGAAGCACAGATTTCAACATGCAGGAGAAATCTGTACCGGCAGATGGTGTCATTACCGGTTACGGACTGATCCAGAACAACCCTGTCTATGTATATAGTCAGGATGCATCTGCACTGAATGGTACGATAGGTGAGATGCATGCTAAAAAGATTGCACACATCTATGAACTTGCTATGAAAACAGGTGTTCCCGTAATCGGTCTGATCGATTGTGCCGGAATGCGTCTTCAGGAGTCCACAGATGCCCTCGCCGGATTTGGTCAGATTTATAAGATGAAAGCTAAGGCTTCCGGTGTAATCCCTCAGATCAGTGTTATTCTGGGTAACTGCGGTGGCGGTGTTGCTGTTATGGCTGCCATGAGTGATTTTACTTTTATGGAGCAAAGTAACGGCAGACTTTTCGTAAATTCTCCAAATACCCTGGAAGGCAATTACACAGACAAGCTTGATACCGCATCTGCTGATTTCCAGAAATCCGCATCTGTTGTTGATGTAGTCTGTGAAGGTGAAGCAGAGCTTTTAGAAAATGTCCGCAGTCTGGTAAGCATCCTTCCTGAAAACAATAACGAAATTGGCGGAATGGAAGAGTGCATGGATGATCTCAACCGTCTTGTACCTGATTTTGCTGCTGAGATCAAAGACCCGGCAGCAGCGTTAGAGGATCTTGGCGACAACAACTTCTTCCTGGAGTTAAAAAAGGATTTTGCCAAAGAGATGGTTACAGGCTTTATCAGCCTTGACGGCATGACAGTCGGCTGTATCGCAAACAGAACAGCAGTATTCAGTGAGGATGGCGGTGAACTTGAAAGCTTTGATGCACGTCTGACCTCTAACGGATGTGACAAGGCTGCCTCATTTATTAAAACGTGTGATGCCTTTAACATTCCTGTACTTACACTGACAAATGTAGAGGGATTTGCTACAACCTTAGACGAAGAGAAGACAATCGCCTCTAGGGCGGCTGCTCTGACTGCTGCATTTACAGAGGCTGATGTTCCAAAGGTAAATCTGATCACAGGAAATGCCTATGGAAGTGCATATATCACTATGAACTCAAAGCATATCGGTGCAGATATGGTCTTTGCCCTGCCTGATGCAAAGATTGGCATGATGGACGCACAGATTGCAGCAAAGATCATGTATGCAGATGACAAAGAGGCTGATCTGTCTGCAAAAGCGGCTGAATTTACTGCACAGTCCGGTACGGAAGCAGCAGCAGCCAGAGGCTATATTGATTCTATCATTGCCCCTGAGGCAGCCAGAAAGCAGTTAATATTCGCATTTGAGCTTCTGTTTACAAAAAGTGAGTATCCAATCGGCAAGAAACATGGAACCATCTAAAAAGGAGAGACATCTATGAAAAGAAAGTTAATGTTATTTTTCTGTGTTTTGTCCTGTGTATTGATGGTATCCGGATGTTCTCTGGTCCGTGGCAATAAAAATTTTGATAAGACAAATCTTGAAAAGCAGACAGACAGTTTCCTGACTAACTGGTTTGCCGCAGATTTCGAGGGAACGATCTCTACTTATAAGGATCAGATGAATGATACAACACTTGCACAGTATAAGCTTTATGCAAAACAAAAAGCACAGTATAAAGGATTAAAGAAAAAGATCAAAACTGAATTTACGATCACAACAGATTCTGCTACTGTTACAGAAACAATTCTCTGCGAAAACGGAGAGAAGGTTCTGGCAAGTCTTACATTTGATAAAGATGGTCAGATCCAGACAGATGACAGCGGTAACTATTCCTTTAAGTTTGACGAGTATAAAACACTTGGTCAGAAAATGCAGAAAGCAGGGCTGAATACGATCATGAGTATGTCCATCGTATTCCTCGTACTGATCTTCATCAGTCTTCTGATCAGCTGTTTCAAATTTATCGGTATTATCGGTAAAGGAAAGGCGGACACAGCACCACAGACAACCGTTTCTGCACCGGCTGCAGCAGCCGTTTCCGAACCTGAAGATCTTGTAGATGATCTGGAATTAGTTGCTGTTATCACCGCAGCCATTGCAGCCGCTTCTGAAACAGAAAGTGCTGATGGACTTGTTGTTCGTTCTATTATCCGCCGATAATAGATATTACATTATTGATTGAATATATTAAATGGAGGATTATCATGAAAAATTATACAATTACAGTAAATGGAACTGTTTATGACGTAACTGTGGAAGAGGGTACAGGCTCTGCAGCTGCAGCAAGTGCACCAAAAGCTTCAGCTCCTAAGGCAGCTAAACCGGCAACACCTAAGGCAGCAGGTACCGGAGCTATCAAGGTAAATGCTCCTATGCCTGGAAAGATCCTCTCTGTAAAAGCTTCTGTAGGCCAGGCTGTTAAGAAAGGTGATGTCATTCTGATCCTTGAAGCAATGAAGATGGAGAACGAGGTCGTTGCACCTGAAGACGGTACTGTAGCAAGCATTGATGTTGCTGCCGGAGATTCCGTTGAGGCTGGTGCTGTACTTGCAACTTTGAACTAATTTTAGGAGGGAATAACTTTGGATTATATTATCTCAACGCTTGAGAATCTGGCCGGCCAGACAGCGTTCACCACGCTGACACCCGGAAACTACCTTATGATCCTGGTAGGCTGCGTCTTTCTCTATTTAGCGATCAAAAAAGAGTATGAGCCATTGTTGCTTGTTCCGATTGCCTTTGGTATGATCCTGGTAAATATTTATCCGGACATCATGGCTAATCCGGAGGACACCTCCAATGGCGTTGGTGGATTATTACATTATTTCTATATTCTCGATGAATGGAGTATCCTGCCATCACTGATCTTCCTCGGAGTCGGTGCAATGACAGACTTTGGTCCGTTGATCGCAAATCCAATGAGCTTTTTGCTTGGTGCTGCCGCACAGTTTGGTATCTTTTCTGCATATCTTATCGCTATCCTTTGGGGCTTTAATGATAAGGCAGCAGCAGCAATCTCAATTATCGGTGGTGCTGACGGTCCTACGTCCATATTCCTCTGTGGTAAATTAAAACAAACAGAATATATGGGACCGATTGCCGTGGCGGCATATTCATATATGTCTCTTGTACCAATCATCCAGCCTCCGATCATGAAACTGTTTACTACGGAAAAAGAGCGTAAGATTAAAATGGAACAGCTCCGTCCGGTATCTAAACTGGAAAAGATTCTTTTCCCTATTATTGTAACGATCGTTGTATGTCTGCTCCTGCCGACAACAGCACCTTTGGTTGGTATGCTTATGCTTGGTAACCTCTTCAAAGAGTCCGGTGTTGTAAAACAGCTGACAGAGACAGCATCCAATGCATTGATGTACATCGTTGTTATTCTGCTTGGTACATCTGTTGGTGCATCTACATCAGCAGAGGCTTTCTTACGACTCAGCACATTAAAGATCGTCGGACTCGGTTTGATTGCTTTTGCGATCGGTACTGCTTCCGGTGTGTTGTTCGGAAAACTTATGTGTCTTGTAACAGGTGGAAAAGTCAATCCATTGATCGGTTCTGCCGGTGTATCTGCCGTTCCAATGGCGGCTCGTGTATCACAGAAGGTTGGTGCAGAAGCGGATCCTACAAACTTCCTGCTGATGCATGCAATGGGACCAAATGTTGCCGGAGTTATCGGTACTGCAGTAGCGGCCGGTGTCTTTATGGCAATCTTTGGAATATAGAATTGGAGGAGAATCATGATTAATACTGATAAATCTATTGACAAAAAACCTTTAAAAATAACTGAAACCATTCTGCGTGACGCCCATCAGTCTCTGATCGCCACCAGAATGACTACGGAGCAGATGCTTCCGATCGTTGATAAAATGGATCAGATCGGATACCATGCCGTAGAGTGCTGGGGCGGTGCTACATTTGATGCTTCCCTTCGTTTCCTCAAGGAGGATCCATGGGAGAGACTTCGTAAATTAAGAGACGGCTTCAAAAATACAAAGCTTCAGATGCTTTTCCGTGGACAGAACATCCTCGGTTATAACCACTATGCAGATGACGTGGTAGAGTATTTTGTACAGAAATCTATCGCAAATGGTATTGATATCATCCGTATCTTTGACTGTCTGAATGATCTGCGCAATCTGGAGACAGCTGTTAAAGCCGCAAATAAGGAAAACGGACATGCCCAGATTGCTCTTTCCTATACTCTCGGGGATGCTTATACCTTAGATTACTGGAAGGATATGGCAAAGAGAATTGAGGATATGGGTGCAAAATCTCTTTGCATCAAGGATATGGCCGGTCTTTTAGTTCCTGTAAAGGCTACAGAACTTGTTGAAGCACTGAAAGAGTCTGTTGACATTCCAATCGACCTGCATACCCATTATACTTCCGGTGTTGCTTCTATGACTTATATGAAGGCTGTAGAGGCCGGCTGTGATATCATCGATACGGCAATTTCCCCATTCGCTATGGGTACCAGCCAGCCTGCTACCGAAGTTATGGTTGAGGCATTTAAGGGAACACCTTATGATACAGGTCTTGATCTTGATAAGCTGTCTGAGATTGCTGATTACTTCCGTCCTATGCGTGAAGAAGCATTAAAATCAGGTCTTATGAATACAAAGGTGCTTGGTGTTAATATCCAGACACTTCGTTATCAGGTACCTGGCGGAATGCTTAGTAATCTGGTATCCCAGCTGAAGGAGATGGGACAGGAAGACAAGTACGAGCAGGTACTTGAGGAGGTTCCAAAGGTTCGTAAAGACTTCGGCGAGCCACCACTTGTAACACCTTCTTCACAGATTGTTGGTACACAGGCCGTTCTGAATGTAGTTTCCGGTGAGCGTTATAAGATGGTTACAAAAGAGTCCAAGAAACTCCTTTCCGGAGAGTTCGGACAGACTGTAAAACCATTCGATAAGGAAGTCCAGAAAAAATGTATTGGTGACACCAAACCGATCACCTGCCGTCCTGCAGATCTTATCAAGCCACAGCTTGCGGATATCGAAAAGGAAATGGCCCAGTACAAACAGCAGGATGAAGATGTCCTTTCTTATGCTCTGTTCCCACAGGTAGCTACGGAATTTTTCAAATATCGTGAGGCACAGCAAAACAAGATCGATGCAGCTGCTGCAGATACAGAAAATAAAGCGTATCCTGTATAAGATATCTTATCATTACAGCTACGCTACGAGCATTTTCCTATGCATTTAAAAAAGCTTACCATCTCCGTAACAGGAAATGGTAAGCTTTTTAAATGCATAGAATTTTAAGTATATAGAAAAGGAGCAAAATGCTCTGCCCCTTTATGTACCAATATCAAAATTCATATCTGACCTAAATAAAATGATAAATAATAATTGCAATGATAATACCAAGAATACTTCCCAAAGTAATCTTCACCGAAAGACCAAAAGTTAATACAAGGATTCCTAAATCCATTTTAAAAGGATGTGTCAGTCCAAACTTCTGTCCATAGTTTAGCCAGGAGAGTGCAGATACTCCTGCCGTCGCCTGAGCAATAAAGCTGCCGATCACAATACCTGCCAGAAGCAAAAGAAATAATGCCCAGTTATTTTTACCAGCACCTCGTGCCATATACTTCACCTCATTTCCTAATTTGTAATTCCTGATTATTATAAAGGAAGTACATATGTTCGTCAAGACGTAATAAAAGAAAATCTCTGCTATTTCTGAATAGTTTCTGAAAGATAACAAATCTGTCTTGTGAAACCTGCCGTGATGGTGTATGATGATTTTATTCGTGATACCAGTATATATGTATTAAATGTTATACATATCAGAAAGGATTAGAAAAATGAAAAAAACAAAGAAAAAAAACAGACGGATCTTTCCAAAGATACTTTTTGGATTGGCTCTGTGTGCCAGTGTATTTGCCGGTTTCTGGATTGCAAGGACACAGATCGTATTCAGCTCTGTCAACCAGAATAAGGACAATGCCTTCAAAGAAGTAAAGCTTCCGGATGGTAATTACAAAAGTGACAATAATATCGTAAACATTTTGATCATCGGTAATGATTATCGTAAAGAATCCGGTTATTCCGCTGCTGGTCTTCCCGATGTTATGATGATTGCAACTCTCGACAAAAAACATAAAAATCTCAAATTGACATCTCTGCTGCGTGATCAGATTGTGGAAGTATCCGGTCATGGCCAGAACAGACTGAATTCCTGCTTTGGCTATGAAGAAGATGGTCCGACACTCCTTTATAAGACGATTGCCCAAAATTACAATATTAAATTGGATGGGTATGTCGAAGTCGGATTCGATGCAGTAAAAGCCATTGTAAATGCAGTCGGAGGTGTGGAGATTGAATTGACAGAATCTGAGGCTGCATATCTGAATGCAACAAATTACATCCGTCCTGCAAAGTACCGCACTGTCAAAGCCGGAAAACACACCCTGAACGGTGCACAGGCCTTGGGATACAGCCGTATCCGTAAATGCGCAAAGGGTATCACCCCCGTTACACCAAACGGAAAGATGGATGATTATGGACGTACCTGGCGTCAGAGGAATGTGATCAATGCCATTTTTAACAAAGCCAAGGGAACATCTCTGCCAAAACTTATGGATATGGCCCAGACAATCTTAAGTAAATATGTAACGACGGACCTAAGCAGTCAGGATATCGTTGGATACATGAAAGATGTAGTCATGATGGGAACCATGGAGATCTATCAGCTGCAGATTCCTATGGATGGTTATTTTACGACACAGGAAAATTATGTAGCTCCGGGAACATCTTCCAACCTTGGTTCTGTAATCCTGCCTGATATTGCCACAAATTCTGATGCATTAAATGATTTTATATTCAAATATCAGGGCAAAAGCGGAGAGGAGTATTCCTATCGATCAGGAACCGGTTCTTCTACAAACACACCGTAACATTTAATTACAGCCCATAAAGCAGATTCTTTATAAAGAGTCTGCTTTTTCCTTTTTTTATGCTTTCTATTGCATAATCTTTATATTTCATGTAAAATAAACAGGTATTTATGTAAAAACTATAAGATAAATGAGAGGTTTCCTTTATGTGGGTAAAAAGAGTACTTTATTGTGTAGCACTGATTGTCAGTGGAGCACTTGGTTTTGTTGCTGCAAAGGGACAGGTCGCTGTTCTTGATACATTAGATGTAGTACAGCGTGACTATGATACTGCATTATCACAGGTGGATCTGTCAGGAATACATGTAAATTCAGACAATGACATTGTAAATATTCTTCTTGTCGGAAATGATTATCGTAAAGAATCCGGCTATTCTGCAGGCGGTCTGACAGATACCATGATGATCGCCACATTAGATATGAAGCATGGCACTCTTAAGCTTACCACCTTGATGCGTGACATGCTGGTAGAAATTCCCGGACATGGAAATAATAAGCTGAATGCAGCGAATTCCTTTGGCGGTATTGAGCTGCTCTATAAAACAATCGCCCAAAATTTTAATATTCAGTTAGACGGCTATGTAGAAGTAAGCTTTGATGCTTTCAAAACAGTAGTAAATGATGTAGGCGGAGTCGAAATTGAACTCACCGAATCCGAGGCAGCCTACTTAAATGCTACGAATTACATCCGACCGGCCAAATACCGTACTGTCAAGGCAGGAAAGCATACTTTAAACGGTGCACAAGCTTTGGGATATTGCCGTATTCGTAAATATGCAAAGGGAATACAACCTGTTACACCAAACGGTCAGATTGACGATTATGGCCGTACCTGGCGTCAGCGAAATGCCATCACAAGTATTTTTAACAAAGTTAAGACCATGCCAAAATCAAAATGGCTTGATATTGCTAAGGATGTTCTGAAAAACAATGTAAAGACTGATCTTTCTAAAAAACAGATCATTAATTATATCAAGGACGTTGTAATGATGGGAACAACGACCATCCATCAGTTACAGATCCCTGTAAATCCTTATTTTTCCGGTGGAAATGTTCCGGGTGTCGGGTCATGTCTTTCAATCCAGAAGGAATATCAGGCAGATGCTATTAATCAGTTCATCTTTAAATATGATGGGAAGAATGGTGAATTTGAGTACAAGCCATCCAGTTCTCTAAGCGGCTATAGCAGCAGTACGGATACTTCAACACCTTCTTCTACACCGGCACAATAGAATATATCATTGAATACACCTAAGAAGAAACATTTCTTAGAGGGCAGAACGCTATAAGTGTTTTGCCCTCTTTTAGTATATAAGAAAATGCTCGTATGTATTATCTGCTAAGCTTTTTCTACACATTTCTAAGAAACAAAAAGTCTCTTCAAAAATTTCTGATAACAATTCATATAATTATTTTTGGCAACATCGCTTCCCGCATACACCGGTATCTCCTCAATCACCTGATCGTTCAGCGAATACACGATCCTTCCAATAATATCTCCTTTTTTGACAGGTGCCTTAAGCTTTTGCTTATATTCATATTTTCGTTTGATCTGTTCCTTAGACTCCCCCTTACATAAAGTAAAATGGAAATCCTTCTCTACATATGGGATCACACAGTCTGTTATTCCGTTTTCTACCGGAACCGGCTGCAATTTCAGCATACTGGTCTTTTCCTGATAACCGGTACAATTTGCAAAGCCGTAATCCAAAAGAGAAGCGGCCTGTGAAAAACGGATCTTAGGCTCAGGAGCAGCCATTACAACTGCAGTAAGACTCACTCCGGAACGTGAAGCCGTTGCCGACAGACAATATTTCGCCTTAGAGGTAGATCCTGTTTTTAGCCCGGTAATTCCCTGATATGTCCGGATCAATTTGTTGGTATTTGTCAGTCCAAACTGCGTTTCCCCTTTTTTTGTCGAATGAGTTATCTCATCCATCCATATAGTGGAATAGTGGCTTATCTGTGGATACCTGCTCACCAACTTCATGGACATTAAGGCCACATCATACGCACTACTGTAATGTCCACTTTCAATGGAATCATCAAGTCCATTGCAGTTTTTAAAATGCGTGTGCTTCATGCCAAGCTCCTCTGCCTTCTGATTCATTTTATCCACAAAAGCCTGCTCTGAGCCGGAAATATACTCCGCCATGGCCACTGCTGCATCATTCGCACTTGCAACACTAATACACTTGATCATGGTATCTACACTTTGAGATTCTCCCGGTTCCAAAAACACTTGTGAACCACCCATAGAAGCTGCAAATTCACTAACCGTGACAGAATCCTCCAAATGGATCTGCCCTTCCTCCAAAGCTTCAAAAATAAGCAGCAGTGTCATAATTTTTGTAATACTGGCCGGAATCAGTTCCTTATCCTTTTGCTTTTCATATAAAATACGTCCGCTGCTGTTTTCGATTAATACAGCCGCCTGTGCAGTTATGTCCGGCCCTTTATCTTTTTCTTTGGCAAAAACCGTTTTATATTGTATTGCATCTCCCAGACTGCAGATAAGCAGTCCGGCAGTCAGACACAGAGCAATTATTTTTTTATATTTCATCAGAAAACCTCATATAACCTTCAATTATCATAATATATTTTATAAAATAGATGATTATTCCAAAAAATGTTTGGCAACCGACACATCTTCGTTTATAATAGGTATGAAAAATGTAAAGAAAGGCATGGTAATAAATATGACAAGTAAAGAACGGGCAGAGTTAAAATCCCAGGCAATGACAATGGACAGCATCTTCCAAATTGGAAAAGCAAGCCTGACACCACAAATGACACAGGCTATCCGTGATGCACTTCATGCAAGGGAACTTATCAAAATCTCTGTATTAAAGAATTGTGCGGATGATCCGAAAGAACTCGCACGCATTTTGTCAGAACGAACCGGTTCTCAGGTAGTTCAGGTAATTGGCAAAAAAATTGTTTTATATAAATTAAATCCGGAAAAAGAAAAGAAGAGAAGGGATTCTGCAAAATGAAAAGGATCGGTATCATGGGAGGCACCTTCAATCCAATCCACAATGCTCACCTGACAATGGCTTCCTCCGCTTATAAGCAGGCAGGACTTGACCAGATATGGTTTATGCCTTCCAAGAATCCGCCTCACAAGTGTTCCTCCGAAATAGTTTCCGAAGATCACCGGAGCAACATGATCAAACAGGCAATCCGGAATGTCCCGTTTTTCCGTTTTTCTGACTTTGAGCTGTGCCACGAGGGAATCACCTATACAGCCGAAACATTACAGCGTCTGCAAAAGACATATCCGGAATATCAATTTTATTTTCTCATGGGAGGAGATTCTCTCTTTGAATTAGAAACCTGGTACCAGCCGGAGAAGATTATGCAAATGGTGACAATTCTTGCATTTGCCCGGAATGGAGAGACCTTCGGACAAATGCGGGCAAGAGCCGGATATCTGACAAAACAGTATCATGCAGACATCCATATCCTGTCTATGCCGCCTATGCCCGTCAGCTCCAGTATGATCCGCAAGAAACTCCGGACCGGTCAATCCGTACACGATCTGCTTCCCGAAAATGTAGAGAAATACATTTTTGAACAGCATTTATATCTATGATAAAGGATGTGTAAACAAATGATAGATAACGAACTATTGCTGCATATTCAAAGAAAATTAAAAAAAAATATAACATCAAAAAGATATCGCCATACCATTGGTGTCATGAATACGGCAGTTTCCATGGCAATGCGCTATGATATCGATTTCCAACAGGCGGCTCTGGCCGGATTACTGCATGATTGTGCAAAATGTCTGGATGATGATGAAATGCTTAGACAGTGCGAAAAGTATAATATAACCTGCAACAAAACAGAAAGAAAACAGCCGTATCTATTGCATGCCAAGCTTGGTGCCTTTTATGCAGCCGAAAAATATGGCATAAAAGATGATGAAGTATCCCGTGCGATCCGCTATCATACCACCGGCCGACCGGGTATGAGTCTTCTGGAAGAGATTATATTTACTGCAGATTATATTGAACCTAACCGCAAAATGCTGGAACACCTTCCTGTAATCCGCAAAATGGCATTTATTGATCTCGAAGAAGCCGTTTACATGATCCTGCGTGATACCGTAGACTATCTTGGCAAAGATACGAATAAAACAGATCAGATTGAACATCATACATTGGAAGCCTATGAATACTACAAACGGCTTCATGAAGAAAAAACAGCCGCAACATATCACGCAACATATCATCAGAAAGGATAAATATATGAATGAATCAAAGAAAATGGCAATCACTGCCTATGAAGCCTTAGACGAGAAAAAAGCAGAGGAGATCCGCATCATCGGTATCAGCGAAATTTCAATTCTTGCTGATTATTTCATTATTGCCGGAGGCGGCAGCAAACCCCAGCTGCAGGCCATGATAAATAACGTGCAGGAAAAAATGCATGAAGCCGGTTTTGACGTAAAACGAATCGAGGGCAACCGGGATAGCAGCTGGATATTAATGGATTACGGCGATCTGGTCGTCCATCTGTTCAATAGAGATGACCGGTTATTCTATGATCTGGAGCACATTTGGTCCGACGGCAGACTTCTTGATATCGAGTCACTTCGTTAAACATTTTCTCCTATTTAATGAGTATATATGTGAACATTTGTTTGACAAAAAAACATGCATATGATATTCTAGATTATAAGAACTTGTGTTTGCATATTTAACATTTAATATTAAATTAAATGAATAACTAAAAAGGAGACGCCTACTGTGGAAAAGGGAAGAATATCACCAAAACAGACAGAAATTCTGGAATATATCAAATCAGAAATACTTAATCGCGGATATCCACCGGCTGTTCGTGAGATATGTGAAGCTGTCCATCTCAAATCAACATCATCCGTACATTCTCATTTAGAAACACTGGAGAAAAATGGTTATATCCGTCGGGATCCGACAAAACCGCGTGCTATTGAGATTGTAGATGATGATTTTAATCTTGTACGTCGTGAGATCATCAATGTTCCATTAATAGGAAATGTAGCTGCCGGAGAGCCAATCTTTGCAGAGCAGAATATCGAAGGATATTTTCCGCTATTGGCTGATGATATGCCTTCCGGCGAAGCTTTCATGCTAAAAGTCAAAGGAGAGAGTATGATCAACGTCGGTATTTATGACGGAGATCATATTATTGTACATAAGCAGAATACGGCCAGAAACGGGGATCTTGTTGTTGCACTGGTAGATGATTCCGCAACAGTTAAGACCTTCTATAAAGAAAAGGGACATTTCCGTTTACAGCCTGAAAATGATACAATGGATCCGATCATTGTGGATCAGGTAGAAATTCTCGGTACAGTGTCAGGTTTATATCGCAGATATTAACAAAAAAGAACTTTTGTTCGAAAAACAGTTGACAAACATCCGTTCGGGTGGTATATTTATATCGCAGAACAGATGTTTGTTTTTATTTTTGAACGGAGGTTGATCGAGATGAGAAGATACAAACTTTTTATACCATGTGTAATAGCCGCTTTCCTTATGGGATTACTTGTTATGAGCGGTATCAGCAGGATTTCGGCAACGCCATCCAGGACACACGCCGCTAATATCCGTGAAAAACGGATTATTTCTGTTATGGTTCAGGACGATGACAGTATCTGGTCCATAGCCAGAAATTATTATACGGACGAGTGTGGCTCTATGAAAAAATATGTCACCGAAATAAAAGAATGTAATTCCATCACATCCGATACCATTTATTCGGGATATCCGCTTATTGTCCCGGTATGGGCC
>JALFLW010000051.1 GCA_022774505.1 Lachnospiraceae bacterium
CCCATCACAAAATCTGTCTTCTGTTTTTGTAACATTTTACCAAGAAGCGAAGGAATAACCCTTTCAGTTTTATTTGTCCTTATTATATCTTTGCACAGTCCATTATGATTTTCTGACACATATCATATCCTAACACGGAGCTGTTGCCACTATTATGGGACTTGACCGTGCAATTCGCTGTGGAAATAATACAGGCGCTTCTGTCTGCGATTAACTATAAAATTCCTATCATCATGGCGCAGTTTAATTTTGCGATGTATATATTTTTAATGAAATCATGGGAATTGTAGCGATAAAACAATATTCTTAATTCCTCGACAGTAGTAACATTTTTAAACCATTTCATCATGTTTTTGTTCCTTTCGTTTGTCCTCGATTTCATTCAGCCATTGATTGAGATACCATTCATACTGTTCATCTGACAGCAGATACCAACAGGCGGTTTGTTGTTCTAGCCATTTTTTGAAATCCTGTTCCATTGATAACAACTCCTTTCGTCAACACATATTTTTAGGCATAAAAAGCAACCGATATTACTCGATTGCCACTCTGTTACTCTTGCGAAACTATTCCTTTTTCAAAAAATTTGTAAATATTGCCTAAATGCTTTTGTGAACTTTTTCCTTCAAAAAACATTACAAATTGATAATTGACTTTTTGAAAATTATTGTTCTCAAGTTTCTATCAAAATTAGAAAAAGCCCAAACCACAAGGGTTTGAGCTTCATTTGCGCATTCACGTTTTCTGTTTTTGGGTATAGAATCTTCACTATCAACCAAAATCATTTCTTTAGCGCCATGATACGGCTGTTCCATCTCGGCATCCGGCATCAGCCTCAATGCCATCGGAACCGGCTTCACCAAAAGTCTGTCATCATATACTCCACCAAAAATCCTTCCACGGTAATAAAGGATGTATTCGCCCATCATTGCCCTGCTGCTGACTTCATCCAGTCCTGATAATTGTTCCATAACAAAATCCAAATACTCTTTTGTTGATGCCATATTATTTTCCTCCACACCCTTAGGCTCTCTTTATCGGATGCCTGATTGCAGTCTTCAACTTCTCCGGCGCTACTTTCCTCGCATCGCTCAGATAAATCTCGTGGTGCATTCTCCGATCCGTTATATCCAATGCGTATCCCTGTTCTTCCATAAACCTGTGCATTGCATCTACCGTAACAGGCTCATCGTCATACGCTCCGATATGCATACACTGTACACACAGACCTTCCTCATAGGAAAAAAACTCAGCCTTAGAAAAATCCTGCTTTTTCTTTGCCGTAGCTTTCCTGACAGCCCAGTCGAAATCTTCCCTGGTAACAAAATCCGGCAATCGAATAACAGAGATCCACTTAAAATCTTCCTTACGAGCATAATCAATTCCGGATACTCCATCCTGCCACCAGAATCCCTCTAATGGCGGCACGACATAATCGAAATATCCATCAATCTGATGATCTTCCTTTTTGCTCATTTTAATCGTAAATGCAATTCCATACAGAAGTCCGATAGCCTGCTTGTATTCTCCGTCTGCATCATTTGGATTGCCGCTTCCCCTTACCGCTATATAGTTCATTTTCGGAACAGTTACGATAGACGGTGTGCCTTTCGGCATATAAAATTCTTTATATTCCTTCTTGTAGTCAAAAGCCATATCCTTTACACCCCCTCTAAGTCCTTCTCTTCATAAGGCTTATTCCAGGAACCAATCTCTATCAGATTTCCTTCCGGATCAGCAATATAGCAGGTTCTCTGTCCCCAAGGTTCAAGTTCCGGTTCAAGCACAGATGTTGCACCATTTTCCACAGCCTTCTTGTATGCCTCGTCCACCTCTTCAAAAGTATCAACATATAGAGCTATTTCAGAATGACCATTCAGACCCTTGATATACTCATATCGCCGGTTTGTCATCTTCTCAAAATCATTCCGCCCATACAAAAAAAAAAGTGTTCCGTCTTTTACAAGATAAACATTGGAAGTATTCTCTTCTTCCTTAATTTCAAATCCGAGAACATCCTTGTAAAAACGAATCATCTTTGCCATATCATCAACAAACAACCCAAAACCGTCTAATCTCATTTTCCTAATCCTCCATAGATTTTTAATATTTCCTCTGCATTCCTGCGAATAATGTCCCGCACTTCTTCGGGCTCAAGCACCTCTACTTTTGCTCCAAATGTCATAAGCCATGTCACAAGGTTTTCCATATCCGTATAGTCTGCTGAAAAGAGCAGCCTTCCATCGTCCGTTTCTGTAAAGCAGTTCGGTCCAAATTCTTCAACCAGCCGCCACTTCATATTCGGTGTGAAAAGAGCTTTTACCTTTATCCCACCCGGAAATATCTTCTCATTTGACAAATCCGGCATTGGTACATCTCTACGCAGGAATCCACGGTCTGTTTCAACAACACAATCCATACGGTTCAGTTTGAACAGCCTGTAATCTTTACGTTCTAAACACCACCCCCATACATACCAGCTCGGCCACCGGAAAACCAGATAATATGGTTCTACCCTTCGGTTGCTCTCTCCGGACGGAGCATAATACTTAAATCGTATGATGCGCCTGTTTTCTATTGCACTCTGTATTACCTCGATCTTTGGAGCAAGAGAACCCTTATACCATGAAGATAAGTCAATCAGCATAGAGTCTCTTCCACTGATGAACTCTGATGATCCGGTCTGGATTTTCTCCATCAGTTGACTGTAGTACCTGCTTCCGCTCACACTGTCAAGACTCCGCAAACCCGCAAGAATCATCTGCATATCTTTGGAGCTCAAAATCGTCCTGTCCATACGATATCCATCCATAATACTGATACCACCACCGGTACCTTGTGCAGTTTTTATAGGAATACCTGCTTTACAAAGGTCTTCAATATCCCGATTTATTGTCCTTCGAGATACCTCAAATCTTTCTGCCAGTTCAGGAGCCGTTGTCTTTTCTTCCTGCAGTAAGATTGACAATATACCGATAAGTCTATCTATTTTCATCGTTTCTTACACTCCATACATATTATACCTGATTCAACACGACAGCTATATGTCATGTTTATTATATCTGCGAAAAATTTTTCTGTATACAATAGAATGCACGCTCCGCAAACATTCTATTGTCATGAACAAAAAGCCTACGAACATCAGATTTTATTCCCAATGTCCGAAGGCTCAATAACATTAGTTGAATTTTCTCCATCCGATAAACCAAGTTAGCCTATGATTCACTTGGAATCATCTGAAAATACTTCAACGCCTCTTCAATCGCTATTTCTTTTTCTTTTGGGCATTCCGGCTGTCCGCCCTTCTCAGATTTTGGCTTATTATAGTTCTCTCTTTCTATAATTCCATGCTTCTGCTTTATCTGTGCAATATACAGATTAGATACCTTCATCCCATCATTATGCTCTGACACATACTTCTTTATCTCCTCATAAGTAGCCTGTCTACGCTCCGCTTCGGTCCGCGCTGGGCAAAGGTCCCCTGGAGCTTTAGCGCCTCTCAGCCGCCGTTAAATCCATCTCGTCCATGTCAAGTCTCACATTCACATGATGCTTCGCTTTGCGGAGTTTGGACAATAAACATACCGTCTCAACATGTGTGGTCACTAACATAGGAACACACATCTTTTACCTCGTCTACGATATGGGAACACAATTCTTTAGCTTTGTCCCCTACGCTCTTAGACTTGTCGAAACGTTCCT
>JALFLW010000065.1 GCA_022774505.1 Lachnospiraceae bacterium
AAAAATTGACGCAGATCAGTAGGATTTCTGAAAAGACTTTGCTTTGCAATGCTTTGATGAATACGCATCTGTACGTCTTAAACCCCATAGGTGGGCTCAGTTGTTTCGGACGGCACGCTCCCGCTACGATGCACCACGCAATGGTACGTAACGCCCCAAGTGTCAAATTGATGAAATATGTATCTGTAAAACTTGGGGCGTAAGTACCAGCGGGTGCAAGTGCCTCTCGAAACCCCTGATTCCCACCTTGGGGTAAATACGGGAGATGCGTTCATCAAACATCAAAGCAGCAAAGCAATTCGTCTTTTCGAAATCCGTAAGTGACAAGACGATTTTTTAGTCACAGCTCACGGATTTAAAAGTACTTGGAAAGGCAAAATGCTATTGTATGCAACCGGACATAAGACATATTATGGGTATATATCGGTTTTGGGTGTGGGAAGTCTTAGTTAGTAAAATATCTATAGGGTCATAAAAATTGCCGTATCATACATAGTGATACTCCTGTCGTTTACGGATCAGGAAGGTGACTGTTACACAGAGCGTAAGCAGCTCTGCAGTGGCAACGGAAAGCCAGACACCATTAATTCCGAGAAGCATCGGGAGGATAAAAACAACGCCCAGCTGAAATACCAGTGTACGCAGAAAAGAAATAACTGCGGAGATCAGACCATTATTCAATGCAGTAAAGAAAGAGGAACCATAGATATTAAATCCGTTGATCAGGAAGGTGACGCAGAATAAACGGAAACCGGTATAGGTCATATTAAACAATTCCTTGTCATATCCGACGAAAATACGGGCAAGAGGAGAGGCAATCAACTGTGCTGCACAGGTCAGGGCAATTCCACATATGCCGATCAAGGTCAGGCTCTTGCGAAAAAGATTTTTTAACTCGTCATGATTGCCTGCACCGTAATGATAGCTTACGATCGGGGCACTTCCGATGGAATAGCCGAAAAAGACAGCGACAAAAATGAAATTTGCATACATAATGGTGCCGTAAGCAGCCACACCGTTTTCGCCGGCAAGCTTCATAAGCTGCAGATTGTATAGAGCACCCACGACGGAGCTTGACAGATTTGTCATAAGCTCAGAGGATCCGTTGGTACATGCTTTTAAAAGGATTTTGCCATAAAAGCGGGTTTTGCAAAGATGCAGTCTGTCCCCTTTGCAGCGGGCAAAATAGATCATAGGGAAGAAGCCGCCTATCAGTTCTCCACAGGATGTGGCAATGGCAGCACCGGCAATTCCCCAGCCAAAAACAGCGATAAACAGGTAGTCCAAAACAATATTGGTAAGTCCTGCAGCAACGATCACGCAGAGTCCAAGCTTCGGCTTTTCTGCTGCAACAAAAAAACTCTGAAAAGCATTTTGCAGCATAAATGGTGCCAGTGTGATGAAACCAAGCTGTCCATAGATCACGCAGTTGCGAAGAAGTGCTCCTTGTGCACCGAGAAGCTTCGCCACAGAAGGAACCAGTGCGATACCGAGTATGCTTAGGAGCACTCCGCCGATACCTGTAAAGTATACCAGCATGGAAAAATATTCGCTTGCCTTCTTTTTTTTGCCTTCGCCCAAAGTTTTTGCCACGATAGCACTGCCTCCGGTCCCCATCATAAATCCAAGAGCGGATAGCGCCATGATAAATGGAGTGATCAGATTGATCGCAGCAAATGCGGTCTTGCCTACATAGTTTGAGACAAATAACCCATCGATCACGACATAAATAGATGTAAAGATCATCATAATGATTGACGGATAGACAAATAATAAAAGTTTTTTGATAGTAAAATGTTCGGATAACTGTATTTTCATGGTAATCATAAATCCTTTCTGCAAATTTTGGAAAATTCATTTTTTAATGCAGCAGCATATTTGCGGTGAAGCAGGAGCATCTGTCTGCACTCCTCAGGGGTGAGGGTGGCAATGGCAGCATTTTCTGCATCTACAATAGGATAAATCTTTTCCTGCATGATATTTTGCCCGCTGTCCGTGAGAAAGATCTGCATACTCCGGCCTTTGCCGGGAATGAGTCGGATCCAGCCGTTCTGTTCCATTTTTCGGATAGCAGAATTGATCGTCTGTTTGGAGAGAAATGAGGTCTGGCAGATATCTCTCTGCAGACAGCCGTCTCCAAGCTCAAAAATCCCATAAAAAATGTCAAATACGCTGTCGGCCAGCTTTGCATTCAGAGAGACATCGTGATAAAGATCTTCCAGTTCCTTATAAAGGTGGTTATACTCTGCCTGTGCTTTACTGATATATGGTTTTGAAGGTGTGTTCATAGGGCATTGTCCTTTCCGGTATATTCTATAAAAAGTGTGTACGAGAAACCGTACTTTAAATTTTAAGTCCGATTTCGTACTCGATGACATATTATAGTCCGATTTCGTACTTGTGTCAAGAGGAGAGAAAAAGAATAAATTTCCCCAAATTCCCTCTGCTTTTTTCTTGCTATATGAATATTGAAATGGTACTATATTCATTGGATAAATTATAGATAAGGGGTACAGTAAAAATTATGAAAAATTCGAATGAACCAATTTACGATGCTCGTAAACTTGGAATCCCGAAGATGATGATCTTGGGAATCCAGCATATGTTTGCTATGTTTGGAGCAACGATCTTAGTGCCGATCCTCGTGGCAGGTTATTTTCAAGAAGCTTGTGGGGAGCCGTTGACGCGTGGGCTGACGGTTTCAGTGACATTGTTTTGTGCAGGATTTGGTACATTGATCTTTCATTTGTGTTCCAAATTTAAAGTACCGGCATTTTTGGGATCGTCATTTGCATTCCTCGGAGGATTTTATACGGTAGCGAATCTGAAGGATGGAATATATGCAAATATGAATGTCAATGATAAGGTTGCTTATGCATGTGGCGGTATTGTCGTGGCAGGACTTTTGTATCTGGTGGTTGCATTGATCTTTAAACTGGTCGGAGTAAACCGTGTCATGAAATTTCTCCCGCCGGTTGTGACAGGCCCTATCATCATCTGCATTGGTTTGTCGCTGGCACCGTCAGCAGTGAATAATGCATCTACCAACTGGCTTATTGCTGTAGTTGCATTGGCAGTGATCATTATCTTTAATATCTGGGGCAGGGGAATGTTTAAGATCATACCGATCCTTATGGGTGTGCTGATCTCCTATGCATTTGCAATGATATTGAATGCCTGTGGTGTGACGAATCCGGATGGTTCTGCAATCCTTAATTTTGCTTCTGTTTCTTCGGCAAAATGGGTAGGAATTCCTCCATTCCAGATCTGCAGGTTTGATATTACAGCGATCCTCGTAATGGCACCGATCGCCATTGCAACTATGATGGAGCATGTTGGAGACATGTCTGCCATTTCCGCTACGGTAGGGAAAAATTATATCGAGGATCCGGGACTTCACAGGACACTGATGGGGGATGGTATTGCTACTGCATTTGCAGGATTTATCGGTGGACCGGCCAATACAACATATGGAGAGAATACAGGTGTGCTGGAGCTTTCCAAGGTATACGATCCGAGAGTGATCCGTATTGCAGCAGCTTTGGCAATCGCACTTTCGTTTATTCCGAAATTCTCAGCGATCATTTCTACAATGCCGGCAGCGATCATCGGAGGCGTATCTTTTATGCTTTATGGTATGATTTCAGCGATCGGTGTGAGAAATGTGGTTGAAAACAGGGTAGATCTTACCAAATCACGAAACCTGATCATTGCCGGTGTGATCTTTGTATGCGGTCTGGGCTTTTCGGATGGTCTTACCTTCCAGATAGCAGGTACATCTATTACTTTGACTGCACTGGCTGTAGCAGCGATAGCAGGTATCCTGTTGAATGCTATCCTGCCGGGAAATGATTACAGTTTCGGAAAGCATCCGGAGGGTGACAGAAGCCGTGGTGTATATGTTATGAACAGCGACAATGAGAAAGAAGAGTAAAGAGTATATTTAAATCAGCAAATAACGAAAGCAGTATGCAAGAAAGGAATTTAGATACTATGATTAAATCAGATAATATCGTCATTTTTGAGCATCCGTTGATCCAACACAAGATTTCTCTTTTGAGAGACAAAGCGACAGGAACAAATGAATTTCGTAAACTGGTTGATGAAATTGCCATGCTGGAAGGCTTCGAGGCACTTTCAGACCTGCCGGTGGAGGATGTTGAGATTGAGACACCGATTGAGAAATGTATGACACCGATGATCGCCGGACGTAAGCTTGCAGTAGTGCCGATCTTGCGTGCAGGACTTGGTATGGTATCCGGTATTTTGGCATTGGTGCCAAATGCAAAGGTTGGCCATATTGGAATGTATCGTGATGAGGAGACGCATCAGCCACAGGAATATTATTGTAAACTGCCGGATCCGATCAAGGAGAGACTGATCGTTGTATGTGATCCGATGTTGGCAACAGGCGGTTCTGCCGTAGATGCCATTGATCAGATCAAGAAGCATGGTGGAAAGAACATTAAATTTATGTGTATCATTGCTGCACCGGAGGGACTGGAGAAGCTTCACAAGGCACATCCGGATGTGCAGATCTATGTGGGACATCTTGACCGCCAGTTAAATGAGGATGCGTATATCTGTCCGGGACTGGGAGATGCCGGTGATCGTATTTTTGGTACAAAATAAATGGGATGCTTCAGATGAAGGAGCCGGTTATTTTTGCTCTTTCATCTGCCTAAGCTCCGGAAGTACCGTTGCGAGCATGACAACAAAGCACAGTGTGCCACCAATCACGTTGGAGACGGGTTCTGCAAGAAACACGCCATTGGTGCCAAGATGAAATGAATATGGCAGCAGATAGGTCAGAGGCACGACAATAATAACTTTACGAAGCAGGGAGAAAAAAATGGCCTGCTTCTTTTTATTGAGAGATTTAAAAATGGTCTGTCCGGTATATTGGAGAAGCATAAAGATAAATGCAGCGAAGTAGAGCTTCAGGGCAGGGACCGCATCTTTCCAAAGCTCCCGGTCTGAACTGAAAATATGGATCAGGAAACGTGGCTTTGTCAGGATAAGTCCCCACATAAGGATAGAGTAGACGAGGGCGAGAAAGCCCATGGTCGCAGCGGCACGAAACACCCGGTCCGGCCGGCGGGCACCATAATTATAGCTGATGATAGGGGAGGACCCTTCTGTGATGGCAAGGATCGGTGTTTCTACCATCTGGCGAATACTGGATATGATCGTCATTACAGAAATGTAAAGATCACCACCTGTCTGGGCCAGAACATTATTGCAGCAGATAGATACCAGACTGTTAGTAAGCTGCATGATAAATCCGGCAGTACCGAGACTGATGATATTGCAAGCATCCTGCAGGGACCCGGGAAATTGTGCAGGACGCAGAAGATGAACCCTTATCTGTGCTTTTTTTGTAAGAAAGTATAAAACAAAAAAGGCAGAAAAGCACTGGGAGATCACCGTTGCGATCGCGGCTCCTTTAATACCCAGTCCCAGCACAAAGATGAATATAGGATCAAGGATCAGATTGGCAACTGCACCAAGAGCAACAGAGAGCATACCGGTAGTTGCGTAGCCCTGGGAATTGATAAAAGGGTTTAGCCCTGTAGCTGCCATGGAGGGAAACGTACCCAGCAGATAGATCATCATGTAAGGAACGGCATATTTCAAAGCCGCCTTTGATGCACCAAAAAGGATCAGGATCGGTCTGGTAAATAATAATCCTATGAGCATAAGCAGCAGGGCACAGATACACAACAGGGTAAATGAGGTATTCATGATCCTGCCGGCTTTCCGGTCGTGTCCCATTCCTCTTTGGATAGAGAAGAGAGGAGCACCGCCTCCACCAAAGAGATTGCTGAATGCGGTAATAATGATAATAACAGGAAAGCAGAGACCGATGGACCCAAGGGCTGTACTTCCGATACCGGGAATCCTTGCAATGTAGATACGGTCTACAATATTATACAGGAGGCTTAGCAGCTGTGCTGCAAGCATAGGGATGGCGGCACCGATAATATTTCCGGTAATTGTTCCGTTTTCAAAATCTATCTGTTTCATGATTTGTAACCTTCTTTTGATCATTTTATAGAAAAGTATAATTATTTCCATTTAAAATAGCAAGAGGGCTGTCCGGGGTTATCAGGCAGTGAAGGCAGCAAAATAGGAAATATTTGTGATCGTAAAATTTGTTGAGGATATTGACAGTATATAAAATAGCGAATAAAATCAGAGAAAACTAAGATAGGAGAACATAACAATGAATGAGATAGATCATATAAAAGAACAGGATCAAAAACTGCAAAAAAGAAGGAAAATGCTTTATATAGTGATCCCTCTGGTACTGGCACTATTTTCAATCTTTGTATTGACGAGGATATCAACCTCCAGAAGTTTTCACGCCAGGACCATTGCTTCCCTGGATGATAAGAAGTCTACAGTGATGGAGCTGACAGCAGCATCCACAGCAGCATCAGCGGCATTGACGCTCCTGCCGGGAGATACGGCAACGCCTATTGCAGAAAAACTGGCAGATATAAGTACGTATTTTCTGATTGTTCTGTGTGCGATCTATGTGGAAAAATATCTGGTGACAATGACAGGATATGCCGCTTTTCTTATATTGATCCCGATCGGCTGTGTATTGTATGCAGCAGGAAAAGGAATGGAGAAACGGACATGGGAAAGAATTGCCAAAAAGCTGGCAATGTTTGGGATTGCAATCGCTGTGGTGATCCCTGCCAGCGTCAAGGTTTCCGATCTCATTGAGCAGACATATCAATCTTCCATACAGGATACGATCGATTCTGCCAAGAAGGCAACTGAGCAAATACAGGAAAATAACGGAGAGCAGTCAGAAAGCGACACCGACGATGGGAACGGAGTGATCTCCGGGATCCTCTCCGGCATAAAAAACGGAGTGTCCGATATTTCGGACAAGGTCGAAACCGTTCTGAATAATTTTATTGAAGCATTGGCAGTGATGCTGGTAACATCCTGCGTGATTCCGGTACTTGTGCTGGTATTTTTCTTCTGGCTTGCCAAAAATATGTTGGGCGTCGAACAACAGAAAATAGGCAAATGATCAACGAAGACTTCCCACGCCAATAACAGAAAGCAGCCCATAATATGTCTTATGTTCGGTTGCGTGCAATAGCATTTTGCCTTTCCAAGCATTTTTAAATCCGTGAGTTTCGACTAAAAAATTGTCTTGTCACTTACGGATTTCGAAATGACTAATTGCTTTGCTGCTTTGATGTTTGATGAACGCATCCTTCCGTATTTACCCCAAGGTGGGAATCAGGGGTTTCGAGAGGCACTTGCACCCGCCGGTACTTACGCCCCAAGTTTTGCAAACACATATTTGATCAGTTTAACACTTGGGGCGTTATGTACCGTTGCGTGGTGCATCGTAGCGGGAGCGTGCCGTCCTCGTCAATCAATTACAAAAGATTTTTGTGTATTTCTTTTGATCACCGTGATATCATTGTCGGATGACTTCTTTTTGTTCTTTTTTTCTGGTTTCGATTTTTTTGCGTTTGTAACAGGTGTTTTTTGAGGGACCGCTTTTGGGGGATTTGCAGAGGTTGATGACTTGTCTGCTGAATTCTTTGCACTTTCTTTCTTTTTTGTTGATGCCGTTGTTTTGTTGTGTGCGGTTTTCCCGGCCGGCTTTGGTGTATTCGCCGGAGATGGTTTGACAGATTTTGCGGATGTATCAGGACCGGAGCTGATCTTTAAAGTAAGTTCATTGATGGCACCGGCATGAAATCTGGTTCCGGATGAGACAGACTGGTTGATGACATATCCTTTCGGCACGATATCACTATGTTTTTTTTCGGAAAAGATACTGATAACCGGGTCGAGAGAAGAGATTTCTTTATACGCTTCTTCCTGTGAAAGTCCGGTGACATTTATCATTGTCAGTGTGTCAATAAGATCGGATACAGCAGGTGTTTTCTTCGGTGCTTTCGTATCGGCAGATGAAGTAAATATTTTCTTCCACGGTGCGGACAAAGGGGAATTCTGAGAATGTCCTGCTCCGATAAAAGAAATCCCACCGCCTGCCAGCAGGCAGAGTATCAGTGCAGGGATCATCACTTTTTTGTAATGTCTGTAAAAAACACGGAGTGGAGAAGGAGAAGCTTCCGGAGGGACAGTCTGCATCACGGTTTTGCAGTTCTCGATATCCTCCGGATTCTCTAATGCCATGCTGAGGGCAGCCATGGTCTTGTAACGCTCTGCCTGATGCAGGGAGAGTCCGCGTTCTATCACAGAAGCAGTCTCCGGTGGAATATCTGCCAGAGATGCCAATGAACGCAGTGTGTCATTTTGTAAGCGGTCAATGGCTGCAATCGGAGGACAGCCGGAAATGGCGAAATACATAGTAGCACAAAGGGCGTATACATCACTCCAGGATCCGATATTTCCGGAGGCAAGATATTGTTCAGGAGGTGCGTAACCCTTTTTCAGGATGACTGTCTGCCGGTTGTTATTGCCGGTCTGTTTCATTCCGGCTGCACCAAAATCGATCAGGTGGAGGCAGTTATCCATTCCTAAGATCAGATTGTCAGGACTGATATCCCGGTGGATCAGTCCTTTTTGGTGAACCTTACTCAGAGAGTGGATCAGAGGAAGTACAAGCTCTACAGTGTCTGAGACAGAGAGGGTGCCGTTTGTGCGGACATACTGTTCCAGAGTCAATCCCTCGATATATTCCATGACAATATATGCTGTCTGGTTTTCTTCAAAGAAATCATGGACTGTCACGATTCCCGGAAGCTCCCGGCATTCCTTTAAGATCCGGGCTTCTTCGAGAAAGTGGCGGTGTCCCTTCTGAAATTGTGTAATACTTTGTGTAAATGGATGTACAAAAAGAAAGCCCTGCGAATGTTCTCTTTTGGCAAGACCGGAAGGAAAATATTCTTTTATGGCAACGGTTTGTCCGTTGATCGTATCGGTGCATTGATAAATAATGGCGAAACCGCCCTCCCCAAGCACCCTTTCGGTACGATAATGATCATGCAGGATCGTACCGGACGGAAGAGTATACCCGGCGAAATCCACCGGATCATGTATCGTGTTATTTTTCATCCTAAATCCCAAGACTTTCTGATAAATTACAATATCTAAAATTATAATGGGAAATATGAAAAAAGGCAAGAACAGACAGGGAAATGTTAAATGTGGTGGGATATGTGCTAAATATGTCAAGTCGATCCAAATTTTATTTGCACATGATATATTTTATTTGTTATAAAAAATAGTCAAAGAAAGGATGAATAAAATGAGAAAATTGTTAAAAAAAGGATTGATAGCAGTGATGACTGCAGCAATATTATTTGGAAGCACAATGGCAGGTTCCGCTACGGCTAATGCCAATATGGCAGCAGCAGGAACGGTAAGGCAGGCAAAGGCACCGAAGCCGAGCAAAGGAAAGGTACCAAAGGATGGAGAGGGCATTTTTAAAAGAGATTTTAAAACGACAGGAGTTTACGCAAAGGAAGTAACCAAATATGTTTATAATGCGAAAAAGGGCGGAGATTATATAGTTTATGCCGGCACATCCGGCAAAGCTAAGGCAAAAAAAATGATCAAAACGATCCGCGGGATTACCTTATATTCTACCAAAAAACAGGTATATAAAAGATATGGGGATGTTGACAATCTGCGAGGGGATGCAGCTGATTTCGTAAATGTCAAAAAAGTATGGAAGAAGAACAAATTCATCCAAAAGAAGGTTTTCAAGAAAGGAAATTATATTCAGGGATATTGCAGCTTTGATGAAAATGACGTAATCTTCTTTATCTTTAATAAAAAGAAAGAGGTTATTGCTATTATGTTTGAGCGCGGACCGGAAAATGTAAAAAGGTAATGAGAGGATCGACACATTAAATATCAGATAGCCGGTTATGGTGTGGGGGTAGAAAGCAAAAGAAATACGGAAGACGCAGATTGAGCATGAGGTACAGTCTGCGTCTGTTTTGTTTATAGGAAATACAAGTTCCCTTGTGTTGCGAATTTGTGATATAATGAGCCCAGATATAAAAAAGATACCAATTGAAAGGTATGGATATTGATATGAACAAGAGAATCTTCCGAAAAACAGTTGCTTTCATTTGTGCGGTGAGTATGGTATGCAGTGGTATGCCGGCCGGGGCACAGGCAGCATCGATCAACTATGATAAATATTTTGATGCCTCTTCCCTGACAATAGCATACAGCTCACAAAAAGCAGAGGGAGTGATAAGTGGATATAATTCCGCAAAGAACAGTGCTTACTATGCGGTAACGATTCCGAAGGAATATTCCATTACAAATTCAGTAACGGGAATAACCACAGAGAATTGTCATATAAAGGGAATTTCAGCAGATGTTTTTAAAGGCTGCAGTTTTTCAAAGCTGTATATTAATACATATTATGAATATTCTATTGGAGCGAGAGCGTTTCAGGGGGCAGACGTCGATCTGGAACGGCTGCCGCAGGATGGACTGAATGCGGAATTTATCTGCAAAGATAACGGTGTCGAGGGAGATGGTATCACCGAGATCGGAGATTATGCTTTCGCAGGTTTTAAGGCATCCTCAGGGAGCTTATACATTGATAAAATAAATGGAAAGATCGGGGCACATGCTTTTGAAGGAGTAAAGATCGGAAAGCAGCTTACCATTAATGGAACGCTTGATGAGATTGGAGATTATGCTTTTAAGAATGTTTCCTGTAGTGCCATGCATATACCGGATGCGAAGAGAATGGGGACGGGAGCATTTCAAAATACAGAGATTGTAAGGTATACGATCTCCGGTACGGCAGAAGAGATAGGCTCTCAGGTCTTTGGAGGATGTGAGTATTTTCAGGAAATAACTCTGCCAAATGCACCGGGGAGTATGAAGCAGGTGGCAAGTGATGCCTTTCCGGACCGAAGCGGAGTTATTGTAAATATACCGGCAGGATATGAGGATCTGTCTGTATATCACTTTGATCAGTATCAAAATCTGACATATAATCTGGATGAAAGTTATACAAAAGATAGTGCTGTCTACAAACAATTAGCAGAACAGGGAGCAAATGTCATTATCAAAAATGACGCAGGCAGTAAAGAAACGGAAGAACCGTCACAGTCACCGAAAATAACCGGGAAGCCGTCACAGGAGCCGGATAGGACAGAGGCACCGTCACCCGAAGTAAGTGCAAAGCCGACACAGACACCGAAAGTGACGGAAATACCATCCAAGACGCCGGAAGTAAGTGTAAAGCCGACACAAACGCCAGCGGCGACACAAGTACCATCCCAGTCACCGAAAGTGACCGAAAGGCCGACACAGACACCGGGAGGGACAGAGACACCACAGCAGTCACCGAAAGTGACGAGTCAGCCGGCAGAAAAAACCTCAGAGACTCCCGCACCGACAGGAAGCAGCCGGCCGGCCGCAAGTCCGCAGGGTTCTGAAAGACCGGAAAAAACTACTGTCCCGTCACGGCAGCCAGACAGGACAGAGGATATGGAAAAAATCAGCCGGCCGACGACGAATCCCTCAAAACAGACCACGGTTGTATTAAAAAAGGGGACTACAATAAAGGTAAAAGGACTTAAATATAAGGTAAAGGGAAAATCAACAGTGATCTGCACCGGCACAGAAAAAAAGAAAAGCTCCTGCATCACGATACCGGAAAAAATAATATATCAGGGACGGAAATATCAGGTGACGGAGATCGCACCAAAAGCATTTTATAAGAATAAGAAGTTAAAGCAGTTGCGGATAGGAAAAAATGTGTGCAAAATAGGAACAAGTGCTTTTGAACAGTGTACGTCATTAAAGAAGATATTCTTTGGGAAGAATATGCAGATTATCGGAAAGAGAGCATTTTATAAAGATAAAAAGATTTCCAGACTCACGTTTTATGGAAAAAAGCTTCAAAAAGTGGGAAAAAGAGCCTTTAGCCGCGGAAGAATGACCATAAGCATACCAAAAGAGGAAAGCGAACAGAAATATATACGGCTTATTAAAGGCTCATATTGATCGTTACCAGTGGAAATCATCAGTACAGAATGGAATAAAGGTCAGGGTACATTTACCCAGAGAAATTTGATCGCGGTCGGATAGAAGTACAGGTTCTGAAAGTTTCTCATCATTGACCGAGATCTGATTTTCGGTATGATCTGTGGCCAGCATGAAGGAATGACTGGCAGCATTATACTCTATATATGCGTGGTTTTCGCGGGATACGCTGTTTTCATATAGCAGAACGATATCCATAGAAGTAGAACGTCCTATGAGATTTTTGCCTTCACGGATAGAAAAGCTCTCACCGATCATATTGCCGCTTGTGCAGACCAGCCATCCTGTGGTTTTGCGGAGGGATTGATTGATCCGGCTTATGGCACCGGCATTGGGGAGTGCTGTTGCTACCTCTGACTGATCCTGTGACTGCATGGAAAAAGCAGGTACATGGGCACAGTGAGGGCAGGAGGGAAATTTCTCTTTATTATAATAATGGCCGTTTTCGCATCGGGTAAGTTCCATAATCTATGCTGCCTTTCTATAAATATATATTTATGCAAGTTTGTAGACTGTTTCAAGGTCACCGAAACAGAGAGCTGTTCCGCGGGGAAATGTGTAAGTGATCCCCTTCATCAGTCTCTGATTCTGGTTCACATAAGTTCCGCTGCTGGAATAATCAGTGACTTCATAATCCTGACGATCTGCGTGGTAAACGAGTTCACAGTGCATGCGGCTGACCAGTGGGAGATTGACCTGGATATCAACGGTATTCAGATCCCGGCCGATGAGGATCTTCTGCTCCGGACATATATGGATGATAGAACCCAGATAAGCACCACGGATACAGACAATGGCACCGTATTCCTTCTGCTTTTCGCTGATCGTGCCGGGAGTATTGCTGCTCATGTCGGTATTTTGAGTCAGAGCCTTTCGCAGCATCGGCTGGTAACGCCGGCTCACAGGGATGTTCCTGTTTGCAATCCGGATATAGGTCAGAGTGGAATCTGTCACATGATGGAGAGAGATCAAAAAGCTCTGATGGCACCGAAGAAAGCCGTCTTTTTTCAAAAGTTCTTCCAGCTCGTTCAACTTCTGATAGCAGGTATAATCCTCCTTGGAGGTATGAATGATCACCTTATGACGGTTGCTTTCAATGTATAAGATAGAATGGATAGGAATATTATGCTTTGTTCCACAGCTTGTGATCGGAAGAAAGCGCGGTGATACATTCAGTTCTTTCAGATAACGCTGCAACTCTTCTGAAATATCCGCTTCGGATACAGGCTTTAACAGATATGCAAAGGTATGATAATGATAAGATTCATATACATAATCCTTTGAGGAGGTAATAAAGATTATATCTGTATTTACCTCATGCTCAAAAATATAGCGGACAGTATTTAGACCGTCGCCGATCAGGATATCCATAAAAAGAAGCTGACAGTCGAATGTATTTGACTCGATTGCATGAATGATCTCGTCACTGGAGTGAAAAATCTGTGTCGTCCATTCATCAATGGGAAAGAGTATATTGCTGATTGTTTCGTGAAGTTTATGAGTAAACGTAATGTCCTCATCACAAATTCCTATTTTTATCATTTTAGTAATCCTTTATCCCCTGTATAGTTCATAAAAATTATGACATAAAAATCCCGTAAATAAAATATTTGTGGAGTACTCCCGGAAGCTTCAGCGTTATTATATGTTGTTAACTCAAACTTCGCACAACAAGAACTATGATATATCCAGACTGTTTCTGATGTTCTGGGGTATTGAATATGATTTTTGGCTTTTAAGGGTCTGAATACCCGGAGCTGTGTCTGGAAATTGCCTTGTCACTTCCCGCAAGCCTACTGATCTGCGGCAATTTCCAGATCACAGCCTTCCGGGTGCATTCTTCTTTAGAAGCCAAAAATCATATTGAAAACCGTGCCACATCAGAAACAGTCTGGGCA
>JALFLW010000104.1 GCA_022774505.1 Lachnospiraceae bacterium
GGACGGTAAGTGGACATATATGGTAGTTCCTATTAAAAAAGGAAATTATACTAATAAAATAAATCAGACATTGATAGATTATGAGCAGAATTGGGAAGATAAAATTATGGCTCAATTATCTTTTTATAAAAAGAAAGCTCCATATTACAAACAAGTGGTTTTAATAATGGAGTCTTTATTTGAAAAAAAGTACGAAAATATATCGGAATTGAACATACAGGCAACAAAACTTGTTATGGAATATTTGAAAATTAATAAAAAAATATATAAATTGTCAGAACTTGATATAGACATATCTAATGTAAAAGAACCAGATGATTGGGGGCTGGTGGTGTCAAAGAAATTTGACAACGTAAAATGTTATATTAATGCACCTGGAGGAAAGGAGTTTTATGATGTGGAAAAATATTATAATGAGAGAATTGATATTCAATTTCTTCAAACACATTTAAATGCATATAGACAAAGTAGACAGAAGGAGTTTATTGCTGGTTTGTCTATTTTAGATGTTATGATGTTTAATTCTGTGGAAGAAATAAAAAAGATGCTTGAGAATTATGTTTATTTGTAAAAGTTGCGAAAGGAAATATACATTGCATGAAAAGATATATATTTGTCGGAAACCGTTTTTATGTTTTGGAAAAAATGCTGGAACATAAATTAAATATAGTTAAAATTTATATCCCGGCAGGATCTTTTGTTGAAACAGAATTAAAAAAAAGACAAATGACCTATACGGTACTTCCTGAAAAACGAGAGTTTATTGAAAATTTATTGGCCGATGATTATGATGTTTTAATTTCTAATGGTTGTCCATACATATTGCCAATCAGTAAATTGAAAGAAAAAAATCCAAGAAAAAAATTTATCAATATTCACCCTTCGTTGTTGCCAGATCTCAAAGGTAAAAGCCCGATTAATGGGGCAGTATTGTTTGGCAGAAAACATGGAGTTACATGTCACTACATGGACGACACTATTGATGGTGGGGATCTTATTGCACAAATTGAAATTCCTATGTCCGATGACATAAGTTTAGGTCTGCTTTACCAAATCAGTTTTATATCTGAGGGCTTAGTGTTTGAAAAGGCTTTTAAGAATAAATTTCATAAAATAGAAAATCATATATTTACAGGAAAAGAAATTTATTATTCCAGAAAAAAAGAGGATTGTTATCTTGAAAAAGAAGATTCTATAGAAACAATTATAAGAAAAATTAAAGCTTTTTCTATTTATGGTCAATATGCAAAGGTGCGATGTAGGGAAGGCGAGTATGATGTTTTTAATATAAAAAGGATAGAAAATAAATATGTTAATAAATTATTTGAAAAAGAAAAAAATAATACTATAATCTTAAAATATGATAACGATAAATTCCTGATAAAGTATTTAGATGCGTTAATTGAAGTTTCTATATCTAAACCATATTTACTGCAGGTAGGACAGGCGTGGATTGAATCAACATAGTTTGTGACGATCATCAAATAGGCGTTTGGTTTTCTGTGGAAAGTGTTCTGAATGTATAATGGTATCATTATTTAAGAGGCTGATACATGAGGAAAAGGAGTATAAAAATATAAATGTTACAGTTGGTTGAGAACTTCTTGTAATATAGAGGTTAATTTTTCTGCTCCGAGATCACTTAAATGGTCAGTATCATTATAATCATCAATAGTAAATGACAAGTCATCATATAAATCAATAAGATGTATTGTCCCTTGAATATTGTTGAGAACTCTATAAAAATCCTCTTTATATTGTGGTAAAGAAGCCTCTCTGTAATAAGATGATATTGGTGTTGAAAGTATGATCAAATTGATTTTTTTCTCATCACAATATCGAGAAAGATTTTTTAGGATCAGTTCATTTTCTTTAAAAGAATTTACATATTTGATACAGCTATTATGAAGGTCAGCTCTTATGATTCCAGCCTGTTTTCGATTTTCTTCAGAAAGTTGTTGCCATGTTTTTGATATATCGTCCCATACTTTTGTAGCTAAACTTGTTTTTGGACGTTCGTTATTAAAATAGTGATTTACATATTCTTCCCGGGAAAACAGTTGGATTACTTTATGGATATCAATCAGTTTGCTTTCCGGCAAAAAATTGATTTTTGGAGGAAGGTGTAACGTATTATGTAAATCATGAAATAGTGGATAGTAAACTTTCGAAATACGCGATATTTCCGTTGGATTTTGAGTCATACTTAAATCACTATACAGATAATAATAACTGCAGCACAATACGATGTTTTTAATATTATGATTGTATTTACAAACTTCCTTAATTCCCATAACAGAATAATATAAATCCTGTGACATTAATGATAAATTAACAGATGATGGAAGACTTTGATCAATTCCAAATAATCCGTAAGATGATCCGGTAACAATGGTGTCAATAGCAGTATTTCTTTTTGCTTCTTCTAATGCGTTATAAAGGTAATAATAATCGTAATTGTAATTGATTTCTTCAAGTATATTCTGGGAAAAAGACTCGAAAAAATCTTCGTAAATTAATATTGTGGCATCTCCAGTAATATTTTTATGATTATCATATTTTGAAATAATAACATAATCTTGATAAGAGGTACATTCTCCATTATACAGGGAAACAGGAATGAAATCTTTTATCCAAACACGCACAGTTGTTTGTGTCAGTTTTCCTGGGTATTCTTTGATATAAACGATCATACTTTATACTCCTTTGAATGTCTGCGGAAGCGAAACATACACTTCATCATATTCTAGCCGAGATGCTCGACAAGACAATAACTTATTTGCAGTATACGTAATAATTACGGAAAATGCAACAATTTCAAATAACATTTTCAGCCGGAAGAAAACATACACTTAACATTGACATTTTGAGATGAGCCGATTAAAATTATTATTGGAATCCTGATATGGATTAAAATGGAGGGCTTGTGTGTTATGATAGATAAAAATGATATGATAAAATTACCCTTTCAGGAACTTTTAAAGAAATGTTTGTTTTTTTATGATCAGCAGGAATATATTATGATGAGGATATATGCCCAAGAGGCAAGATCCAGAAACCCATATCATCTAATGGCCGTTTACCTCTCTGCAATTGCAAATTCTTGTACGGATCACTGGTTGGAGGCATATGCAGATCTTCGCTTTCTGGAAAACTTACAGAATACATATCAGGAGAATGTCATCTCAGCAGAGGAGTTGCAGCAGATGATCATGCAGGCAAAGGAAATGGTGCTGCAAAGGGATGATCACGAGCAGACGGAGCAGCTACAGCAGATTGACGATCGTTATGTATTGTTACAGGCGAATTTGTTTACATCCTTTAAAACAATAGATCAGTATTTTCGTCCGTTATCATTGGATGGCAGATTTTATTATATGGCAGGATATCTTACCTGGGGCGATTCTTATATGAATGTGACTGATACAGGAAGCTGTCTGACCAATAAATTTGATATATATCAGATTGAGGCAATATCGAAAGAAAAATCGTATGTTGATTCATTTCCATGCATTGTTCCTGTTGTTGCAAATACGGACACAGAAAATTATCCAAATAAATTTGAGATAAAAACTGGTACAGACAGGTATTCTCTTCCGGCATATGGTTTTAAAAAGTATGATTATTATAGAATAGATGAACCGACTGCTTTTACAGCAGAAAATATAACAGTTTTTGGCAAACCAATTCCGTTACATCATGATCCAAAGCGTAAAAAATTAGTATTGTCCATTTTTTTGGATAGCTGTAACTGGAAGGTGATCAAGGAGCATTCTTTAAAGGAGTGTATGCCTCATACATATGATTTCTTTCAGGGAGGGATTATATGTAATGAATTTTATGCAGGCAGCGAGTTTACATATCCTAGTATTGCGAGCTACTGGACAGGCCTTCGTTCGTCACGTCACAAGATGTTGAATCAGAGTGTGAAAAGGGCGATGCCGGCAGATCGGAAGGTCTTTCCGGAAATCTTTCAGGAGGCAGGATATTTTACGGCGAAGATTGGTGGAAATGATTCTGTGATTCCGGATTTTGGTTATATGAGAGGAATTGACCGTTTTTTGTACCAGTATTGGCAGGAAGGTTTTTTTGCGCATGAAGCGGTTCACCAGACCATAGAGCATATGGAAGCATTTCAGGAGACAGATCAGTATATCTGGCTGGATATACCGGATCTTCATGATGTGGCAGGAATGTGGGACATGCCATTGTCGGTGCAGACGTCATGTCCGATCCATGTGAATGAGATTGATTTTACGGGGAGATATCCGGGCACCTTATATCATACGCCGAGTCCGAACCGGAGAGAAGTCTATTTAAAGGAAATGGCATATATTGACCGTCAGCTCGCTGTTTTGTATCGTTATATTCAGGAGCATTATAAGAAGGACGAAGTGATTGTCACGTTGTTTTCGGATCATGGTAATGGATTCAATGTAGATGCGGGACAGCCGTTTCTATCCTGGCAGAGAGAGAATGTACCGTTGATGATCTATGGACCGGAGTTTACACACAATGTTTGTGATGAACCGGCAGAGTCTGTGGATTATGGGCATATTTTGTGTCATTTGGCAGGTCTGGAGGATCCAAGTCTCGCGGAGAATGATGGAAACCTTCCGGCATTTTGTGGCGGAACAGAGAAGGAATATGTCTTTACACAGAGTCAGCATCCCGATAGGGAGTATGCAGCTTTTGTCGGTACGAAAAAGTATCGTTTTTACCTGGAAAGCTATAAAAAGGTGGATAAGGACTGCCGTATAGAAATATCAGCAGGAGCTTATGTGAAGCTTGTGGATATGAACGATCAGGAGTTTCATGATCCGGATATTCTGGAGAAATGCAAGGCGATCGTTATGGAAAATATTCGGGATTTTGCATACTGATATGGCTGGCTATTCATAAGTATGGCTATGGCAGGAACAGGGGGATTGAAAATGCAGGGGATTATTCTGGCAGCGGGGATGGGAAAGCGTTTAAAGGAGCTGACCAATGAGAATACAAAGTGTATGGTAAAGGTAAATGGTATTACCATGATTGAGCGTGCACTGCGGATATTGGACAGAAAGAGTCTTTCCCGGATTGTTATTGTCGTTGGATATCAAGGGCAGAAATTGATTGATTTTATTGATACATTGAATATAAGAACGCCGATTATATTTATTGATAATCCGGTTTACGATAAGACCAATAATATTTATTCGCTTGCTTTGGCAAAGGGATATTTATGTGACGAGGATACCCTGCTTTTAGAATCAGATCTTGTCTACGAGGAGAGTGTGCTTGATGCATTGCTGGAGGATGATAGGAAAAATCTTGCTTTGGTGGACAAGTTTGAAAGCTGGATGGATGGTACGTGCATGGAGCTTGATGACGAAGACTGTATAGTAAACTTTATTCCCGGAAAATATCTGCAATTTTCAGAAAAGGAAAATTATTATAAAACAGTAAATATTTATAAGTTTAGTGCTGACTTTTCCCGAAATATCTATGTGCCATTTTTGACTGCCTATGAAAAGGCAATGGGAGATAATGAATATTATGAATCTGTGATCAAGCTGATCGCTATGCTGGAAACCAGAGAAATACGTGCAAAAAGACTGGAAGGACAGGTGTGGTATGAGATTGATAATATTCAGGATCTAAATATTGCGGAGTCGTTGTTTACAGAGAGTGAGTCAGAGCATTATGAAAAGATAGCAAGGCGTTATGGCGGTTTTTGGAGATATCCTAAACTGTTAGATTATTGTTATCTTGTGAACCCCTATTATCCGCCTGAGAAGCTGAAAGAGGAGATGAAATCAAATTTTGAAACACTTCTGACGGAATATCCCTCCGGCATGGAGGTAAATGCCCTTCTGGCTGCCGGAGCATTTGGCATAAAGCCAGAGCATATTGTAGTTGGAAATGGTGCGGCAGAGCTGATCAAAGGGCTGCTGGAATATTTATGTCGAAATGCAGACAGAAAGGTGGGATGTATTTATCCGACATTTGAGGAGTATCCAAACCGGTTAAAGAAGGAAATGCTTGTGCCATTTGTGCCGTCAGGAAATGATATGCATTATACAGTTGAAGATCTGATGCAATTTTATACTGCAAACAGAGTCGATACTCTGGTATTGATCAATCCGGATAATCCAAGCGGTAATTATATTTCATACAATGATTGTATTCGTTTCATAAGCTGGTGTAAACAACAGGACATTGCTGTGATTATTGATGAAAGCTTTGTCGATTTTGTAGATATCGGACCGGGGGAAGATATTGCAGATGTATCCCTGATCCGGGACAGTACTTTAAATGAATATCAAAAATTGTACATCATAAAAAGTATTTCAAAGTCCTATGGAATACCGGGAGCAAGATTAGGTGTGCTGGCCTGCGGTGATGAGCAGCTGATACAGTATTTGAAAAAAGATGTATCAATTTGGAATATTAATAGTTTTGGAGAGTTTTTTCTACAGATCAAGGAGAAATATGATAAGGATTATATAGAAGCCCTAGACCGTTTGAGAGAATGTAGAAAAAAGTTTGTACAGCAGTTACAGGATATTTCTTTTTTGGAGGTTTATCCGTCTCAGGCGAATTTTGTGATGTGCCGGTTAAAGGGGATTTCTTCTGCTGATCTTTGTACATCGATGCTGAAAGAAAATATTTTTGTTTAGGATCTGACCAAGAAGATAAAAAACGGGCATCAGTATATAAGGTTATCCGTTCGGGGAGAGGAAGATAATGATCGGCTGATCGCAGTATTGAGGATGATGGAAAAAAGGTAAAAAAAGGGGCCAATGTAACAGGAAAAACTTCATTTGAAAAAGGAGACTTATTGATGAATATTATGATAGCAGCGGATAAAAATTATTTTTTTCCGGCGGTAACATTGATCGTATCCTTATTTCATAATCATCCGGACAAGCAGATCATTCTTTATTTTTTATGTTCGGGTTTTTCGCAGGAGGAGTATATCAGGCTTGAAAAATTAGAAAAAAGATATGAAAATAAACAAATCATCTGTCTGGACATTACCGAAGAACAGACAAAAGGACTTCATTCTTTTGGAAGATTTTCTGTCGGTGCGTTTTATAGGATATTAGCTCTTGATATGATACCGGAAGAGGTTGACAGGATATTTATTGTACCTTGATGTGGATATGGTCGTGAACAGAGATATTTCAGAATTATTTGAAGCAGCGATGGAAAAGCCTGTGTGGGTCTGTTACGATATAAATAATTATCTGCAGGGAAATATTGAATATCACAAAAACAATGCAGGTTTGGGAAAGGATGCCCCATATTTTAATTCGGGGATGATCTTGTTTGATATGAAATATGTCAGGGAAAATGACACAAAGGATGTGCTGATAAAAGATATTCAATGTAATTTTGACCGGTACAAGCTTGTGGATCAGGATGCATTAAACAGGTATTATCAGGGAAACTGCGAATTTATCCCATGGGAAATTTATAATTGTCCATGTGTTCCGTATATATCAACTGTTGTGTCTTATCAGAAACAGGAACAGTTAGCTGCTTATGCTAAGATAAAGGAGTGGCAGGAGAGGGAGGATGCATCCCGGTTGTATGATGTTACAACAGATATTTTGAATAGAGCATCCATTATACATTTTTGTACAGAAATGAAACCCTGGAAAGACAGAAACTTTTATCTGGAAAATGTAAATTTACAGTCAGGATATAGGATCTATAGCAGATTTGAGCGGCTGGCAGAGAGATTATTGAAATAATAAAAACAGATGGGGATACTTAAGATGCAGACAATGAATCTTCTTTTAGTGTATAGGAAAATGCTCGTAGCGTAGAGAGAAGCCAACGAGAATTGCGAAGCAATTCTTGGAGGGCAAAACGCTGGTTTTGCCCTTTTTTATATGATTGGCAAAGCCAGTCGCAGTATGATCTAAAAGAGTCGTTAGCAAATGTGGCCGGAGTATCTGTTATTGAATTTGATGATAAAATGGCCGATTACAATGAAGATCCGGTGTTTGAGCGTAAGCGCCTATCAATTAGGCACTTACAAAAGAAAAGATATATTCAAAACGCCGTTTATAGGTATGCTCGCTGCAGACCTTTTGTTGTCCGGATAAAGCGATTTTGTTTCGTGCCCAAGGGTTTAACAGATAATAGTCGATTTTGTTCATCATATCTTCCGGTGAATCATAATAGACATAGTCTTCACCTGCAGTAAAATGTCTGTCAAAGTCTTTCTGATAGTTAGTCAAAAGGAAACCACCGGCACCCATGATGTCCATAGCACGCAGGGGAATACCGTTTTGGATACTTCGCAGAGTAATATTTAAATTGATACGGGAGCATTGGAAAACGAGTGGCATTTCATTTTCATAATGGACTGTTCCCATATTTTGGATGGAAGTAAGATTTGGTGTTTTGTTTGGTGTATAGAGCTTGATATCCAGATGCTTTCGTTCATCTAAGGCAGACAGGGTATCGAGGCGGTCCATTTGAGTGATCTTGCGGCATAAAAAGTAATTTGCATAGAGATAGCGAAGTGTTTCCAAACCATCGCTGCTTGTCTCCAGAGGAATGTTTTTCTGAAGAGTGGCGATGATATCATCTGTCAGACATTTGTCTAAAAAGAATTGTCCATATATTTGACGCTGGGCAGTCATAATTCCCTCCAGATAACCCTTTTCATATAACGGGAGATCAGAAAAACGGTCATACAGATTGTGTTTTTCATTGTATAAAGAGCCCACGAAGGATACATCTGCATCGAGAAGATCCTTTTGTTGGGCAGTTGGTGTTAATTTTTGCAGTCTTTCCGGATTGACTGCCATTGGCAGGTAATATACATGTGGAGCACCAAGGGCTTCTAAATCCTCTACCATCTGACTGTCAAAGATAAAAATATAATTACAATCATGCAAGATTGTTTTGGAATATGTGAGGACTAAAGGACTGTCATAGCACCAGCTGATATAAGGGATTTTCATATCATTACAGACATTTGACAGAATGGGATAATAATTGAGAGAAAAAATCACATCCAGATTTTGTTCCTTGACGAATTTACGCAATTCGGAACGAAAACGGGGATCCTGCCGATAATTCTTTGGTTCCTTTGGATATAAGATCACAGTATTTCCCATGGATTCAAGAGTTTGTACGATATCTGTTTTTCCGAAAAATTTCCAGTCAGGAATTAAAATTTTCATATTTTTCTCCATTCTGCCATATTTGATGGCGGTAATATATCTTATTAGTTGTCATAGCAAAAAATCTGCAATACGCTTTACACCCTGACCGTCTATATATGTATTCATGCGTCCGGCATATTCCCGGTACATGTTTTCATCAGAGAGAAACATGTTTAGGGACTTTAGAATATTTTCTATGATCGGATCCTGACGGGCATCTCCGGCATAAAGCATAATATTTCGTCTTCCTATTTCCTGAGTGCCTTCCCGTTGATTATCCGCAAAAGAGAAGCAGATAGTGGGAGTGCTGCAGGCACACAATTCGAAGAGGGTTGTACCTCCGGCGGAAACGGCGAGCATGTTACGCCGCATGTAATAACTCATGTTATTCACATTTTTATACAGATGGATCCGGGGATAGTGGGAAGCGAGAGCATTAAGCTGTGATTCATCCCGGTTCATGCTTCCTATGATCACATCAAAGGAGTAGTCATTAAGGTGTGCAGGAAGATTATCAGTATCCTCCAGGCATGCACGGAGAAGCCTGAGAGAGATGTGGAACGGGTCAGTACCACCTGTAGTGATCAGTATACTTTTTTGACGGGAAACAGGCTCCGGAAACGATTGAAATTCCAGACGGAGAGGAGTGTATTTTGTTCCGTCTAATATCCTTGTCGGGGTATTTTTGTATTTTTGAAGATATGATCCGGAATCAGCATGCAGTCCGTAGTGCAAAATGGCAGATACAGGATAAAGCTCCTGCTCCATATCATCAATGTAGAGAACCGGAAGCTTTTTGTTAAGCTTGTCTAAATAGGAGCTTGTCGCCTGATAGGAATCTACGATCAGCCATTCCAGCGGATATTGCTCCAGAAGCGGCAAAAGGACAGAAAGTTCTGATTCCATATCATTCCAGTCTGTATGAAGGATCTTATAGGGAAGTCCGGCAGCCTCCAAACGGGAGGTTTCTTTATTCTCTGCAAGGAAGAAGATACAAGGGATATTTCTGGTCAGCAGTTCTGTGGCAATAGATATGCAGCGGACCAGATGCCCGGTAGCAATTGTCTCATTGGCGTCAACGCGAAATCCGATCATAAGTAAATTCCTGCCTTTCTATAGGTTCTTGGGCTCATTATATCATATTAATCTATTCTTACAAAATCGTAAGCTATATATTCACCAAAATGTAAGGGATCTCTGATAGAATAGACAATAGATTCCGGAGGAATATTGAAACAGACTAGGAGGTATGCGGAGTGAAACAGATTGGATATTATATAATGCTGGCGTTTCGATATCGAAAAAAGCATCCGTTTCAGGCTTTATATTCCATATTAGCGATCATGGTGTCAGTGGTTTTATGTTATTGCAGTATTACCGTGGGATTTACCATCATGAATTATGGCTATGAGGCGGCGATGATACGCCAGCATGGATGCGAGATGGAATTATCAGAGTTCCCGGTAGGGGAGCATTCCATAGAGGGGGACGATGAGTGGACCCCGGAGGAGTATCGCAGGATGCAGAAGAAGGTGGAAAAGCTTCCGGAGGTCAGGGAGACCTACCTGAAAAAGGGATATACGGAGACATATGATGAAGAGGAAAATATAACAAAAGAAATGTATATGATTCTTTATGTTGGAGCGAAGGATCCCTCTGATCTGAAAAAATGTGCAAAAAAAATTGAGCAGGATACGGGGTTTCAGGTTGTCATAAACAGCGATATTGAGTCATATCTGGGGCAGGGGACGGCAGAGGACTCTATGGCACGGACGGCAGGGAATGCTATTGTTGCCCTGGTGGGAGTCGTGTTTGCATCCTTTGTAATGCTGGTTATCCGCAATACCATGATGCTGCCGGTTTTGGAACGCATGAAAGAGTACGGTGTGCTTCGATGCGTAGGAATGTCAAAGGGACAGTTGTATTTTATGCTGGCGGCAGAGGGTGTTATGTTGACGGTTCTCAGTACTGTTTTGGGGACAGCAGCAGGCTTTGGGATTCTGAGAGGCAGTCAGGGATGGATCAACCGTTGCCTTATGACAGATGTGCCGGTAGTATTCCATTTTTATCCTAAGGCGGTATTGTATAGTGGGATTCTTTGCATTGCGGTGACCTTATTTGCATTGATGGAGCCTGCACGGCAGGCGGGAAAACGCTCTGTACAGGAAGTGCTCCGGGGAGGTGCTTACGGACTGCATAACCGAAAAAATAAGAAAAAGGGGGAACGTCATTACTTCAGCCGGTTAATGGGCAGGATATTTGGTGTTGAATGGGAATATGCGGTGAGAAATATGATGCGGAATCCTGGAAGCCAGCTATATCTTTTTGTCGGGATTGCTATCAGCATGCTTTTATTCACTATCGTATTTTCAGCGGTAGAGACTACATATTCTACCATTGAAAACAGTATGCAGGGAAAGAATCAGGAATATGCGGAAGCAATAGGGATAGCCGGGCAGTGCTCAGATGAATTGAAGCAAAGGATCTGCAGCGATGTAAAAAAATTAGATGGTGTGGAGAAAGTGGGAATATGCCGCCTGGGTGTGATGCAGATAACGGATTTCAGACAACAGAAGCATATAAAGGCAGATAGTAAAAGCATATGTGGCTGGATGACGGTGGTCGGATATGACAGGAAACATCTCAATTCTTTAAAAAAACAGGTTGTTTTGGGAAAGATAGATTATGATGCTTTGATCAGGGAAAAGGGGGTGATCCTATGTGATTATGAATATAATCAGCAGGATGCCACAGGAAATGTTACAAGGGGAGATAAAAGACTGACAGATTATAAAGTGGGAGATAAAATACCGGTCTTTACAAATGAAGCCGATAAACGTGTGAGCAGCTGGTTTGATGAGATTAAAGCTGCTATTGGAAAAGAACCGGAACGTCCTGAAGGGGAGATGGAGCTGGGACACGCAGGTTTTGTCAAAGAGCAGAAGATAGAAAAAAAGCAGAGAAAATATTGGCGAAAGTCAGAGAAATATTTAAAAAAGAAAGGATTTCCATTAGAAAAATATCAATGGCTGATAGAAAAGGACGGGGGAAAACATATTAACAATGCATCTCAGCTAATACAGCTATTGAATCAGTATGAGATAGATCAGGGAAATGCATTGATGCTTCCGATACAGGCTGTTATAAAGGAGGATATTTACAATTCGTTGTATCTGACACAAAGATCATCCTCAGGAATAGGTGTTCTTATGGCGGATGAGACCTATGAGACATATTGCTATTGTACAGATTATCACAAAGACAAGGGGTATAAAGCAATCACACCGGGAGGAAATGTCACGGAATATATCGGGGTAAAGCGAAATGTGAGAGAGGCCGGAAGTGATCTGGCTGATTATGTAAAAAAATTGAATGAAGAAAATGAAAATATTAAATTTACACTGATGGAAGATTCCGGAGGCTCTGGAGAGTATGAATGGGAAAATGAGACAATTGCGAATACAAACAGGGAAATGGAGCTTTTGCAAAAAGGAGGACTTTCTGTTGGAGGTTTTATCTTGATAATTTGCTTATTGCAGATCATCAATGTTACGGCAGCCGGGATGACTATGAGGCAGGAGGAATTCCGATTATTGTCTGTGACGGGGATGTCAGGAAAACAGCTTAAAAAAATGCTGGTACTGGAAAAGGCGGTTACTTGTTTTCTGGGAATATGCACAGGAGTTGCAGCCGGATATGGCATTAGTTATCTTTTTATTGAGTTGTTTTTAAATCAGGATGGAGGAATAGCAGATGGATCAGGGGGA
>JALFLW010000054.1 GCA_022774505.1 Lachnospiraceae bacterium
AGAAAATAGGCATTTTGCCTCGGAATGCAAATTGATCCGTGAGCTGTGACTTAAAAATTGACGCAGATCAGTAGGATTTCTGAAAAGACTTTGCTTTGCAATGCTTTGATGAATACGCATCTGTACGTCTTAAACCCCATAGGTGGGCTCAGTTGTTTCGGACGGCACGCTTCCGCTACGATGCACCACGCAATGGTACGTAACGCCCCAAGTATTAAATTGATGAAATATGTATCTGTAAAACTTGGGGCGTAAGTACCAGCGGGTGCAAGTGCCTCTCGAAACCCCTGATTCCCACCTTGGGGTGAATACGGGAGGATGCGTTCATCAAACATCAAAGCAGCAAAGCAATTAGTCTTTTCAAAATCCGTAAGTGACAAGACAATTTTTAAGTCACAGCTCACGGATTTAAAAGTGCTTGGAAAGGCAAAATGCTTTTGCAGACAATCACACATAAGACATATTATGGGCTGCTTTCTGTTATTGGTGTGGGAAGTCTTAGTTATTTATTAAATTTTTCTTGTTTTTAATGAGAATATTTCATTTATCATTAGAATTATGTTATAGTTGTAGCGTAACTCATTATTATCATTTACGAAAAGGGAGTTATGCTCTTGCATAAGTACAACAATATATGAAAGATATTATTCAAAAAAATCTGAGTAAGATTATTTGTTTTTTTGTCACCCTTATCCTCGCTTTGATCACTATTTATACGGTTTTTAAAGGAAGTGGGATTTCCCTCGGAGAGCTGCTTACGGATCTTCGCAGGTCTTCCCCGGCATATATTGTGCCGGCGGTGATCAGTATGCTTGGATTTATCTGGTTTGAGGGAGAGGCATTACGGGTAATCCTGCAGCACATGGGATATCCGGTTGGAAAGATCCGGGGGTTTGTCTATTCAGCGGCAGATGTATACTTTTCTGCTATTACCCCCTCTGCATCCGGCGGCCAGCCGGCCAGTGCATTCTTTATGATACAGGATGGTATCCCTGTAACGGCAGTCATGACTGCCCTCCTTCTTAATCTGATCATGTACACTTTAGCAATCATTACTATCGGGATTGCAGATATCCTGCTCTTTCCCGGTATTTTTATGAACTTTAATATGTTCTGCAGGATTCTGATCGTGGCCGGTGGATTGATCCTGACCGGACTTGGTATTTTATTTTATATGCTTATGAGACGGCAGGTACTGATGAAATCCATCTGTCTGGGCATTGCCGGAGTGCTCCACAAACTGCACTGCCACCGGCTTGCCCGGCGAATCGAACGCAAACTCTCCGCCTCCCTCGAAAAATACGGTCACTGTGTAGATGCAGTACTGGGAGGCCGAAAAATGCTGTGGAAAGTATATCTCCTCAATATTTTCCAGCGCATGTCACAGATTATCGTAACGCTTTTTTCCTTTGCTGCCATGCACGGAAATCTGCGCATGCTTCCACAGCTTCTCGCCACCCAGATCTATGTAGTGATGGGTTCTAACTGTGCTCCTATCCCCGGGGGTATGGGCGTCACCGATTACCTGATGCTGATGGGCTACAGGCAGCTAATGTCCCGCGAGGATGCATTTCATTTGGAAATCCTCAGCCGCGGATTATCTTTCTATGTATGCATACTGGTCAGCCTGATCACTGTTACCGCAAGATATATCGTAATACTCAAAAGAAAAAAGAAAATGGAGAAATGAAAATGATTGGATTCTATGATTACACAGTAATACTTACCTACCTGTCACTTATGTCCGGTGCAACAGGTATTATGCTTTGTCTAAACGGTATCGGACACCCTTATCTGGGAATGTTTTTTCTGTTATTTTCCGGATTATGTGACACTTTTGACGGCAAGGTTGCCCGGACCAAAAAGAACCGGACAGAACAAATGAAAAAATTCGGCATTCAGATAGATTCCCTATCTGATCTGGTAGCCTTTGGTCTGCTCCCGGCCTGTATCGGTATTTCTATGCTTCGCTATGCCGTGCGTATGCCCGGTCTGTCCGGATTTACCTGCTATGTTCTCACGCATTATCAGAAACCTGCCCAGTTCTTTCTGACATTTATCGCAGTCTTGTATGTATTGGCTGCTATGATCCGTCTGGCATATTTTAATGTCATGGAGGAGGAGGATCAAAACAGAGATGAATCGGGCGAAAAGATCTATACCGGACTGCCTGTCACTTCTGCAGCTTTGATCTTTCCGGCAGTACTTCTTTTCCATCTGCTGCTTCGTGCTGACCTTACCCTCTTATACTTTGGCGTAATGATCCTGACCGGACTCCTTTTCCTGTCCCGTGTTCAGATCAAAAAACCACATAACCGCGGTATTGTTTTACTTCTGGCATTTGGGGTTATAGAATTTGTCATTCTTATTTTAAAACTCATATGTCTCCACGGGTAATTTTATATAAGGAAAGGTATGGTAATTATTATGGATACTCTTCATTTTTTGTATCATACAACGGCCGGACGGATACTTTTAAAACCACTGACCTCACCTGCACTCTCTAAACTATGCGGAACATTTCTTGATTCCAGACTGTCCCATTTTCTGATCAGTCCTTTTATACGGCACAACCGCATTAAAACCTCTGATTATGAAATGACGCATATCCGAAGCTTTAATGATTTCTTTTGTCGGAAAATACGCCGCGGGATGCGTCCCATTGATATGGATCCGCAGAATCTGATCGCTCCCTGCGACGGACTGCTGTCCGTATGGAAGATCCGGGAAGATACCGTACTGCCTATAAAGCAGAGTCACTATACAGTAACTTCTCTCCTTAGAAATAAAAAACTGGCCAGGCATTACCACTCCGGCTATTGTCTCGTCTTCCGTTTATGCGTTGATCACTATCACAGATACTGCTACGTGGATTCAGGGTTAAAAAGCCGGAATATAAAGATCCCCGGCATTCTCCATACTGTCAGACCGATCGCTCTGGAACAGTATCCGGTCTTTACGGAAAACAGCCGGGAGTACACCCGGATCCGCACACAGCATTTCGGTGTAGTAACCCAGATGGAGGTGGGAGCCATGCTGGTCGGACGAATTGTAAATCATAAAGGAAAAGGAAATATCACCCGCGGACAGGAAAAGGGCTTCTTTCAATATGGCGGTTCTACGATCATTCTCCTTTTGGAACCCGGTCAGGCAGCAATACGCCCTGATATTTTGGAAGCCTCTTTACACAACCGGGAAACACCTGTAAAAATGGGGGAGGTTATAGGACATGCTGAATAAATTAAAACATATCATACCAAAATATGCGATCCTGCCCCTCGGTTTTGCCCTCTTATTTAATACCTGTGTTTATGAGGGCGTTTCTTTTTTTCGCGGATCACTGCATTACTCATCTATTGAAACCTCGTGGGATCTGGCACTCCCTTTTGTCCCTCCATTTGTATTATTTTACATATTAGCATTTGCCCAATGGGCATTAAATTACATTCTGATCGCCCGCGACAGCAAAAAACTATGCTATCGTTTTGTCATCGGTAATGTCATTTCAAAGGTCTTTTGTCTGGCCTTTTTCGTCCTGATGCCAACGACAATGACTCGTCCGGAGGTGAACGGTCCTGACCTTTTCAGTCGTCTGGTTCATCTGATCTATGTATCCGATCCACCGGTCAATCTGTTTCCATCTATTCATTGTCTGGAAAGCTGGTGCTGTATCCGAGCATCTTTTCTGTTAAAACACAAAAGTATTCCTTATCGTATTGCCACCGTGATCATGTCCCTCGGAGTCTTTGCCTCAACACTCCTTATCAAACAGCATGTGCTGGTAGATGTATTTGGCGGAATAATCGTTTTTGAAATCGGACTTTTTCTATCCGGGCTGATCCTTCGTCACCGCATCCTGTCTACACAGTGATCAAACCTTTTAAATCCTTTCACCGGCGTATGTATAAATATTGACTTATTGCCGGTAAAACCCTATAATTTATACAATTGACACTTATAGCAATAAGCAACATCAAGGAGGATTTTTAAATTATGAGAAAGACATTCAAAAAACTTTTATCACTGACACTCGCGACCACTATGGCAGTGGGGCTTGCCGGTTGCGGCAACTCAGCCTCTACAGACAGCGGATCCGGTTCAGCCGGCAAAGATTCCGGCAAGACATATACGGTAGGTATCTGCCAGCTGGTACAGCACGAAGCACTGGACGCTGCTACAAAGGGTTTTAAGACTGCATTGAAAGATAAACTGGGAGACAAGGTGAAATTCGATGAGCAGAACGCTGCCGGTGATGCTCCAACCTGTTCTACCATCTGTACATCCTTTGTTACAAATAATTATGACCTGATCCTTGGCAACGGTACAGCTGCTCTTCAGGCTGCTGTATCTGCAACAGACAGTATTCCTGTTCTCGGTACATCGATCACAGACTACGGTACTGCTCTTGATATCTCTGACTGGAAAGGTGTCACAGGAAAGAACGCATCCGGTACCACAGACCTTGCTCCACTCGATGAGCAGGCAAACTGCATCGCTGAATTATTCCCTGATGCAAAAAATATCGGTATTCTTTATTGCTCCTCTGAGCCAAACAGTATCTATCAGTCAACCACTATTACCAAGTATCTCGAGGACAAAGGATACAAAGTTAAGGATTATACCTTCGCTGATTCTAACGATGTTGCTTCTGTCACAAAAAGTGCATGTGATGCTTCCGATCTGATTTACATTCCTACAGATAATACTGCAGCTTCCTGCACAGAGGCGATCAATAACGTTACCGGTCCTGCCAAGACTCCTGTTTTCGCAGGCGAGGAGGGTATCGCAAAAGGCTGTGGTGTTGCAACACTTTCTATCAGCTACTACGACTTAGGATATGAAACCGGAGAAATGGCTTATGACATTCTCGCAAATGGTGCTGACATTACAAAGATGGAAGTAAAATCTGCTCCAAAATTCACTAAGGAATATATTGAAGACCGTGCCAAAGATCTCAATGTAAAGATTCCTGATGGTTACGAGAAGATTTCTACCAAATAGTCTGGATTAAATTGGAGGATTAACATGTTTTTATTAAATTATTTTGCATCATTAAATCCGGCAGCATTTACAAATGCATTGCCGGGCAATGTTGCACAGGGTCTGATCTGGGGCATCATGGCACTTGGTGTATATATCACCTTCCGCCTTTTGGATTTCGCGGATCTGACTGTAGACGGCTCTTTCGCTACCGGTGGAGCTGTCACCGTAATGATGACCGTAAACGGATATAACATCTGGATTTCTCTGGTATGTGCATGTATTGCCGGGCTTCTGGCCGGACTTTGCACCGGTCTGCTTCATACAAAGCTTGGTATTCCCCCGATCCTTGCCGGTATCCTGACACAGATCGCACTTTATTCCGTCAACCTTAATATCATGCAGCGCCATGCAAATCAGGCACTCAGCATTGATAAATATACTTTGATCATTTCCTCCCGGCAGCTCACCCATGCTATTATCGTGGGTATTGCATTCGCCCTTGTGATCATTGCCTTTCTGTATTGGTACTTCGGTACAGAACAGGGTTCTGCGATTCGTGCTACCGGATGTAACCCGGCCATGAGCAAGGCACAGGGTATCAATATCGACAATATGAAATTGATCGGTCTGTCTCTTTCCAATGCAATTGTGGCATTATCCGGCGGTCTTCTGTCACAGTATTCCGGATTTTCAGATGTCAATATGGGACGAGGCGGAATCGTTATCGGTCTCGCTGCCGTTATTATCGGAGAAGTCATCGGTGATGCGATTCTTGGTAAACATATGGATTTCAAGGGACGCCTTATCTTTGTTGTCATCGGTGGAATCATCTACTATATTGTGATCGGAATCGTCCTCTGGCTCAAGATGCCTAGTGACGACCTGAAGCTTTTCACCGCTCTGATCGTAGCAATCTTCCTGGCAGTTCCTTATCTCAAAGGAAAGAGTAAAAGCTCCTTCAAAAAAGCCGGCAGGCGTTCTGCTGCAGCTTTAAACAGTGCATCTGCAAAGGAGGGCAAATAAATGTTAGAGATTCAAAATATACATAAAACCTTTAACCCCGGAACGATCAACGAGAAGCATGCCCTGAACGGTGTAAATCTCACTTTAAACGAAGGAGACTTCGTTACCGTGATCGGCGGCAATGGTGCCGGTAAATCGACAATGCTCAATGCAATTGCCGGAACGTGGCCGGTGGACGAGGGATCAATCCTGATCAACGGGACAGATGTGACAGGCCTTCCGGAATTTAAACGTGCCGCCTTTCTGGGCCGTGTTTTTCAGGATCCAATGACCGGAACGACAGCCACCATGCAGATTGATGAAAATCTGGCATTAGCCGCACGCCGCGGACAGCACCGAGGATTAAAATGGGGTATTTCCAAAAAGGAAAAAAAGAAATTTCATGAATTGCTAAAAACACTGGAGCTTGGACTGGAGGATCGCATGACTTCCAAAGTCGGTCTTCTCTCCGGTGGTCAGCGTCAGGCTGTAACTCTCCTTATGGCATCTTTGCAAAAGCCGAAGCTTCTGCTTCTGGATGAGCATACAGCAGCCTTGGATCCTAAGACAGCTGCAAAGGTATTAGAGCTTACCGATAAGATCATCGAAGAGAATCATCTGACTGCCATGATGGTAACTCACAACATGCGTGATGCCATTGCACATGGTAATCGTCTGATCATGATGAATAACGGAAAGGTGATCCTTAATATCTCCGGAGAGGAGAAAAAGAATCTCACCGTCGAAGACCTCCTGATAAAATTTGAGGAAGTATCAGGAGAAGAGTTTGACTCTGATAAGGCTTTACTGGGATAATAGAGACAAGCATTTTCCTATACACTAAAAAAGCTGCTGCTTTATGAAACATCATAAAGCGGTAGCTTTTATCTTTGATCCATATAAACGATAACTTTGCCTGATCAGTCCTTATGTCCATCCTGTTCCACTAAAGTCCCATCGGCAGATGAAGATATCATTTTCCCATACAGAGCTGCCAGCATCTGCTGAAACAGCGTTGCGATCAACACAGGGAATAATACTTCCCCCGGAAATGAAGTCGTCGCGATCACGGCTCCTGTACTGATATTGCGCATCCCTGCTCCATACATCATGGATATCTGTGTCTCCCTGTCCTGCCGGAACAATCGTCCGATCACAAGTCCGGAAGCATACCCACCTGCTGCTAATAGAAACATAAATACAGCCACCTCCACCCGTTCCTGATTCATATGTCGGACATAGGGAGCTACTCCTGATGAATTGGAGGCAACGACAAAGATCAGTGCCAATTTTGAAAACGGTGCCAGTCTGGATGGCCAGCTTTCTTTGACCCGGTCTCCGGTAAGCTGATTTAATGTCATTGCAAAAATTGCCGGCAGTGCCACCATAAATATCAAACGGCAGATCATATCTGTCATGTCGATATGAACCCTTGACCCCACAAATATACGCAGCGTCACAGGAATGATAACAGGTGCCAGGACGGTATCAACTACCACAAGTGCCAGAGATATGGCAAGATTCCCATTGTATATCATCACCCACATCAATGCACTTACCGCTGTAGGAACGGCAAATTCCAACACCATACCCGTAACAAGATTTGAATTGTCCGGAAATACAAGATTTCCCACTCCACAGACTATCCCCGGGATGATCAGATGCAGTAACGCCATCACCATCAACAGAGGCCCCGGAGATTTAAACACATTAGCCACATCCCTAAATCTCGATTTCAATGCCCCGGTAAATGTCATAAATGCAAAGACATACGGCACAAATGGCACTCCATGCTTTGCAATCTGTGGAAACAAGACACCAAATGCCAGACAGGCCGGCGTCACCAATGCCATCCATTTTTCAATGAAACGATTAAACCTGTATAATACTTTCATTTCGCTGTCTCCTCAACTTATGCCTATCTTTATTTATAAAATACAGACGTCATTTTCTTTTGGTTATGCGAGTACCTGCAAATGCCTTATTGCCTATATTTTTCTTTTTCGGTTTTCTGCCCTGATAAATAACCTTTTTTAGTTTTTTGCATTTCCAGAATGCTTTTGCACCAATTTTCGTTACATTTTTCCCGACAGTAAGACGGACTAGCTTTTTATTTCCTATACATGCATTTGCCATGACCGCAGTAACCTTATAGCTGCGACCACCATAGGTAACAACAGCCGGTATCTTTATATTTTTCTGCTGTTTCACTACCCCGGCAAAAGCAGCCGCATTTTTCCCGGTAATCCGATATCTTACATTCTTGGAGACAATTTTTTTGCCGACCACAGCCGGATTCTTTTTCGGAGCCTGCTCCGCGTTATCCGATTCCGGCTTTGTCGATGCTTTTGGAAAAGGTGAAACTGTTGCCCCCGGTCCCGGTGAACCAAATACCTGTGTCCAAGTCCCCCAATTGCCTCCCGGTCTGACAGTAGCTATAACGGAAGGTTTTGAGCTGACTGCCGGTCCTGCACTCACTGTCGGTTTCGGACTATGCGTCACCTCTGCTGCCGGTCTCCGGCTGCTATCAGGATATGATGTATGATCGTTTCCCGGCTCAGGCGTTTCTATCTCTCCTTGATCTGTAACCGTGATCAAAACCTTCTGCTGCCATGGCTTATAATTCTCTGTCTCCGGAATCGTAATGTTGATCCATGCCGTTCCTTCAGAAACTCCGGTAATATTTCCCTGCTGGTCCACTGTGACAACAGATGGATCCTCTGACTCATAAAAAGCCAGCGATGAAGGATATACATACGGTCCTCTCAGAGTTTTTCCCACATTTACCTGCGTATTTTCTGTAGAAAACGTAATCTCCCGCTCCGCCTTATCAATGGTATAGTGTGCCTCTATAACTCCGGTATAATCCCCCACTCCTGCGATCAGAAAAGCCGCTTTTCCAATGATATACTCTTCGTCATTTGGATATACTACCAGATAGTCCTCTCCCTCCGTCAGAGTCTTTCCATCCACCCGGACAGTAATCTTATCGGGATGAACTTCAGATCCTGTATACTCATAAGATCCCGGATCCAAAATTATCTCTGCATTTTCTATCGATTCATAATTTGCTGTTGACCATTTTTTCCATGTCACATCCGTTCCGTCATGATCCGTACACACCGTATCGTCCCAGGTCGCATTGCCCTCCGGAATGTAGGCTTCTAAACCTTCCCTGCATCCTTCAAACACCTCGTCATAATATTTGCCTTCCAGTTCGGAACCAAATGACGGTGCATCTCCCTTAAAATAAATCTTTTGCAGATTATTATCCCAAGAAAATGCTCCTGCCCGGATTTCCTTTACGCTGGCAGGAAGTCGGAGTACTGACAGATTATGATTTTCCTGAAAGCCATATGCACCTATGATCTCCAGCCCCTCATTCAATTTTATCTGATTCAGGTGTATACACCAGCTAAAACTTTTCTCTCCGATTTCCTTCACGGAGGATGGAATCTCTATACTCTTTAGATTTTTACAATAATAAAATGCATAGCTCTGGATAGTTTTTACCGTAGACGGCACCTTAATATTTTCGTCAATCTGTCCGACTGCCTCCACGATAGTCTCTGCATCTTTTGTATATATCAGATTATCCTCCAGATAATAATTCGCATTGTCCCTGTCAATAGAGAAGTCCTCCATGGCATCACACAATCTAAAAGCTCCGTTACCGATCTGTGTCACGGATGACGGAATGGTAATCTCCCGCAGATTGCTGCAGCCGCTAAATGCATAATCACCGATTTTTTCCAATCCTTCCGGTAATATCACTTTTGTAAAACCTTCTCCGGCCAATGCTGATCCCGCAATACTTATCACCTTGTGTCCGCCAATTTCCGCCGGAATTTCCACCTCTCCCTCGGAGGTTTTCCCATCATATTGGTAAATTATCGCATTGCCTTCTCTCGTTGTGTAGAAACTAAAAAGCGTACTTCTCCAGTAAACATCATAAGGACGATATCCCTCTTCGTCCTTCTCAGAATCATATCCGGCTTCCAACTCGTAGTAATTTCCGTTGATTTCTACCATAGCATCCCTATGCCCACTCCCGGCTCCCGGATCTTTATTTCCATTTCTGCCCCAGGCATCATACCCCATTCTTTTGGCAAGTCGAATAATGGTATTCACGCTTGCCCAGCAGCTTCCTCCTCCAAAAACAACCATTTCGGTCGAGCCCTGGTATCGGTAATCATAATCATAGCGTGCCGCAAACTTTACAATCGCCACTGCGATCTCGTCGTTACTCATCCCCTCTGTGATATTTTGTCTGATATACTCATCCATCACATTCTCTGTATAGACATCCGCATAATTCTTTACATGCACCGTCAGCAGCCTCGTTCCCGTCTCGGATGTCACGGCAATCTCTGCATCCCCCGAAGTGATCGTGTAATAATCATACCCTTCCCATTCTTCAACGGAATAGGAATAATCATCTCCTCTTTTCCAGTATTGTCTGTGCGTTGTAACTAATCCATCCTTGGAAACATCGACACAATCTGTGCCCGATTTGATCTTATAAGACATCTTCTCTCCCGCCTGCGGAATCTGATAGCTTCGGGACAATGAATCAGGCTGCGTGATTTTTTCACTATACGCAGTACCCATGTCATATATCGTGACTTCATCAACATCCTGCGCCAACGCCCTCGGTGCTCCCAGCGAAGCAAGCCCCCACATTATAATAAAAAATAGAATAAATGATTTTTTTATCTTCATAAATGATCCTCCTGGTTCAATTATTTACTAAGACTCGCAAAACCGCTCTTGAAGAGCTTTTTCTTCTGCTTCGCAGAAATTTTGCTCGTTAATTCGCCCCAAAAAGCAAATGCCAGCTTTGCTGTCGCTTGCTTTTTCTTGGGCTCATTATATCACAACTTCTATTTAAATCCCACAAAGCCTTTCCTGAGTGCACTACCGCCTTGAACATCCCGTTATTTCTAAATTTCTCACCGAATCCAAAGTTTCTTCCTTAGTATATTGGTATGTTCTTAAGTACAAAACCAGCGTTTTGCACTTGGCTTTCCTCTACGCTACGAGCATTTTCCCAGACGCTAAAAAAGGGCAAAACCAGCGTTTTGCCCTTGGCTTCCCTCTACGCTACGAGCATTTTCCTATACACTAAAAAACAGCCGGACTTCGCAAAGTCCGACTGTTGGTGTAAATATCTTTCCAAAACGGCTTAATAGAAATATCCATTCTGCACACCGCTATACTCTACATTCTTAAATTTAGCTTTGAAACGGTTTTTGCCCGTAATCTTAATTGTCGCTGTATACTTTCCATTACACTTTGTCCATCCCTGTCCAGCCCCATTATAATAAAGTTTATTAAATGTAATCCTAACCTTGTTCTTTCCGATGACTTTATAAGTACCAAAATCTTTATTCCTATGTCCCATCAAACGAACTGTGCCATCTTTTTTAAATCTGAATGTATACTTCGTACTAAATTCCATGATCGGATCTTCAACTTTATTAGACCATGTTTTGGAAGTCAGCCATTTCTTAATCTGTGCCTTTGATGCCGCTTGTGCTGTGTTAGAAAAAATCATGCATAATAAAAGAAATATCCCTGCAATATTTGCGATTAAAAGTTTTTTATTTTTCATGATATACCTCCTTTGATACAACCTGCCGTTTAGACTCGTTTACTTAGTTTCTAATTTATCGTTGTCTGAATCCCTTGTCAAGATTTAATACAAGTTAAACAGCATTTAAAAATGCCACAGAAAAAACGATAAAATCATAATATTCTGTGGCAATTATTTTAAGACTATTACTTATAGGCTTTATTCACCCCATATTTCGCCTGAGCTTTCGTAAATCCTTCAAAAATAAGCTGTTGATAAAGTTGCTTTTTTGAAAATGCAGAAAATTTCAAATACTCCTTCGCTTTTTTTACAGCTTGTTTTTTCCAATTAGCTCTGCAGTGATTTACAGCATAAGCTGCCTCTTTATTTGAAAATCCCTCAAACTTTAATTGCTTTTTTAAGCCTTTTTTGGAAAACGCAGAATATGCCAAATATGCCTTCGCCTTTGTTAATGCGTTTTTCTGTGCAAAAGTAGCTGCTTTAGCAACCGTTACTGCTTTATGCATTCCGGGTATTTCCAAAGAATTTCCTTCAATTGCAGAAAAACTTCCAAAAAATAGTATCAGAGCCAGAAATAATGCAATATGTCGTTGGTATCTTTTCATTTTCATCCCTCCATAAATATGTTTTCCTTTCAAACGTAAACGTCCCATACAGTGAGAAGAGTACGGATTGACTACCATATGAATTTGTATCGTTCTCAATAGTATAGCTGGATTAAAATCAAATGTCAATGTTTTATTACTATATGGATTTGCACTACTCTCAAACTCAAAGCTACGGCAGTTTTACCGCAGATTAAATCCTACATCCGATCTGGAACACTCATTTTTAATCCTTTGAATAGACTGAAGTCCTTTTGCCATAAGCATCGGAATATGTAAATCTATACAAGGCGTCTTCACTGCGATATCTCTCCTTATAGAAAACTCTTCCTTTTGAATCCTTTAATTATAATAAACAAAAAAGAATCTATAGGAGTTTACAACAATGCAATCATCTTCTCTACTTCTAATCGCAATGTTTGTGCAAGTGTTTGATTATGACGCTTGGCATATTTTTTATCTGGCGTACTCATATTCCATCAGGCGTACATCCACTTTCTTTGTTTTTGGATTTTCCACTTTCGGTCTTCTTGGCCTTGCCATTTTTATATATCTCCGTCACATCCTAACCACAGTATGCTTTTTGTCCTCCAAAAAATCAAGCCCTTTCTCCATAATTTTCTCATTCATCCTTTTCCACATCGGCATGGATATACTACCATACTTTTATTATTTCCTGCTTATCTATAATATCATCATTGTAATGTATTTCTCTTTCCTGAAACTTTACATATCCTTCTAAGATTGTAAGTCCAATTTCCCCATTGTAATCATAGAATTTTTCTTCTTTATCTGATCCTAATTTTGTATAATAAACACCGTCTAATTTAGCTTGTATTGGAACTACAAAAAGAAGAAGGTATATTAAAGTGTAGAAGTGGATGTAATGTAGGAGATAATAAGCATGAACAAATTCTCAGAAAAGGACTGGAAAATATTCAGAAGTAAAATAGCTGGATGGCAAGAAGCTTATATGGATAAGCTCAACAAAGAATATATGGAAATACTAAGTGGAGATGGAAAGCCATCTGAAAAATTTTGGACATTGGAGAAAAGAATAAAAGAGGATAAGAAAGATTGTGGAGTGCAATGTGAGATGAGCAGATCAAATCAATGTTATATCATGCTTTCACTTCTAAATGAAGGAGCCATTTTTATGGAAGATTTAGAAGATTTTAGCGATGATTTGAAAGAGATAATGCAGCATTTCGCTGGTCTATAGCTTGCTATAAAATAGATATTTCTTGGTCGAGAGTGGTCAAGAATTTAATTGAGTTTTTATCGAGTTGTTTTCAGAAAAAACTCGATAAAAACTCAAAAGAAACTCATAGAGTAACTTAAGACTTAGAGGGAGTATGTAAGTTTAGTTAAACTCATTCATAGCATCTGCATATCCTTGCAAGCCATCCGCTCTATGGATATGCTGATTGCACCTGGCGAAGGATATATCCCAACCTACACACGAACTGATATCACTGATGCTCTTCATAATGCTTTTGGTTTCAGAACAGACTATCAGATAACATCTCAAAAAAACATGAGAAAAATTTTAAATCAGACCAAAAAGAAGTAAATATTACCACATACTTTCCAACAAAAGAAACCTCGCAAACGGCGTAATTACGCGGTCTGCGAGGTTTTTGCCTTCTTTCAACTGTCAAAGACAGGATTATAACATATGTTTTAGTTGTAGACAACAAAAAAATCTCACTTTTCCAAGGCTAATGATAACATGCTTTCATCATCACTTGGTTTTTACTGCCTTGGCCTTAGACCACTTAGTGTACACTGTGACAGCCTTACCATCCTTGTATGCGCGAACACGTACATAGTACTTCTTCTTGGCCTTCAGCTTCTTAACCGTCTTGGCAAATTTGGTGTTACCTTTGACTTTAACTGTCTTTGTGGTCTTCTTAGTAAACTTTGATGATGTGGAATACTGCAGCTTATAGCCGGATGCATTCTTCACCTTTGCCCATCTGATCTTAAAGGACTTCTTGCGCTTGGTGAGTTTGGTGATCGCTGGTTTTTTCAGGTCAAAGGCTGGCTGAGCTGGTGCCTCTGGCTGTGGCTCAGCAACTGGCACCTTTGTAGGTACTACCACAGGCTCCTGAACTGGAGCAGTTGTCTCTGCAGGAGCTTCAGTTGGCACTTCTGTTGGCACTTCAGTAGGCATCGGAGTTGGCTTTTCCGACTGAGCTACATTGATGGTGACATTGTAGTCGATGGAAGTATATGGAACTTCCTCTCCATTAATCTTTAACGCAAATCGATAGTTAATCCAATCCACGGAAGCGGTCTCCGCAAACAGACCACACTCTTCGGTACCATATACGCAGCTTCCGATGGTAGCTCCACCCCATCCATTGGCCAGACCATTTCCACCTTTGCTCTTAGGATTTAACTTCTGACCAACAGGAATCTCCACATCTCCGTCTGCTGTGTGTAATGTGAGACTCTTCACATAGATATCATATGTTGCATTTTCATCGTAATTGACAAAACCAAGATTTAAGACTTCATCTTTCTCAGCAATAGGTGCAGTCTTCATCACATAGTCACCTGATCTCACCACTTCCAGTGTGGAATTCATGGCACCGTCCGCTGTCTGCCCCTGAATGGTCACATCTGTGGCGGTAACATCAGTCACGCTGATATCCTCGGCAGGTCTTGCCACCTTCTCGGACTTGGTAAAATACCAGCTGTCGAACTCGATATCTGCTCCGCTAAACACGAAGAATACATTATGATTTCTTCCATCAAACTTCTCCACTGTCTTGCTGGCAACCTTGGCAAAATCACTATTATCAAACTCAATGTATGCCACTGGCTCACTTTGCACGTTATCCAAGCGAACCTCCACGCGGCCCTTACCCTTCACGTTTGCCACAAACTGATCTGCGCCGTAGGCAAAGTCTGCACATTTAACCATGGTCCAAGCACCAGGAGCCATACTCTTGGCAGCTGGGTTCGCAACCTTGTCGTAAAATACATCTGCCGAAGTCAACATCAGGCTACCTCTCTGCTCTGTATAAGCATCTACCGCCTTGATCTGCTTCACACCCTTTCGGCTTGCCGCAGTAATTGGAATACTTAAGTTTGCAGGATCCATTGGCAGATAATCCACCATCAGACTTCGGAAACCACCGCTGATATGTGCATCATCTTCCAGCATCATTGTGTGATGGATGATGTAATTTACACCCTGATACTTGGCAAAATGAGTATGATTATTGCCCCATGTCATACCGGAATTACCGGTGCTGTTCTCGCCAGAATTATAGAAATATGCCCCCTGATACTTCCAACTGTCTGCATCCAAAGGAGTCTTGGTGGTCAGATATGCCATAGAACATTTAGGCGGCTTTGCAATACCATCATAGTCCCACTCCTTGCCTCTATCCTGCCAGTCATTACAGTAGGTATAGTAAAATGTTCCGTCGATATAATTCAGCTCACTGGCCTCGCAGAAATATGGTGCGTCGATAGACACAAACTCACTGTCAAAGGACAACATATCCTTGCCCAGTCTTACCACCTTTGGCACCTTGCTATGAATAGGACTTTCGTTGGTAGTACCGCCACCAAAAGCCAGCCAGCCTACGCCATTGTCATCGATGACAACGCCTGGGTCAAACGGTGCAGGACAATTCTTCAGTCCCGGCATATTTTGATATACAAGCGGCTTTCCCAAAGGATCACTCCAACCCTCCACTGGATCTGTGGATGTGATAACACCTACACCCTGTCCACTATTTGCAAAATACAGATAAAAATGAGTCAGGCCATCCTCCTCAACACGGGAAGTGATGGATGGCGCCCAGGAATTGGCAATCCATGGTGCAATCTCCCCCACTTCGATTCTTCCATGATAAATCCAGTTGACCATATCATCGGTAGAAAATACCACCAGTGAACGAATCTGATCGTAATCATTTTCCGTATCCTCCTGGTACTGCTGATGATCGTTGGTTCCATACACGTAAAGTCTTCCGTTGTACTCTACACAAGTTGGATCCGCACAAAAGATAGATGGAGAGATCGGATTGGCATTGGCTTCCGATTTCCAAGCATTTCCGCTAACCTCATCAATAATAATCCCCTCATCAAGACTCTCCAGAATCTCTCCCTGAGAAGCATCCGACAGCTTACCGGCAACCGCTGCCGAGGCATCGGGAACCATCTTTGCTGTTGGCACAAAGCCCAGTCCAGACACTACCAGACTAAGACTTAATACAATAGGTAATACACGTCTCATAGTCATCCTCCTTCACATGAAATCGATATGTTGATTTCATAGTAACATGGCGAAAAAAAGGATGTCAATAGCACCGCAACTTTGTGCTAATTTCCAGCAACTTCCTTGTGGATTAATATTGTCTTTTCCCGTAAACACTTCGATATTTTGTGGGTGACATGCCATTTACTTTTTTAAATAAACGAGTGTAATAATTTGCAGAACTCATCCCCACAGCCCGCGAAATCTCCTCCACTGACATATTGTCATGCGTCGAATTATTGTTCCCACCTACGGCAACTTTACCGCAGATTAAATTCAGCTTTTCCTATATATTGTCTATCTTAGCGTGCTGTTTTTTACGGCACGTTTTTATCTGTCCTCTTGACCATTTCCATTCCTT
>JALFLW010000075.1 GCA_022774505.1 Lachnospiraceae bacterium
GAAGGAATGGAAATGGTCAAGAGGACAGATAAAAACGTGCCGTAAAAAACAGCACGCTAAGATAGACAATATATAGGAAAAGCTGAATTTAATCTGCGGTAAAGTTGCCGTAGGTGGGAACAATAATTCGACGCATGACACAGTGATATGCGGAATTTGTTTTCATGTGATATATGTATCTGGGTATCAGGCAGACGGGCAGGAACCGAAGTTTACCATAGAATATTATTTAGTATGGATAGTATTGCTTGCTATTGCCGCTGTGGTTTCATGCATTCATCATGCATTAGCTTCTATAATCGATAATCAATGTGCTATTTATGGACGTTTGGGAATGGTGAGAGATATGCTGGAGAGGCAGAGCGGCAATCAATTGCTGTCCAATCATTCCGAAATCGTGACAGGTAATAATAATCAGTTACAAAATAGCGGTATGGGTACACAACTTCGACCTGGAGAATGGATCTGCAGGGAATGTGGGACTAAAAATGATAAAATCTTTTGCACTTCCTGCGGACATTTCAAAGAATAGTCTGATCTCTCGGAAGTAGTAGGCTTCGTAATAGAAAAATATGGTAGAAAAGAGGTATGAGTCATAGGACATCGGAATGACAGAAAGCATCAACATAAATTTTTGAGACTGAAATTTTCGTAAAATTGCAGATAATCAATGCAGTCAATGCCCAAAAGCAATAGACGTGGTTACTATTTTTACGAGTCGCTGTTACAATGAATAAAAGAAGTTTTTTTCAGAAAGGCGGGTGGTCTTATGGATATGATCGGAAGCATTGCAGACTATTCCATGACGATGTCTCAGAGTCAATTGTTGACAAATGTCAGTACCAAAGTGCTTGATATGGCACTGGATTCTTTTCAGGGACAGGCTGATGAGATAACGAAGCTGATGGAAGCTTCGGTACAGCCTTATCTTGGAAAAAATATAAATACATATGTATAGATCAGACGGCACCGATTGAAACGGTGCCGTCTTTTAGTGTATGAGAAAATGCTCGTAGCGTAGAGGGAAGCCAGAGTGTAAAACGCTGGTTTTTCCCTTTTTATAAAATATGTGCAAATTTTGTGAAAATTTAGAAAAACTCTTCCATTTTTTGTGAATATTTACTATAATATAATTATGAGAGGTATGAGGCGGTGATCCCCGGATTTATAGTGATATGTTATCCGGTCTGAGGGATGCACGATCAAATATTTATATAAAGAAAGGGAGAGTATTATGGTAAACAGATTTGTATTGAATGAGACATCTTATCATGGAGCAGGAGCGATCAAGAGCATCGCAGATGAGGCGAAGGGACGTGCATTTAAAAAGGCATTTGTATGTTCTGACCCTGATCTTGTAAAGTTTGGCGTGACCCAGAAGGTACTGGATGTATTGGAGGGAGCAGGTCTTGATTATGAATTATATTCAAATATCAAGCCAAATCCGACTATCGAGAATGTTCAGACGGGTGTTGCAGCATGTAAGGCAGCAGGTGCTGATTATATTATTGCGATCGGTGGCGGTTCGTCTATGGATACAGCCAAGGGCGTAGGTATCATTATGGAGAATCCGGATTTTGCAGATGTACGCAGTCTGGAGGGTGTTGCCGATACGAAGCATAAGAGTATGCCGATCTTTGCTGTTCCTACTACAGCCGGTACGGCAGCAGAGGTTACGATCAATTATGTTATCACAGATGTAGAGAAGAATCGCAAGATGGTATGTGTAGATCCGCATGACATTCCTGTGGTTGCATTTATTGATCCGGAGATGATGTCAAGTATGCCGAAGGGACTTACAGCTGCTACCGGTATGGATGCATTGACACATGCGATCGAGGGATATATTACAGCCGGAGCCTGGGAGCTGTCTGATATGTTCCATCTGAAAGCAATCGAGATCATTTCACGTTCATTAAGAGGTGCCGTTGATAATACACCGGAAGGCAGAGAAGGAATGGCACTGGGACAGTATGTAGCCGGTATGGGATTCTCAAATGTAGGTCTTGGAATCGTTCATTCTATGGCTCATCCTCTGGGGGCACTTTATGATACTCCTCATGGTGTGGCAAATGCGATCATCCTGCCGACAGTTATGGAGTACAATGCAGAGGCAACAGGGGACAAGTATAAATATATCGCACAGGCAATGGGCGTAGAGGGAACAGAGGATATGTCCCAGGATGAGTACCGCAAGGCTGCTGTGGATGCGGTTCGTAAGCTTTCACAGGATGTTGGTATTCCTGCTGACCTGAAGGAGATCGTGAAGAAAGAGGATATTCCATTCCTTGCACAGTCAGCATATGATGATGCATGCCGTCCGGGTAATCCAAAGGAGACATCCGTAGAGGATATTACCGCATTGTATGAGAGTCTGATCTAATCGGTTTGACGTAGTTTGTTACCTATATAATAGAAGAAGGTTATAATAGAAGAAGTCCGGGGACGTTTAACAAAAGGTTTTCGGACTTCTTTTTAGTGCATAGGAAAGAACTCATAACGTAGAGGGAAGACAACGAGAATTGCTTCGAAAAATTTGGAATCCCGGTATACTAAGATCGTCTTGCACAGACAGGCCGGTGGATTATGGAAAAGATTACCTGTACAGCTTGGCGGTATACTTGCATTCTCGGCAAGATAATGGTATATTTAGAAACAGTTTGATCAAAGCATCAGGGTGATGTATTGATTGCAAAAAGGAGCGGATGACCGATATTCGCATAAACATTAGAAATTCATTGATGGAATGGAGGATAATCATGGAAAAGACAATGGAGAAGATTCAGGCTTTGGCAAAGGCAAGGGGATTTATCTATCCTGGTTCTGAGATTTATGGAGGACTTGCAAATACATGGGATTATGGTAATCTCGGTGTCGAGTTAAAGAATAATGTAAAGCAGGCATGGTGGCAGAAATTTATTCGTGAGAATAAATATAATGTCGGAATTGACTGTGCGATCCTTATGAATCCGCAGACCTGGGTTGCATCCGGACATCTGGGCAGTTTCTCTGATCCATTAATGGATTGTAAGGAATGTCATGAGCGTTTCCGGGCGGATCAGCTGATCGAGAAATTTGCTGAGGAGAATGAGATTGCACTGGATGGAAGCGTAGACGGATGGAGTAATGAGAAAATGCAGGATTTCATTTCCGAGCATAGCGTTCCATGTCCGACTTGTGGCAAACACAATTTCACGGATATCCGTCAGTTCAATCTGATGTTTAAGACCTTTCAGGGTGTTACGGAGGATGCAAAAAATACCGTTTATCTTCGTCCGGAGACGGCACAGGGTATTTTTGTAAACTTTAAAAATGTACAGAGAACTTCAAGAAAGAAGATTCCTTTTGGTATCGGTCAGATCGGTAAATCATTCCGTAATGAGATCACACCGGGTAACTTTACATTCCGTACCCGTGAGTTTGAACAGATGGAGCTGGAATTTTTCTGTGAGCCGGATACAGATTTGGAGTGGTTTGCATATTGGAAAGATTTCTGCATTAACTGGCTGCAGACATTAGGAATCAAACGGGATGAAATGCGTGTACGTGATCACGATAAGGAGGAGCTTTCTTTCTATAGTAAGGCAACCTCTGATATTGAATTTTTGTTCCCGTTTGGATGGGGGGAGCTCTGGGGTATTGCAGACCGTACAAATTATGATCTGAGCCGTCATGCAGAGACTTCCGGTGAGGATATGAGCTACTTTGATGATACAAAGAACGAGAAATATATTCCATACGTAATAGAGCCATCTCTTGGGGCAGACCGTGTAACTCTTGCATTTTTGTGCAGTGCCTATGATGAGGAGGAGCTGGAGGGCGGCGATGTCCGTACTGTTATGCATTTCCATCCGGCGATCGCTCCGGTTAAGATAGGAGTCCTTCCTTTATCCAAGAAGCTTGGCGAGCAGGCAGAGAAAGTTTATGAGACATTATCCAAGTCATATAATTGTGAATATGATGACAGAGGAAACATTGGTAAGCGTTATCGCCGCCAGGACGAGATAGGTACGCCGTATTGTGTAACATATGATTTTGACTCCCAGGAGGATGGAGCAGTGACAGTACGTGACCGCGATACCATGGAGCAGGAACGTATCAAGATCGAAGATCTGCCGAAATATTTTGAGGATAAATTTAAATTTTAATATTTTTATGTCATAAATGTGTCATGAAAATGAGCATATGTGACAATTGCTATTGAATGGTGATTTTGTTTATTCGACAAAATCACCATTTATTTGCACGGAATTGTGAAAAATCACCTGGATGTAAGAAAAACTTAATAATCTTTTGTGCAAAGTGTCAATTGAATAAAAAGAAGTGCCATGCTAGAATCTCGGATGTAACGAAAATAAGACCACTATTAAGGGGGAAATTATTATGAAAACTTCTATGAAGAAAGTTCTTTCATTGGCTCTCGCTGGAGCACTTGCTCTTACAAGTGTATTCTCTGTGAATGCAGCAGATGCTTCAAGTGTCAAGAAAGCAGCAAACGGTAACAAGATTACAATCACAGCAGCAGCTGATAAGACTGTTGCAGAGACTACTACAGTAACAGCTTCAGCAGTTACAAGCAAGTCTGTACTTACATGCTCTTATGATGCAAGCCTGGCTACAAGCATTGCTACAGCATCCGCAGTAGCAACAAACGGTGCAGTTAAGGTTACTGTTACAGCAGTTAAGGCAGCTAAGTCTGTTACAGACGCAGCAGTAAGCGTTAAGGCTGGTACAACAGAGGTTGCTAAGGTTCTCGTAACAATCAAGGGAACAGAGAAAAAGGAAGTTAATGTAGTTAAGGCTACAAAGACTCTTAAGCTCGCTAAGAAGAAGGTTGTTGTTGCAGCAGGTAAAAGTGTAAAGGTAAACTACACTGTAGTTAAGGCAGCAGGTGCAGCTTCTCCTGAGGCAGTTAAGATCACATCTGCTAACAAGAAGATTGCTAAGGCTTCTAAGGTTAAGGGTAAGAAGCAGATCAAGGTTACAGTTCCTAAGAAAGCAAAGGCTGGTTCTACTACAAAGGTTACAGTTAAGTCTGGTTCTAAGAAGAAAGTTCTTACAGTAGTTGTTAAGAACGCAGCTAAGAAGCTGACAGCTAAGAAGACTGTTTCTGTAAAGAAGGGTAAGAAATCTAACATCACTGTAAAGGTTAAAGCTCAGAACAACAAGAAGGCTACAACAGATGCTGTAAAGGTAACTGTTAATAAGAAGGCTGTAAAGGTTGTTAAGAAGGCAGTTAAGAAGGGCAAAGTTGTTATCACTATCAAGGCTAAGAAGGCTGGAAGCAGCAAGCTGAAAGTTAAGGTTGGTGCTAAGAAGGTAACAGTTAATGTAAAGGCTAAATAATTATAGTCCTTCATAATCTTAGACGACAGGTGTCGCACCGGAAACGGTGCGGCACTTTTTTACTTTATAGGAAACTTGTCGTTTCCTATAAAGCGAAAAAAAGGGTGATTACAGATAAGAAAAAAATGCCCACCAAAAGATGGGCATAAAAAATAAATGAGATTGTTTAGAAGAGATAAAAACCTTCTTCGTCAA
>JALFLW010000076.1 GCA_022774505.1 Lachnospiraceae bacterium
TTGACGAAGAAGGTTTTTATCTCTTCTAAACAATCTCATTTATTTTTTATGCCCATCTTTTGGTGGGCATTTTTTTCTTATCTGTAATCACCCTTTTTTTCGCTTTATAGGAAACGACAAGTTTCCTATAAAGTAAAAAAGGGCAAAACCAGCGTTTTGCCCTCCAAGAATTGCTACGCAATTCTCGTTGGATTCCCTCTACATTACGAGCATTTTCCTATACACTAAAAAAGGGCAAAACCAGCGTTTTGCCCTTCAAGAATTGCTTCGCAATTCTCGTTGGCTTCCCTCTACATTACGAGCATTTTCCTATACACTAAAAAAGGGAAAAACCAGCGTTTTGCTCTTTGGCTTCCCTCTACACTACGAACATTTTCCTATACACTAAAAAAGGGAAAAACCAGCGTTTTGCCCTTTGGCTTCCCTCTACACTACGAACATTTTCCTATACACTAAAAAAGCCGTGATTTTCAAAGAAATCCCCGATTTCTCATGAAAATCACGGCTTTTTATTTATCTGCACAGGTTCTATTGTCAGCGTACAGTCAAACTGCCATTCTCATTATCGATGACGATCGTATCCCCTGCATGAACCGCGTCCTCCAGTATACGCCGTGCCAGCAGTGTCTCTACATTTTTCTGCAGATACCTCTTCAGCGGACGTGCACCAAATGCCGGCTCATATGCCTGTTCTACAATAAGATCCATAGCTTCAGGCGTCAGCTTAACTGTCAGTTCTTTCTCCCGAAGCCTGTCATTAAGCTCCTCGATCAGAATATCAATAATACCATTGATATTTTCCTTTGTCAGCGGCTTGAAAAGAATGATCTCGTCAAGACGGTTCAGAAATTCCGGACGGAAGCTTGCTCTCAGATCCGCCATTGTCTGATTCCTCGCTTCTTCACTGATCGTACCATCCGCTTCAATTCCCTCCAGCAGATAGGTAGAACCAATATTCGATGTCAGGATCAGGATCGTATTCTTGAAATCCACGGTTCTTCCCTGAGAATCCGTAATACGTCCATCATCAAGTACCTGCAAAAGCACATTAAACACATCCGGATGTGCTTTTTCAATCTCATCAAACAGCACTACAGAATATGGTTTCCTACGGACGGCTTCCGTGAGCTGTCCTCCCTCTTCGTAACCAACATATCCCGGAGGCGCTCCGATCAGCCGGGCCACGGAATATTTCTCCATATACTCACTCATATCAATACGCACCATGGCATTTTCATCATCAAAAAGTGCCTGTGCCAGAGTCTTTGCAAGTTCCGTTTTACCAACACCTGTAGGTCCTAAAAACAGGAATGAGCCGATTGGTTTTGTAGGATCTTTAATTCCGGCCTTGGAACGAAGTATTGCCTCGGATACCAGTTCAACACCCTCATCCTGTCCAACAACTCTCTTGTGAAGCTCATCTGCCAGATGCAGCGTCTTCTCACGTTCTCCCTCTGTCAGCTTGGCAATCGGAATACCCGTCCAGCGTGATATGATCTTAGCAATCTCTTCCTCCGTGACAGCCTCCTGTACCATAGAATCCCCTCGCTGCTTTGCCTTTTCCTCTGCCTCTTCCAGCTGTCTCTCCAGCTCCGGCAGCCTGCCGTACTGAATCTCAGCAGCTTTCGTATAATCTCCCCCTGCCTGAGCCTGTTCCATCTCATTGCGCAGAGAATCTCTTTCCTCTTTGATCCTGCTTACTTTATCAACCTCTGCCTTTTCGCTCTCCCACTGTGCTTTCTGATGCTCAAACTTATCCTGAAGCTCTGCCAATTCCTTCTGCAATGCCTCCAGACGCTCCTTAGATAAATGATCCGTCTCCTTCTTTAAGGCCTGCTCTTCTATACGAAGCTGCATGATCTGACGGTTCAGCTCATCAAGTTCTGCCGGCATACTGTCAAGCTCCGTCTTGATCATTGCACATGCCTCATCTACCAGATCAATCGCCTTGTCCGGCAGAAAACGATCAGAAATATAACGGTTGGAAAGCGTTGCTGCGGCCACCAGAGAACTGTCCGTGATCTTTACACCATGAAAGACTTCGTAACGTTCCTTTATGCCACGCAGGATAGAAATCGTATCCTCCACCGTAGGTTCTGATACCATAACCGGTTGGAAACGACGCTCCAATGCGGCATCCTTTTCAATATATTTACGATATTCATCCAGTGTAGTCGCTCCGATACAATGAAGCTCCCCTCTGGCAAGCATTGGCTTGAGCATATTTCCTGCATCCATAGATCCCTCTGTTTTTCCTGCTCCTACGATCGTATGCAGCTCATCAATAAAGAGGATAATCTGCCCCTCACTCTTTTTGACCTCCTCCAGCAAAGCCTTTAATCGTTCCTCAAATTCACCGCGGTATTTGGCTCCTGCTACCAGGGATCCCATATCCAGAGCAAAAAGCTTTTTATCCTTCAGACCTTCCGGTACATCCCCTTTCACGATACGCTGTGCCAGACCCTCTACAGCCGCTGTTTTACCAACACCCGGCTCACCGATCAGTACGGGGTTGTTTTTTGACTTTCTGGAAAGTATCCGAACAATATGACGTATCTCATTATCTCTGCCGATCACCGGATCGATCTTGCCCTCTCTTGCCCTCTCTACCAGATCATAGCCATATTTTTCCAAGGCATCGTAAGTTGCTTCAGGATTATCACTGGTGACACGCTGATTTCCACGTATCTGGGACAATGCCTGCAGGAAACGCTCTCTGGTAATCTGGCACTGTTTCATAAGCCCCTTGATCTCCCGGCTCGGATGCTCCAACAGACTCAGGAACAAATGCTCTACGGATACATATTCATCTCCCATACGCTTTGCTTCATCTTCTGCATAGATCAGCGTTTCATTCAGGTAGCGGTCAACACGCATGTCACCTCCGCTGACCTTCGGACGTTTCGCCAGCACACCGTCTATCTGTGCCTGAAATACGTCCACATCTATCCCCATCTTCTCAATGAGCTTCGGAATCAGGCTTCCATCTACCCGAAGCATAGCCGCCAGGAGATGATCTTCTCCCATCTCCTGATGACCATGATCCATAGCCACCTTTTCGCATTCCTGTACTACTTCCTGTGACTTCGTCGTAAATTTACTAATGTTCATTGAAATCACCTTGCCTTTCTCAAAAACCTGCGGATGTCTCCGCAGGTTCCATTCATTCCTTTATTTACTCTTTTCTCTCTCTGAAATCCCCCATCTATCAGGATATACAGGTATCTCTGAATATATTCCCAATGTGGTTTCCTATCAGATTGACTACAATATATCACCTTTTGTTAGCCACGTCAAGTGTCGAGTGCTAATTTTTTACAAAAACTTTATGAAGACCTGATTTTAAGGACTTAATAAAGTTTTTTCACTTGCTTTTGCACGAAGTTTCCTTGATTTGATCACACTTTTACGACAAATCTTTGAAAAAATATATTCGTCTGATTTTCTTACCACATTTTACGACAACGACTTCTGGTTTATACCACAGCAGGTACGGTTTCTGGCAGGTTCATTTTAGACATTTCATTCTCCACATGAGACTTTTCTGCAATATGATTATAGACATTCATTGTAATCTGTGCATCCGAATGTTCTTCGCTCCGCTACGGTCGGTGCTAAACGGATGTCCACCGGACATCCAGCACCCCATCACATACTGCATAACTTTAGGATTGACATTGTTCTCACCCAGTCTGGTACATCCCGTATGACGAAGGGTATGCGATGAAATAGGAGGCATCAGCTCCGGCTCTCGCTTCTCTTCTTCTGCCAGTTTGCTTTCTTTCTTAATTATAGGCATTAACAATATTTTTCAGAAAGCTGTTCACTCCCGCCGGCATGATCGGACGTCCATGCTTTGTATTGAAGATGAATCCACTGCGTCCACCGATCTCAACATTACTCTGTAAACCAAGCATCAGGTTCAGTTCTCTCTGTTTACGGAACGCATCATATACCATCTGTGTCATAGGAATATCTCTGATTCCTGCATCCGTTTTGGTTTCTGTATCATGGAAACAATATCCTTCATCACCTTCATAATACACAAGCTGTCCACCTACATGAATCTCCCGGTTCTTCATATCCACATCTGACCAGGTTAAACCGATAGTCTCACTCACTCTCAGGCAAGCTCCAAACATAACCTGCATCATTGGAAGATGAGGCTTATACACATTACTCTGTTCAACAAACTTTAGGAGTTTTTCCTGCTGCTCCAGTGTCAGTGCTTCTTTCTCCTTTGCCGGAGCCCCATAACCTCCAAGTGTTCCAGTTACCGGATTCTTACGGATAATCCCGTCTTCCACTGCCAGTTCAAAACTGGGATTCAATAAACCATAAAGACCTTTGATTGTGCTGTGTGCCAGTCCTTCATCTGACAATGCTGAAAAGAATGTCCTTACGTGAGATGTCTTAAAATCTACAACACGAATATTTCCTAAAGTATTTCGTATCCGGTAGTCCCACATACGGATATAATTCTTTTTCGTTCTTTCCTTGATATTCTTTGTTGCCATGTATCGCTCAAACAACATATTTACAGTCAGCTTCTTGACTGATGCGTCTGTAATAAGCAGATCATCCATATCCTTATTGATCTTCTTTCCCATTTCTCGCAGACTCACCAGATCAGCTGCATAAACCGAATTACGCTTTCCGGTAATTTCATCCTTGTAGCGATACTCATAACGTCCATCCGGGCGCTGGTATTCACCTGTTTTTAAATTTCTGCCTTTATTATCTTTTCTTGCCATATCAATCATTCCTTTCACTTCATTTTTCGTTATTCGGAATGATTTTTGTCCTGTCGGTATCAGTCATTTACTGCCTGATATCTGCTCACAGATTAACATAATATTTTATAATTTCCAAGGGTAAATTCCTGCAAAATGCTAATTTTTATTTGCCTTTTTTACAGGAATATTTTTCCCTTTTCACTTTTCATTCCGAAGGAAAGTTGTTGTATTTTATCCTCTCATCTTTCATTACACTGCCATTGCATCAATATATTTTTTTATCTTATCCACGTTATAAAGAACACGTCTTCCAACAATCACTCTTGCTTCTGCATAGTCTGCAATTTTCTTTGCAGTTACTTCTCCGCAGGATAACATTGCCATTAATCCTTCAATATCTACCGTCAGACGGTTCTCAGCCTTATACTCTGTTGTTTTTCTCATGATGCACATACCTCCTTTCCTCCGTATTCTTCTGCATCACCTCCCAGACAGCGGTTATGCCCGTTGTCAGTACATCTACTTTTTGTTTGGATTTCTTACGATCATTTTCCATTCTGTTCGGCGTGTTGGCTTCCATTTGTATATGGCGGTGTCAACATTACAATTGACCTCTATCAGAAATCTTTCTGAATACTGGCAGCTTCTTCTCAAACATACCAGCCGTTGCCGGAGTATCTTCGGTTTCCACATACTACTCTCTGATACAGCGGTGGAATCCTGTGTTACCTTTAAGCCCCGAAAGGCACCCATACAGCTCATTCAATTTTCAATGTTCAGCAATCAAAAGTTGCACATTTTTGTGGGTATACATTTTTGTACCCATTTCGATTTAATGCCATTATATCCCCCGTTACTGCTAATGTCAATAGCACTTCATGCGTTTTAGGTTCTTTTTTGTACTCTTTTTTATTGATTTTCTGCTATCTTGTGTTATAATATGGACAAATAGTTATTTATTTCTTGATTTTACTATCTTTAATGGATATTTATCAGGACTAATGCAGAGGTGACTTTATGAATTTTAATCTGAAACTAAAAAAAATCCGGACATTCCGAAAAATGACACAAAAAGAACTGTCAGAGAAGATCGGACTGACCGATCAACATAGAATTGTACAATATGAAAAAGGCGTTCGTGTTCCAAAAAAAGATCTGGTTGATAAAATGGCACAGGCTCTTGATGTTAATCCTTATACCCTCTATGATACCGCTGGACGTGACGCTTCCGAAATGATGGAACTGCTTTTCTGGCTGGATGAATTTAATCCATCTGCCCTGCATCTGTTTCTTCCTCGGAAATTTCCTGGTGAAAAATGCAATGAAGTAGCAGACACTTCCGTTTACTACCATGACAATGATAGCTGGCCAGCTCATGCTCCTGTCTGTATGTGGTTTAACTATGGGGTTCTGAATGATTTTCTGAAAGAATGGGTAATTCGAATGGATGAACTAAAATCCGGTGAGATTACCAGAGATGAGTATTTTGAATGGAAAATCAACTGGCCTTATACCTGTGATGGATGCGGAGAGTTTGATCCTAAGAAACAGTGGCGTTTGTCTTCTTTTTAATACGAACAGGCTCATAATCTTTTACTTTTATACAGACTATGAGCCTTTATTTATTTACATATTTTCTTGTTGTTCTTTGATATTTTTTCTTACTCGATATCCATTTTAATATACTGACTATAAGTATAATAATTTTCTTCTCCGACAAGTTCCATCAAAAATTCTTTAAAAGTTCGATCCATAGGAATCGTCACAAAGAAAAATAACCTTTTTCTTGGTCTTGAACAACAAACATAAAACAAATTACGATTTCGTTCAAAAGAATCCTGCTTTCCACTCGGAATGGAAGCCTTTCCAGTTATCATAGGTGCATATGTTTCAAACTGGTACATATTCCAGCCCCTACTAATGACAAAAATGACATTGTCATATTCTTCTCCTTTGACTCCATGTTCTGTGGAAAATAACGCTTCAGGATATAAAAATTCTATTGCCGAAATGAATTGCGTATAATCCAACTCCAAAAATGCTTGAATTGACGCATTAGATGAATATATTGTTCCCGGTGCATTATGATACAAATGATACCATCCATCCAATTTAGGTGGAAAAGGAATTAATTTTGTTTCATTTATAACCTCAATAACATCAATTGCTCTTCTCTCTCTTGCTTCTCGTAATTTCTCTTGAAAAATTTTCCACTTCTCTTTCTCCGATTTTTTAGTAATTGGATATCTCTTAATTCCTAAAGTATCAAAAAGCAACTGCATATTTAACGTTTCTAATGCATGGTAGATTGGTTCAACGGTGTCCATAAAAAACAAAAGAAAGGGATCTTCCTTGTCACGTAAGCCATCGTTAATGATACTTAAAAGTCGTTCATATCCCTGTTGTGCAGCCAATACTTTATGTGTAATCATTAAAATTTTTAATGTATCAGAATCCGCTGTATTTTGTTTTATTTCTTCGGAGATTTTATTTAGACGTATTTTTAACTCTTCTGGAGGCAATTCGCCTTGAAAATTACGATCAGTACGACGTTCTCCGTCATAATCCTCACATGTGATTACAACTACTTCACCCTGAAAGTTATCTATCGCAGATGTTTGTGGCAAATCTGGTCGTATGTCATTCAAAAGTTGAACAATTCTTGGAGAAGATCTAAAATTTGCACCTTTTTTTATCACTTCTAAATTTTTATGTTCTATAATCCCACAAGCTTTATTTGACTGATAAATAGTTTGCCACGCATCTCCGAAAAAAGCAAATTGTGGAGATTTCTTTTCAGCAATAAAATATTTAATAAAGCGTTCGATAATCGGTTTATATGAGTCTTGATATTCATCAATCAGAATCAAAGGATATTTATCAGAAAATACACGTCGAAATTTTGCATTATCCAAGAGTTTACAAAACAGCTTAAGAACATCATCATGATAAAGGTACTGAACTCCATTTTCCTTATATCGATGTCCTAAAGTATATGTAACTTCATTAACCTTAAAAAAGTCACCTTCGTCTGGTAAAAAATCAGGGTCTGTTGTTACAACATCCACAAGATAGCTTTGATATTGTTTGATTGCATTCCAAGCAAACGAATGAATTGTAGCAGGAATAATAAATGAATCTTTTGATAATCTTTCTGTAATTACCTCTACAGCAGCGTTCGTATATGTAATACAAGCTACATTTTGCTTTTTTCGACTATATTTAGACCACATATTTTCTTGTATCCATTCAATGACTCTATTAAGCGAATAAGTCTTTCCCGAACCCGCACCTGCTTCAACGCGAAAACTATGCCCCTCCCGTAATGCTTCGATAATTTGCTTATCTACTTTATCAGCTTCAGCTTTTGCTAATTCATAATTTACGCCATGATAATTTTCATCCATAATCCATCATCCCTTTTATTCAAGTACCTTTTGGTTATTAAGCCATATTAATCCAGATTTAATGTATGCCGGAATGTTATAATCAGTACACTCATAAATAAGTTTAAGTGCAAAATCTGTTTTACATTTTTCAGAAAACTCCAGATCATCTTCAGTCGGGCTATCACTTAATCCATAATGTGAGCGATTGACATTCCGAATAGCTTCTTCTAAAGAATGTCCACATAGTTCATTCTCTTTTGTTTGGAATTCAATATGACATTTTCCTCTGGTTTTATCACCCGAAGACATTGATATTATATCTGCCAAATTAATTTGGGCTTTATCATTATACGATAATCCTTTATTTTTTCTAACCCACCATTTTAAAGTTTCATTGGATGTTGTTTCACCACACGAAACTGGAACAGATTTATAATATACTTGTCCATTTTTACCTTTTTGCCCCGATACAGAATCTATATCCGTAAGTATAAGACATGGAATACCTAAAAACTCAATAAATGGAATAAACTTATAAGCATACGCACCACCGATTTCAATTAAAGTATAATATTGAGCTGGTAATTTATATTTCTGTGAACTAAAATCTCCTGACTTATCGCACTTATCTATCATATCAGGTATTAATAACCGTTCTGATGCTCCTTCAACCAAAATTGCTTTATCCGCAAAGAACAAATCACATTTGGTTAATGTAAGATATTTTCTAATAAAATCACTATTATCTGGATTCTCCTGTTCAAACGAATTTAAATTTCTATAAATAACTCCTTCTTTTGTTTTTTGTGCATATCGAATTTTTGAGAAAGCCATAGTATTAGCAACATGAGCAGAATGTGAAGTTAAAAGAGTCTGAATTCCTACAGAAGTAATTTTTCCAAGGAACGCTTCTAAATATTCCGCAAAAGCATGTTGCATCTGTGGATGCATATGAGATTCCGGTTCCTCAATAAAAAGTAATGGTATACAAGCATTTCCGCACTTTTCTATCTTCTTCGCAAATGCTGCAAGAAGAAACTCCATTTTAATTAGATTTTTATATCCCAATCCATTATATGTACTAGGAAGACATTCATTACTTGTACCTGCTGTGTATGAAAGCTGGGTTTGATTTTTTATCTGATCATCAATACTTAATTGAGTAGTAACTCCTAGTTGAAGTTCTTCTCCATTTGGATACCCAAACCCAACCGAATCATTTACAAGTGAACTTAAAATGCTATCACTTTGTTTCTGAACATTTTTATTTGCTTTCTCAACAATAGCACGCAACTCCTTGACTTTTTCTGCAACATTTGGATCCAGTTCTTCTTCATTCATGTCGAAAAATTCTGAAATAAGCGAAGAAAGGGAACTATTCTGTGTTCCGTCCTCTCCAAGGAGACGTTCTGCCGGAATAATATGAACTGGGAAAAGTTCTTCCAATTCTTTATGTTTCTTTATCTGTGTTTCCTTTGGATTTTTAGGATTCACTGCATAAATTACTAATTCAAAAAGTTTTGAAAAATTAGCACTGATAACATCCCGCGCCTCATCTGATGGTACAAAAACACAATTTTGGTAATAGCTTTCTTCCAAAGTTTTCCATAACGTTTTTTCATCTGGCTTTAAGCGAAATTCTACACGAATTAATGCAGTGGTAGTATCTACATCCACATCTATAATAAAAGGCGACAGTGCCCCTAAATTATCCTCTGAATCTTCTAAAGAATAATCTACAAGGAACTCTATAGATATTGATTCTAATTGCTCGCATAACGATTCAAAAGAAATTTCTTTCGACATAAATGAAGCTATTATTTCATACAATGCCTTTCTTTTAACTAACGGATAGTCATCAAAGGAAAACGGACGTCCATTCAATACATTTTCTATACATGCCAAACATGATGTTTTAGCTGTATTATTTCGACCAACAATTAACGTAGTCTTAGCATCAACTTCTAATTCAGCATCTATAAGCAATCTGTAGTTTTTAATTTTTATTTTCGATATATACATATTTACATCCTTTCCACTGATACACGCCGAAGTAATCTGTGCACTATCTTTATCTCAAAATACTTTTTTAATCAGAACTATCCTGCCTTGTATTTTTTTAATAACTTCCCTCATAATATGTGGGAAATCACAACAGAACATATTTCCATTGTGACTTTCCAATATTACAGATCAATTTTGATATTCAATCAACTTCACTTCTCCAGCTAGAACCGGAGCAATCTCCTCATCCAATTTTTTTACCATTTTCTCATGAGTTGCAATTGTATTAAGGAAATTTAAAAGTTTCTTCATATCATCCCGATTAAACTCACAATGAGTAAAATCATAAGAATTAAATTTTAACCATACTGACTTTATAACATCATATCCTGATATATTTAACCTCTGCAATGATAAAGGACATTTAATTCTTATTGTTTCGTTCCCATCCGTGAGCAATAATTGTTCATTTTCGGCATCAAATGGATGTGCAACATTCTTTAATTCAAATCCCACCGGCACTTCTGCCATAATTTTGGCATAATCATAGTTCAAAATATTCTCCGGAACATAGTTTACTTTTTCTAATTCAGCAATTTTTTCTCCAATTCGAGCAATTTTAAGAAAAATATCCTTATCAGCTACAACAGGGACTCTTGCTCGCTTATCTGACTGATTTACAGTGAAAAGTGCCCCTTCAAATTCATCGAGATAAACTTGCGAACATAATACTGCGTAGATATAAAACACCAGATCTCTGGCACTTTCATGCTCATTCTTTCCAAGCATCATCATAATCCTCTGAAGAATATCAGCAGATATATTGGATAACATTTTTCCACTTCTTTTATCTGGATATTGATTCACATAAATGTGAGAGTTGTCCAAAATTGGACTATCCACCCTTAGGCACTTCTCTGCTCCACTTAATCATTTTCTTCTCCTAATGGAACTTCCCGGATAATATATTCGGTATCGCCATAAAAGTCATACTCATTACGCAATCTATGACGTTCCACATATCCATGATGCTCTAATTCCTTAATTGCAGAACGAACAGAATCAATCCCATCTCTGCTCAATGTTGCCAGTCCTTGCATATTGTAATTCCAGTCATCTGGCAAACTTAACATCAGCGATAATAGACCTTTCGCTTTCAATGTCAGATTCTTATTCTTGAAATG
>JALFLW010000078.1 GCA_022774505.1 Lachnospiraceae bacterium
AAAATTATCTCTTTGAGAACTGTGGAGCTCTACGGGCTTTCTTAAGACCATATTTCTTACGCTCTTTCATTCTAGGATCACGTGTAAGGAATCCTGCTTTCTTTAATATAGGACGGAAATCTGCATCTACATTCAGGAGTGCTCTTGCGATACCATGTCTGATAGCACCTGCCTGACCTGTAAATCCGCCACCATGAACATTTACAAGCACATCGTACTTGTCAGTTGTATTTGTAGCTTCCAGCGGCTGACGAACGATGATCTTTAATGTCTCAAGTCCGAAGTACTGATCCATATCTTTCTTGTTAATTGTGATCTTACCGTTTCCCGGTACTAAATATACTCTGGCAATACTGCTTTTTCTTCTGCCTGTTCCATAAAATTTATTAGCCAATGTCTTTTCCTCCTCTCAATTATGCTCTCTCTACGATTTCTAATACTTCCGGCTTCTGTGCGATCTGCTCATGCTCTGCACCTGCATATACATGAAGCTTCGTTGCCATCTGACGACCAAGTGGTCCCTTTGGAAGCATTCCCTTAACTGCATGCTCAATTACATACTCAGGTTTCTTTGCGAGCATTTCCTTGAGTGTAGTCTCTTTCATTCCACCAACATAATCGGAGTGATGATAATAGATCTTCTGTTCCAGTTTCTTACCTGTAACTTTAATCTTATCTGCATTGATAACGATCACATAATCACCGGTATCAACATGCGGAGTATACTCCGGCTTATTTTTACCTCTTAATACGCATGCTACTTCTGAAGCAAGACGTCCTAATGTATGTCCTGTAGCATCAACTACATACCATTTTCTTTCAATCTTGGATGGGTTAGCCATATAACTTTTCATCCCAGTACCTCCTAACTTTTCTAACAATCTTCAACTGTCAGGCACATAAATACTGTTACCGGGGCTTTGGCTTAAGTATTTTACACGCCACATTAGATTATTATATTATGTTTAGCCGGGCTTGTCAAGATAAAATCTATGCAATTTTCGGCCAATCTTTGACACCATCCGTCCATGATCTGATCCCAAACATATTATTTTCCGGTCCCCGGCCGCTTACTCCTCCAGCTTGCGGACAGAGGCTCCCTCTACCAGTCTGCTTGCTACAACAGAAGGCTGTGATGTTTTTACTTTGTTTCCTTCGATCAGTTTGATCAACTGTTCTGCTGCCTTCATCCCGATCTTTTCCGTATCCTGACGCACAGTTGTCAGACGCGGCTGCAGCTGACTGGCTATAAATATATCATCATATCCTGCCACAGAAATATCCTCCGGGATCTTTAAGCCCATAGACTCAATAGCAGCGATCCCTCCTACCGCTGAGTAGTCATCAGAATAAATAATACAGGTAGGTTTCACCGGCTGTTTCAAAAGATATCTGGTATACTCCGCCGCCTTTTTCAGATTACGGTATTCTGACGGAAGTATCCATGCCTCCGGCATTGTCAGCCCGTTTTTTTGCATTGTCTCTTTAAGACCCTGAATACGGATATCTGTTACAACAGAAGTCAGATCTCCTGTGATATATGCAATTTTTTTATGTCCCATAGAAATAATATATTCTACCAGCTGTCTTATCCCCGTTGCATTATCGGATACGACTGACAGACAATCCGGAAACTCAAAATCAATAGTAACTACCGGTATATCACTCTCTACCAGTTCCCGGACCTCCGGATTATGAAAATCAATGCTCGCGATCATCACACCATCCAGTCCGCGATACCGGCAATGCTCCAGATATGTTTTGCTCTTTTTATGCTTTTTATTGCTATTAATAAAGGTAATATCATACCCTTTGCTTTCTGCCGTCACCTTAAAGCTGTTTAGAATATTGGCAAAATAATCATGTGTCAATCCACTCATGGCCTCATCAATAAAAAGCACACCGATATTAAAGCTTTTGTTCATGCGAATCGCCCTTGCATAATACTGAGGAAAATATCCCTGTTCTTTGGCAACTTCTTTTATATGCTTTTTTGTTTCCTCTCCGATATCCTTTTTATCATTCAGTGCCTTACTGACCGTGGCAACCGACACGCCACAAATCTTTGCAATGTCTTTAATCGATGCCATCTGCCCCTCCATTTCTCCCAAAGACAATCTCTCATACTACGGCTTCTTTTTTATCTTACCATACCCTTTTGATCGACACAATGATTTCTATAAATTAAAGCCGCCCGCTCTGATATCAAAAGCAGGCTAGAATACCTCTTCACCAACTTCAACATCCTCTAATGAGCCCTCGAATACAATGCCATCCTTTTTGATCGCACCCCGAAACGCCTGCGTGCCAATCTTTTTGATGGTTCCACCACAAATAAATTTTTTTAATCGGTGGCACTGATAAAAAGCTTGTGCATCAATCATATTAATATTTCCTTTGACTTCAAAGCCCTTACAATACCAGTTATTCATAAACACTCCGCTTCCAATGATCGTAAGGTCACCGGGTACAGTTACTTTCTTTAACTTCGTATTTCTAAAAGCATTACGTGTAATGACTTTTACATTTTTATCCAATGTCAGTGTGGATTTTTGATAATCTTTTGTCACGCCATACACCGTCCTGCCGTTTCCGCTGTAGATTATATTGTCCCGGACTTTATAGTTTTTATTTCCCGTCGGAATCAGAATATCAAAGCAATCCGTTGACTTTTCACCCGGCAGTAAAAATCCATTTTTATCACAGTAGTTGACAGGATTGATCTGTCCCGCATAGCCGGTTCCAAGGATGATCTTTTTCAGACAGAAGCACTTACAAAAAGTGCTGTAACCCGCATATTTTAGGGAATCCGGGAATTGAATTTCTTTTAGGTTCGTGCCGGCAAAGGTCCCTAACATGGCAAATTCTTTCAAATACTTCGCAGATCCATCCGGTTCACTCACAAGGTCTTTTTCATCATTTATGACATCTTCGTCGCCTTCATCGGAAACTTCTCCTGCATCAACCGGTACGGCAACGTCATAATAAGACAGCTTTGCTTTTACTCCGTCAAAGTCACGTAATTTTTTCACTTTTACTGCCTGAGCCAAATTAATGCTGCTAAGCTTACTGTCACCGTAAAACGCCCCTGCACCGATATCTGTAATTCCTGTCGGCAGCACGACCTTCTTCAAGAAAGGATTACGCGAAAATGCAAGTGCTTCCACTTTGGTCACAGACTCCGGTATACAATATGTCTGTTCTTTCTTTCCAACCGGATAATATACAAGTGTTTTTTTATCCTTAGTAAAAAGTACATTGTTTTCTGTCATATAATAAGGGTTCTTGCTGTCTACCGTTATCGTTAAGTTTTTTTTGAAAGTGTCTGTCGTATCAGTGCCAAGTCCCCAAAATGCACCACCTTCAATATAACGTACATTGCGTGGCAGATGGATCTTACGGATATACGCTGCATCTTGTGTCGGTGCAAATGTATTTACATTAATTCTTTCTAAAGAATCCGGTAGAGAAAGCTTAATTTCCCTGGCATCGTCATCCTTGAAAACATTTCCGAACAGGCTGCCCGCCTCTAATGCGGTTATTCCTTCTTCAATCTTAATCTTTTTTACAGCGCAGGTTATCCTTTCCTCGACTTCATATGGCTCTGCAAGTCCCTCGATCTTTTGTTTTGAAGTGTCCGAATCAACAACACGATCCACCGTACCGGAACCGCGGATTGTCAACACCTTCGTCCCCGTGCTGTACGACCATTCCGCATGATCTCCACATTTTCCTGAGATCGTCCGTGGCTCATCATCCATGGAAGCATAATACGGAAACGGTGTACCGGTTGGCGTCGCCTGTGCTTCCTTGGTCTGCTTCGTTGATGTCGAGTCAGCCGGTTTTTGTGTGCAGCCGGAAAGCCCTGCGAGCATCGGTACGGCCAGCAGACAGACAGCTGCTTTTCTCGTTAATTTTGCCCATGCTTGTTTCATAGTATCCTCCATTCCGGGTCTCTCCAATATTATCTCCCGGGCAGATATATCAGACAAAGATATGCCCACCGTATCATCATGCCCGTAACGATCAACCCATATTGTAGAATGATATCAAAAAGTTTTCTTTTTATTTTCTTATTCTTTTCCTGTTTATCTACTTCTATCATATCCACTTTCGGAGAAAGAAAACGTATAAGCCTTGTATATGCAGCCAGAAGCAAAAGCCATATAATAAATAATCCAAATCCTGCCAACTGCCATAGCAGTGTTCCTGATATCTCATTTCCGGTTCCATGTACTCTGTTTCCGGTAAGATTCCCCAGAGCAATATATAAATAATCTACAGAAACATACCCCCAGATCAAACTGATCACTGACAAAAGAAGTCTCTTCCACCATTTCATATAAATTCCTCCGATTCCCTGCTGATCTTCATCTCAAACGGTTTCATGCGATATGTTTTTGAACCAAGGCATACTTTTTGTTCTTTATTCGTATTATTAAATACGAATCTCCACGATTTTTCGTCTTTCTGCCTGTATGTAACCTCTACTCCCAATGGGAGATTATCATAATAGAATATTTCCTTTTCCGATGCCATGCATTTTGCCAACGAAATATAGAACATTCTATCACATACCGTTCCTATATAATATACCGTTCCTGCTCCGTAGCAGTTTCTTGTCACAGCTGTGCTTCCTGAATAATAACGATCTCCATACTCCGCAAGCACCTGCGCCGTTTCTACTTCAAGTATATCACACCATTGGCGGTACACGGCATTCTCCCGGGGTAGCTTTTCATCAGCCTCTCCCCCCGGATAATCCCTGCAGCTTTTTTTATAATTTTCCCGCAGCACATCATCTGTCAGCTTCAGCTGTCCCAAATATGCCCCAGGTGTATCATACTCCCGCACCCTCGCCCCAACCAGTTCCCTATATATTCCCGGAAGCGGCTGCATGACACATTTGTTATAAGAATCCTTTACGCCGGATCTATTTGTCAAAAGGAGCATTCCACCTTTCTGTACAAAGGATTTCAGTGCCTCTGCCGTATCTGTGTGCGTGATGAGCATCGTAGGTGCCAGCACAATATCGTAACCGGATAGATCCGTAGATTCGTCAATGATATCAATTCCTACACCAATCGATGTAAATCCGTCATGCAGGCTTTTCAGCTGCTCCAGATAATACATTCCTTCCGCCTGATGCTGCAGCTTGAAGCCATATTCATTGTCCGAATCATACAATAGGGCTACTGAATTTTTTACATAAGAGTCTCCCATTTCCTGCAGCCCTTCCACTGTTTGACAAAGCTGTTTAAACTCCTCATATCGTCTGCCCGGCACATTATCATGATCTAATATTCCATGCCAGTACATTTCAGCACCTGCTATCGCTGTGCGCCAGCGAAAATGCACCACTGCATCAGCCCCATGGGCTATTGCCTGCAATGCATATCCCTTGATCATATCCGGCTCCGGAGAGGGCGACATCGGCATCCAGCTTCCTACGGCTCCGCTCAGCTGCTCCATGATCCAGAAATTCTTTTGTTTGATTCCCCTCATGAGATCCAGATGAAAGGCATGAGAATATAATATTTGCGGATCTTCCGGAATCACCGTCGTCGGATAATTGTCATATGAAACCATGTCCAGATTTTGAAACAGATCATAAAAATCCGGCATATTTTCACACAGCCAGCTGTTCGTCGTGATCCACACCTCCGGATCCAGCGAATGAATCCTCTCTCTCTGAAATTCCAGATATTCCACCGTGCTGTCTGAAGCATAACGATTATAGTCTAATGTAAGAGATGGGTTCTGCCATTTTATAAACTCTCCCATCGGTGCTTTCACCTGTGAAAACGAAGAATATTCTCCACTCCACACACTATTTCCATATGCCTCATTTATCTCATTAACTGTCTTATATTTTCTTTCCATCCATTTTTGAAAAGCTTTCTGACAAACAGGGCAGCGACAATGGTTTGCTTCCAATTCATTGTCAATCTGGTATCCCACCACCCCTTTTTCATGCCTGTATCTTGTCACCATCTGATAAATAATTTTATCACAAAGTTTCCTATACACCGGACTATTCATGCAGCGATGTCCGCGAATCCCTATAGCAATGCGACGACCGTCTGCTCCTACCTGAATAATCTCCGGATACTTTTCAAATGCCCACAGAGGCGGCGTGCATGTCGGAGTGCACAAAACCACCTGTATATCTCTGTCCACAAAAACGGACACTGCACGATCAAGCCATTCGAAATCAAAGTTCCCCTCCTGCGGTTCCAAACGGCTCCATGCAAATTCTGCCATGCGGACAATCTTCACGCCACATTCCCTCATGCGGTCTGCATCCTCTTCCCACATCTGCTCCGGCCACTGCTCCGGATAATAATCAACACCTATTTTAATCCCCATATTCATTCTCTCCATCCTGCCAATGCGTCCTGTCCTCTTTGCCGTCAGTCAGACATCAATATTTCTCCCCGGAATGTCCTGTCTGTTCCCTCTCTACAGTCAGTCATTGAGGTACTTCTTGATCTCCAGCATCTGATCACGCAGACTTGCTGCCAGCTCAAAATTCAGCTCTGCAGCTGCCGTATTCATCTTTCTCTTTATCTTTTCTACCAGCTGCTCCAGTTCCTTACGGCTCATGGATTCCGCATCCTTTTGAATATCACCGTTCTCTGTCTCCTCTACCTTTTTCGATATACGGATCAGATCTCTGACTGCCTTCTTAATGGTCTGCGGAGTAATTCCATGTTCCTCATTGTACCTTTGCTGTATACTTCGACGCCGGTTAGTCTCATCAATGGCATTACGCATGGAATCTGTCATCACGTCTGCATACATGATCACATGCCCCTCTGCATTTCTCGCTGCCCTTCCTATAATCTGTACCAGTGCGATCTCCGACCGCAGAAATCCCTCTTTATCCGCATCCAATATCGCTACCAGTCCGATCTCCGGTATATCAAGACCTTCCCTCAGCAAATTGATCCCGACCAGCACATCAAAGACATCCATACGCATATCACGGATAATCTCTGATCTTTCTAACGTATCGATATCGGAATGAAGGTATTTCACGCGTATCCCTGCTTCCCGCAGGTAATCTGTCAGATCTTCGGCCATACGCTTCGTAAGAGTATTAACCATTACCTTATTGCCTGCTGCGATCGTGCGGTTTACCTCTCCCAGCAGATCATCGATCTGCCCCTCAACCGGCCGCACATCTATTTCCGGATCCAGAAGTCCGGTAGGACGGATAATCTGTTCCACACGGGCCAGCTCGTGTTCCTGTTCATACACATTCGGTGTTGCGGAGACAAACAGCATCTGATTGATATGCTGCTCAAACTCCTCAAAATTCAAAGGACGGTTATCCAGTGCGGACGGCAGTCGAAAACCATAATCAACCAACGTCCTTTTGCGGGATCTGTCTCCGGCATACATTCCCCTGATCTGCGGAATGGTCATATGAGACTCATCCACCATTATAATAAAATCATCCGGAAAATAATCCAAAAGCGTATGTGGCGGCTCCCCTTCCTTCAGCCCGGAAAGATGTCGGGAATAATTTTCAATCCCCGAGCAAAAACCTGTCTCTCTCATCATCTCAATATCAAAATTTGTCCGTTCTGAAATCCTTTGTGCCTCCAGGAGTTTGTCCTCTGACCGAAAATAGCGGACACGATCCTCTAATTCTGCCTCTATGTCACGAATGGCTCTCTCCATAGCCTCCTTATCTACAACATAATGAGATGCCGGAAAGACTAGCATATGCTTTAATTCTGACACAACCTCCCCCGTCAGCACATCAATCTCCGTAATACGGTCTACTTCATCTCCAAAAAATTCCACACGTATCGCATGTTCCGATTCGGAAACCGGAAATATCTCAAGGACATCGCCTCTCACCCGAAACGTTCCACGCTGAAAATCCATGTCATTTCTGGTATACTGCATATCTATCAGTCTGCGTATTACCTCATCACGATCTCTCATCATGCCGGGCCGCAGAGAAACCGTCATATTCTGATAATCAATAGGACTTCCCAGACCATAGATACAAGACACACTTGCAACGATCACCACATCCCGCCGTTCTGTCAATGCGGCAGTCGCCGAATGGCGAAGCTTATCAATCTCATCATTAATAGAGGAATCCTTCTCAATATAGGTGTCCGAAGACGGAACATATGCCTCCGGCTGATAGTAATCATAATAGGATACAAAATACTCCACTGCATTCTCCGGGAAGAATTCCTTGAACTCGCCGTAGAGCTGTGCCGCCAGGGTCTTATTGTGCGCAATGACCAAAGTCGGTTTATTGAGCTTTGCAATGACATTTGCCATGGTAAAGGTCTTACCGGA
>JALFLW010000082.1 GCA_022774505.1 Lachnospiraceae bacterium
TGTATAATGCATGGGCAAAGGATAACGGCAAAGAAGTAACAGATAAATATCAGGGTTATAATATTTATCTCAACGGTAATGTTCCAAGTGTAAACTCTAAGACAAACGAACTGAAAAAACCGGAAAAGGTTGAAGTTTGTACCGGTGCTTCCGTAACAGATGTCAAGATGAAAAAGGACGGTGAATACACGGTCGCTATCAAGAATCTTGACCTTAGAAAGAAAGCAGATGTAAAGAACTTCTTTAATGAGTTGTTTGTATCAACGGATATTCCGATCCTGAAAGAGAATGATCCAAATGCAAATACTTCTGTAAAGGCATCTTCTGTAAAGATTGATGGCAAAGAATATGCAGATGCACTTACTGCTCTTCCTTTAAAGGCAGATGCCCGTACACAGATGGGTACATACAATTTCATGTTTGCAAATGGATATGCTCCGGATGACGGAACAACGGGATGCAAGTATCAGAAGGCAAATCCTGTGAAAAAAGCAGAGGATGGTAAAGAATGTGGCGCTGCCACAGACCTGGAGGTTCCTAATCAGGCATTTGATATCGAGATCACATTCCAGATCTCCGGTGTAGACTGGAGTACAGCTCCTGAGGTATCTGAGGATGATGATGTGGCACCAACACTTCCACCGGTTACCCCAGGTCCTACTGCACCGCCTGTTGAGTCGATCGCTCCTATAGCAGCAGTAGATCTGAAGACACCATTTGACATGTTTATCAGTGCAAACGTAAATGATGCTCTGACACCTGACAAGGGTGATGATGTCAGAAAGGGTTCTGATGGTAAAGCAATCCAGTCAGCAACTTTCGGTTCAGAGGCTACTAAGGCGAAAGTTTTAGCTGCAAAGGATGCAAAGGGAAATACATTATTTGATACGGTCGGAGCTGATTATTTCGTATCTGATTCATCTAGTGCTTATATTACAAAGACAGGTGTTTATGAGCTGTCTGTAAAGGCAAGAGGAGATGCGGATGATTTCGCCCAGACAGGTGCCGTATGGATGCCGGTTCTTATCAATGGCACGACAGGTACTATGCCGACAGATTTTAATATCAAGGGTAATTCGATCACTGTTAATGGTGCTTCCGGTACAAATACATACAGCTGGAATGCACAGATGATGCAGGATGGCCAGGGTAATGTAAGACTCTCTGCATTCAACCAGTGGGCAAGTGAGAATGAGAAGGCAGCTGCTAATACAATCTCACAGACAATCCCTATTAAGAAGGGTGACACTATTACATTCAAGTTTGCAGTTGTATCCGGAGCACCGGCTCCTGTAGCAACAGCTACTCCGGAGGCGATCAGTGCATCTACTTCTTATAAGTCATATCTGGGATTCCAGACAGATGACTGGCTCTATCGTGATCCATGGAACAAGTCTGATTCAGGTCTGAAGAGCAAAGAGTACAATTATCTGAAGCAGGTAGCATGGAACCATGGTAAAAAGACTATTGCAAAGAATGTACAGATCACGGATGCTACGATGACAAAGAACGATGTGAAGTACAATGTATCCATCAAGGGATTGAATGTGAAGTCAATTTCTAAGAAGTCAACGAAGTTTAATATGCTGTTCCTGAGTACAGAGATTCCTCTTTCTATGAAGGGTGTAACAGTTAAGAATGCTGTATTAAAGATTGATGGCAAGGTTATCAAGAAGTACAAGGTAGTTCCAAACAAGGCAGATGCTTCTAAGTATTATCAGTTCATGTTAGCTGATGCATATGCTCCGGCTGATGGAACAAAGAATGCTCCATATCCTTCAGGAAAAGAACTTAAGACTCTTCCTAAGAAGTCTATCGAGGTTGAGTATGTGATCTCCGGTGTTGATTTCAACAGCAGAACAGTATCCGTAGGAAACTTCAAGTATAAGCTTACAAAGAAGACAGCACAGGTTGTTGGTCTTTCTAAGCAGGGTAAAAAGAAAGCAAATCTTTCACTTGGAAAGACAGTTAAGGTAAAGGCTGCAAGCCCAAGTGCAGTTGCTTCCGCACCTGCAGTACAGACATACAAGATCACTTCTGTGAAGGCCGGTGCTTTCAAGGGTGCATCTAAGCTTAAGAAGTTCAGCTTCAAGAAAGCTACAAATATCAAGAAGCTTCCTTCTAAGGTATTTATGAACTGCAAGAAGCTCAAAACAGTTGAACTGAACAAGAACATGAAGAGCATTCCTGCAAAGGCGTTTGCCGGATGTAAGAAGCTTACAACAATTAAGTGCAATGCTAAACTGAAATCAGTAAGCAAGAGCGCATTTAAGAATGGAAGCAAGAAGGTTAAAGTAACCGGCAAGAGCAAAAAAGCGAACAAGAAGAAGATTAAAAAAGTTTTGCCAAAGGCAAAGAAAAAAGCAAAAAAATCAAGCAAAAAGAAAAAATAATTATCGAAAGATGATTTAAGCAGATTTTGGATGCCGTATCCGTTATGGATACGGCATTTTTTAGTGTATAGGAAAATGCTCGTAACTTAGTGCAAAGCCAACGAGAATTGCGAAGCAATTCTTGGAGGACAAAACATATGGACCTTTTTACTGACATTTGAAAGGTCTACACGCGTAGGACTTAGAAAAAACGACATTCATACAATATCTTGTAAAAATAAAGAAAAACACATACAATATATTGTAGACTTTTGGGGACAGGTTTGCTATAATCTTTTACAGACACATGAAAAAACCCGAAACCTTACGAAGGATTCGGGTCTTTTCGCGGGATTTGGAGAGATCCCGAAATGGAGTAAGAAAAGGAAGAAAGAAGAGGTATTTTTGGACGATGAAAGTGACAAAAAGGGACGGCAGAGTTGTAGATTATGACAGAAACAAGATCATATTGGCGATACAGAAGGCGAATGTAGAAGTTGATCGTTATGAGCAGGTATCTGAGGAAACGATCGATGCCATTGTTGCCAGTATCGAGAATAAAAAATCCGATAATCTCATGGTAGAGGATATTCAGGATATGATCGAGCAGAAACTCATGGCAGAGAGAAAATACGAGCTGGCAAAAAAATATATAATTTACCGTTATACCAGAGAGATGGTACGACGCGCGAATACGACAGATGATTCCATCATGAGTCTGATCAAAAACAGCAATAAAGATGTCATGGAAGAAAATTCCAACAAAAATGCATATATTGCTTCTACACAGAGAGACTTGATCGCCGGAGAAGTATCTAAGGATCTGACAAAGCGTATTCTTCTGCCGGAAAAGATCATTAAAGCACATGAAGAGGGAGTGCTTCATTTTCATGATATGGATTATTATCTTCAGAGTATTTTTAACTGCTGTTTGATAAATATAGGAGATATGCTGGAAAATGGAACGGTTATGAATGGAAAGCTGATCGAGAGTCCGAAAAGTTTTCAGGTTGCCTGTACTGTGATGACACAGATCATTTCGGCAGTGGCGAGCAGCCAGTACGGAGGTCAGTCTGTTGATATCCGTCATCTGGGAAAATATCTCCGCAAGACCAGAGAAAAATATGAGCGTCATTATAAAGAAAAGTACGGGGAGATCCTGTCAGATGAGATCAGAGAGCGTTTTATTGATGACAGGCTGAGAGATGAGCTTCGTTCGGGAGTTCAGACGATCCAGTATCAGATCAATACCCTGATGACAACAAACGGGCAGTCTCCGTTTGTGACATTATTTTTAAATCTTGATAAAGATGATCCGTATATTGAGGAAAATGCAATGATCATTGAGGAGATCCTTAAGCAGCGCATTGAGGGAATTAAAAATGAAAAAGGTGTCTATGTGACGCCGGCATTTCCGAAGCTGATCTATGTATTGGATGAGCATAACTGCCTCAAGGGAGGAAAATACGATTATCTGACGAAGCTTGCTGTAAAATGCAGTGCCAAGAGAATGTATCCTGATTATATCTCTGCCAAGATGATGAGGGAGAATTACGAGGGAAACGTATTTTCCTGTATGGGATGTCGCAGCTTCTTGACACCTTGGAAGGATGAAAACGGAAATTACAAATTTGAGGGAAGATTTAATCAGGGTGTTGTCAGTCTGAATCTGCCGCAGATCGGTATCTTGGCAGAAGGTGATGAAGAAAAGTTCTGGGCTCTTTTGGAGGAACGGCTGGCACTTTGTTTTGAGGCGCTGATGTGCCGCCACCATGCATTGGAGGGAACATTATCCAATGTAAGTCCGATCCATTGGCAATATGGTGCGATCGCTCGTTTGAAGTCGGGAGAATCCATTGACAAACTGCTGCATAACGGATATTCTACGATATCCTTAGGCTATATAGGGTTATATGAAGTGACAAAGCTCATGACGGGTGTCAGTCACACAGATCCAAAGGGAACCAACTTTGCCCTGAGGCTCATGAAGAGACTTCGTCTGGCATGCGATACCTGGAAATTAGAAACCGGTCTTGGCTTTGGTCTGTATGGGACTCCGGCAGAGAGTCTGTGCTATCGTTTTGCTGAGATTGATAAGAAGAGATTTGGTGAGATCAGGGATGTGACAGATAAGGGATATTATACCAATTCATATCATGTAGATGTGAGAGAGAAAATCGATGCTTTTGAAAAATTCCGTTTTGAAAGCCAGTTTCAGAAGATATCCTCCGGTGGGGCAATCTCTTATGTGGAGATTCCGAACATGCGGCATAATCTTGAAGCTCTGGAAGATGTTGTGCGATTTATTTATGATAATATCCAGTATGCGGAATTTAATACAAAGTCTGATTATTGTCATGTATGTGGATATGATGGAGAAATTATTATTAATGATAATCTGGAATGGGAATGTCCGCAATGTCACAACAAGGACAAAAATAAAATGAATGTGACAAGACGTACCTGTGGATATCTGGGAGAAAATTTCTGGAATGTAGGTAAAACAAAGGAGATTAATGCGAGAACGCTCCATCTGTAGAAGAATACAGCTTATGGAGTTTTAAAGGAAGTTGTTTCTGTCAGTGTGACCGGGATGGTAAAGATAGATTTTGAGACCTCCCCGGATGCACTGGCAGATTGTTCTGTCAGCATACCTTTTTTGTTGACGCGGCAGGTCATTTTAAGAGAATCTACGGAACCGGTTACGTTTTTTAACTCCTTTGTGTTCATGGAAGCCTGTTCAATGATCTGGCTGAAATAATAGGAGGCAGTTTCGCCGGGGAGCGTAAATTCGTATATCGTATCACTTCCGTCGGAAGATATTTTCATGTCCTCCAGCTGTGATGATGCATCCTGCAGAATGTCAGAGATAAAGGTGACCATGGCAAGCACTTCCTCAGGGGAACGCTTTGTACTGCTTTTCTCTTTTCCGTTGTCTGTAGTATACAAGCCATCCTTGTATGTGGAATGACTTTTTTCTGTTTTGTTATGTGTAGTAGTTTTGGTAGTCATATCAAGACACAGATTATCGCGGTCATTGGCACCGGTTACAAAGGCGTCTGCCACAAGCTTTCGTTTTCCTTTGATCAGTTTTCCTCTGAGGCGGATAGAGGCTTTTGTATGTGCATGGAAAGAAGGCTTGGAAAGGAGCTTCTCAAATGATGGGTAGATCCGGCCCGATGGGGAATCGGGAGCAGGAAAAGAGGCAGAGGGACTGCTTGGAGTATCGGTGGGGATGGGAGTTGTGGATACGAGTGTATCATGGTCCTGCAAAAGAGATCTTTGATGATAAAAAAACACCCCTGCTGCAGACAGAAGCAGGAGTGCAGCTATAAGGAAATATTTAAAAAAGGATAAATTTTTTTTCATAAGAATCGTCCGTTCCTTTCAAAAAGCTGTATAATTAAGAATGCTGCCCTTATATAAGGGATATCTATATACCATTATATAAGGATTTGGCTGCAGGGTCAAAGAAAAAGGAGAATAAAAAATGAATTATGCAGAGATAAAAAAGTGTGATGTGGCAAACGGGCCGGGGGTCCGCGTATCGTTATTTGTCAGTGGCTGTACTCATCACTGCAAGGAGTGTTTTAATAAAGAAACATGGGATTTTGATTACGGAAAGCCGTTTACACAGGAAACGGTCAATGAAATCCTGGATCTGTTAAGCCCTGACTATATCAAAGGGATCACACTGCTTGGGGGAGAGCCGATGGAACAGGTAAACCAGCAGGGACTTTTGCCTCTGCTTCGTCAGATCAGGGAGAAGCTGCCGCACAAGACAGTATGGTGTTTTACGGGATATGATTATGAAAAGGACATATTACAGAGGATGATTCCGGAGTGGCAGGAGACGAGGGAGTTTCTTTCTTATCTGGATGTGCTGGTGGACGGAGAATTCAAGATCGAGCAGAAGGATCTGGGACTGATCTTTAAGGGATCAGCAAATCAGAGGACTATCATGGTACAGGAATCATTAAAAGAAGGGCATATTGTATACTGGAACCCTGAAAAACCATGAGAAATTGACAAAATTCCATGAAATACGAAAGAAATGCCAAAAAGGCTTGAAATTTTAGGACAAGTCCGCTACAATAATGAGTGGGTTGTGACTGCGAGGTAATCGGGCAGTTATGAGAAATGCTTAATTACTGCACAGCGCCAGCAGTGACAGTATATTATAAATTATATTTTAGGAGGAATTAAAAATGGCAGTAAAAGTTGCAATTAACGGTTTTGGTCGTATCGGACGTCTTGCTTTCAGACAGATGTTTGGTGCAGAGGGTTATGAAGTAGTAGCTATCAACGATCTGACAAGCCCAAAGATGCTTGCTCATCTGTTAAAGTATGATTCATCACAGGGTAAATATGAGAAGGCTGATACAGTTTCAGCTGGAGAGGATTCCATCACAGTTGATGGTAAGGAGATTAAGATTTATGCATTCCCTGATGCAAATAACTGCCCATGGGGCGAGCTTGGCGTAGACGTTGTTCTTGAGTGCTCAGGCTTCTACACATCTAAGGAGAAAGCACAGGCTCATATCAATGCAGGTGCTCGTAAGGTTGTTATCTCTGCTCCTGCAGGAAATGATCTTCCTACAATCGTTTACAATACTAACCATGAGACACTTAAGGCTGAGGATACAATCATTTCTGCAGCTTCTTGTACAACAAACTGTCTTGCACCTATGGCTGACGCTCTTAACAAGTTCGCAGCTATCCAGTCTGGTATCATGGTAACAATCCATGCTTACACAGGTGATCAGATGACTCTTGATGGTCCTCAGAGAAAGGGTGACCTCAGAAGATCTCGTGCAGCAGCAGTTAATATCGTTCCTAACAGCACAGGTGCTGCAAAGGCTATCGGTCTTGTAATCCCAGAGCTGAACGGAAAGCTCATCGGTTCTGCACAGCGTGTTCCTACCCCTACAGGATCTACAACAATCCTGACAGCTGTATGTAAGGGTTCTGATATCACAGTTGATGGTATCAATGCAGCTATGAAGGCAGCAGCTAACGAGTCTTTCGGTTACAATGATGAGGAGATCGTTTCTTCTGATATCGTTGGAATGAGATATGGTTCTCTGTTTGATGCTACTCAGACAATGGTAAACAAGGTTGCTGATGACCTTTATGAGGTACAGGTAGTATCTTGGTATGATAATGAGAATTCTTACACATCTCAGATGGTAAGAACAATTAAGTACTTCTCAGAGCTTGCATAATCAGATCTGAGGTGCTTAGCCGGATAGATTGTCAGTCTTTCAGACGGGCAGTATTCCAGTGCATTGGATGATCCATGTACGGGTCCGGTCTTTCATTGGACCGGGCTCGTTTTTCTTTTCTTTCGGATGTCCGGAGAAAAGACTGCTTTAAGAAAGAGCAAAACTCTTCTTCTGCTATCAGGAAGAGAGATTAATAATTAGGAGGAATATAACATGTTAAATAAGAAATCTGTTGATGATATCAACGTAAAGGGCAAGAAAGTACTTGTTCGCTGTGACTTTAATGTACCACTTGATGCAGACTTAAATATCACTGACGAGAACCGTCTGGTAGCTGCTCTGCCTACGATCAAGAAGCTGATCGCTGACGGCGGACAGATCATTCTTTGTTCTCATCTTGGAAAGCCTAAGGGAGAGCCAAAGCCGGAGCTTTCTTTAGCACCTGTTGCAAAGAGACTTGCTGAGCTTCTTGGTCAGGAAGTAAAGTTTGCTGCTGATGCCAATGTCGTAGGTGACAATGCAAAGGCTGCTGTCGCTGCAATGAAGGACGGTGACGTAGTACTTCTTGAGAATACACGTTACAGAGCTGAGGAGACAAAGAACGGAGAGGCTTTCTCTGAGGAGCTTGCATCTCTTGCTGATGTATTCGTAAATGATGCATTTGGTACTGCTCACAGAGCACATTGCTCCAACGTAGGTGTTACAGAGTTCATCCGCAAGAAGGGTGGAGATTGTGCAGTTGGATATCTGATGCAGAAGGAGATTGATTTCCTTGGTAATGCAGTAAATAATCCGGAGCGTCCGTTTGTAGCAATCCTTGGTGGTGCAAAGGTATCTTCTAAAATCTCTGTTATCGAGAACCTTCTTGACAAGGTTGACACATTGATCATTGGTGGTGGTATGGCTTATACATTCATGGCTGCTCACGGTGAGGAAGTTGGTAAGTCACTCCTTGAGGAGGATTACAAGGAGTATGCACTCAAGATGGAGAAAAAGGCTGAGGAGAAGGGCGTTAAGCTTCTGATCCCTGTTGATACAACTGTTGCTGATGACTTCTCTAACGATGCAAACTTCAAGGTTGTTGGTCGTGGTGAAATCCCGGCAGACATGGAAGGTCTTGATATCGGACCTAAGACAGCAGAGCTTTTTGCAAATGCAGTAGCCGGTGCAAAGACGGTTGTATGGAATGGACCAATGGGCTGCTTCGAGATGCCAAACTTTGCAAAGGGTACGATCGCAGTAGCTGAGGCAATGGCTAAACTGGAAGGTGCAACAACCATCATCGGTGGTGGTGACAGTGCCGCAGCATGTAACCAGCTTGGATTCGGTGACAAGATGACTCATATCTCTACCGGTGGCGGAGCTTCTCTTGAGTTCCTTGAGGGTAAGGATCTTCCTGGTGTAGTTGCAGCAGATGATAAATAATCAGAAGAGATAAGGAGAAATAGGACAATGGCTAGAAGAAGAATTATTGCCGGCAACTGGAAAATGAACAAGACTCCTAGTGAGGCAGTTGCTTTAGTAAATGAGTTAAAGGATTTAGTAGTAAATGATGATGTAGATGTTGTTTACTGCGTACCTGCAATTGATATCGTTCCTGTCGTAGAGGCAGTAAAAGGAACTAATGTAGCAGTAGGTGCTGAGAATATGTATTTTGAGGAGAGCGGAGCTTATACAGGTGAGATTTCCGCACCAATGCTTGTAGATGCAGGCGTTAAATACGTTATCCTTGGTCATTCTGAGCGTCGTGATTATTTCAAGGAGGATGATGTCCTTCTTAATAAGAAGGTTAAGAAGGCATTTGAGGCTGGTCTGACACCGATCCTTTGCTGTGGTGAGTCACTGGAGCAGAGAGAGCTTGGTGTAACAATGGACTGGATCCGTCTTCAGATCAAGTCTGATCTTGCAGGCGTTACTGCAGATCAGGTAAAGAGCATGGTAATTGCTTATGAGCCGATCTGGGCAATCGGAACCGGTAAGACAGCTACTTCTGATCAGGCTCAGGAGGTATGTAAAGGCATACGTGATCTCATTGCTGAGATTTATGATACAGAGACAGCTGAGGCAGTCCGCATCCAGTATGGCGGATCTATGAATGCCGGAAATGCAGCAGAGCTTCTGGCAAAGCCGGACATTGATGGTGGTCTGATCGGTGGAGCTTCTCTGAAGGCTGATTTCGGTAAGGTTGTTAATGCGTAGATTATAGGCATTTCGTTTGAAATGTCATAATATGTTAGAGAACGGTACGGAAAGTATTTTGCTTTTCGTACCGTTTTTTGAGTTGATTCTTGTTATTGACGAATACGAGGGAATCTTGTATACTCAAGAATGGTAGATGTGAAAGACCGCTGCCGGTGCTGTGGCGCGGCGATCAGAGACAGAGACAGCACAGAAAAGAGGAATAGAGATTATGAGTCAGAAACCGGTTGTATTAATGGTATTAGATGGTTACGGATTGAATGATAAGGTTGAGGGAAATGCAATCGCTCAGGCGAAGACACCTGTTATGGACAAGCTGATGGCAGAGTATCCGTTTGTGAAAGGAAATGCCAGTGGTCTTGCAGTTGGCCTTCCGGATGGTCAGATGGGTAACTCAGAGGTTGGTCATATGAATATCGGTGCAGGCCGCGTTATCTATCAGGAGCTGACACGTATTTCCAAGTCGATCGATGATGGCGATTTCTTTGAAAATGAGGAGCTTTTAGCTGCTATTGAGAACGTCAGGAAGAATGGCTCAGATCTTCACTTATATGGTCTGCTTTCCGATGGTGGTGTACACAGCCACAATACACATCTCTATGGTCTGTTAGAGCTGGCCAAGAGAAAAGGTGTGGAGAATGTTTATGTACACTGCTTCCTGGATGGTCGTGATACACCTCCGGCTTCCGGTAAAGATTATGTGGAGCAGCTTCAGAAAAAGATTGACGAGATCGGTGTCGGTCATATTGCCAGTCTGCATGGACGTTATTATGCAATGGACCGTGATACAAACTGGGATCGTGTAGAAAAGACATATGCCGCACTGGTATATGGCGAAGGAGAGAAGGCGGAGGATGCCGTTCAGGCAATGGCCGATTCTTATGCAAAGGATGTAACGGATGAGTTTGTGGTACCTACTGTCATTGAAAAGGATGGTAAACCACTGGCTACGATCAAAGACGGAGATTCCGTGATCTTCTTTAACTTCCGTCCGGATCGTGCAAGAGAGATCACCCGCAGCTTTTGTGACGAAGAGTTTACAGGCTTTGAGAGAAAGAAAGGTTTCCTGAAGCTGACATATGTATGTTTCGTTGATTATGATGATACAATTGGTAACAAGCTCGTTGCATTTAAGAAAGAATCTGTAGAAAACACATTCGGAGAGTTCCTTGCCGCAAATGGAAAGACACAGCTTCGTCTGGCTGAGACAGAGAAGTATGCTCATGTCACCTTCTTTTTCAATGGTGGTGTAGAAGAACCAAACAAGGGCGAAGAGCGTTCTTTGGTAAAATCTCCTTCTGTAGCAACCTACGATCTGCAGCCGGAGATGAGTGCTCCGGAAGTCAGCAGACGATTAAATGAAGCAATTGGTTCCGGAAAGTATGATGTGATCGTGATCAACTTTGCCAATCCGGATATGGTAGGTCATACCGGTGTGATCCCTGCAGCAGTTAAGGCAGTGGAAGCAGTGGATGAGTGTGTCGGATCCGCTGTTGAGGCAGTCAGGAAAGCGGATGGCGTTTTGTTTATCTGTGCCGATCACGGAAACGCAGAGAAGATGATCGATTATGAGACCGGCGAACCTCATACTGCACACACAACAAATCCGGTACCGTTTATTCTTGTAAATTATGATGAATCATATACTCTTCGTGAGGGAGGATGTCTTGCAGATATCGCACCGACATTGATCCAGGTGATGGGTATGGAGCAGCCGAAAGAGATGACCGGAAAGTCTCTTCTCATAAAGAAATAATTTTCTGATATGGAAAAATAATTTGGAAAAAAGCGGGCAGATGATAATTATCCTGTCTGTTATCCTGTCTGTTATGAAAAAACTTCTTGAAATGAATGCGTACTTGTGCTATCATTAAGTAGTTGTTGTGTAACAAACAACAGATTTCAGTTACATTGGATTAAAGTGGAGGTTTTTTGATGATTAACGTTATTCATGGTATTTTATTAATTCTTTATATTATCGATTGTATTGCATTGACGGTTGTTGTATTGATGCAGGAGGGTAAGCAGGCTGGTCTGACTGGTGCGATCAGCGGTGCGGCAGAGTCATATTGGGGCAAAAATAAAGGTCGTTCCATGGAGGGCGGACTTGTTATGGCAACCAGAGTTATGGCTATACTTTTTGTAGTATTTTCACTGCTTTTGAACCTTAAGATCTTCAGCTAAGATAATGGATTTTGCTGATTATCAGTACGATAGAGAAATTATGCCGTCTCATGGGTATATCCGTGAGGCGGTTTTTTAGAATAGGGGGTTTATCATGGTACAGGAAGAATTCGAAGAGAAAAAGAAATTGATCAATGCGTTTGTTAATTCAAAGGAATATCGCAGTATGTCTGTAAAGGAGATGGCAATGGTACTTCAGGTGCCTTCCAGGGAAAAGAAAGATTTTCGTGAGGTTTTGGATGCTCTTGCGACAGAAGGAAAGATCAGCATTGACCTTAAAGGAAAGATAAAGCCGCTCCCGGCAGATGTCAAAGTTGGAAAATACATGGCAACGCAACGGGGATTTGGCTTTGTGAGAGTCGAAAATGAAGAGGATGATATTTTTATTCCCGAAGTATATACAAAGGGGGCACTTGATGGAGACACAGTGCAGGTATTGGTGAAAAAAGAGGGAGGAGAAGGAAAAAGACGGGAAGGTCAGGTGCTTAATATTCTGGAGCGGGGCAACAGCATTATTGTAGGAACCTATACCCGCAGCAGAAACTTCGGCTTTGTGACACCGGACAACCAGAAATTTACGAAGGATATATATGTGGCGAAAGCGGAGAGTAAGGGAGCCGTAACAGGGCATAAAGTGGTTGTGGAGATTGTGGATTTTGGTGATGAGCAGCGTAAACCGGAGGGGCGTATCTTAGAGATACTGGGACATGTCAATGATCCGGGAGTTGATATTCTTTCTGTGATCAAAGCGTATGGGCTGCCGGAGGAGTATCCGGATGAAGTGATGAAGCAGATAGAGGATATTCCTGATGAGGTAGAGGAAAGCCAGAAGGCAGGGAGAGCGGACTTTCGACAGTTACAGACAGTTACTATTGACGGAGAGGATGCCAAGGATCTGGATGATGCCATTACTCTGTCCAAAGAGGGAAACATCTATCATCTCGGTGTTCATATTGCAGATGTCAGCCAATATGTAACAGAAGGCTCTCCGTTGGACAAGGAGGCATTAAAGCGTGGCACAAGTATATATCTGGTAGACCGCGTGATACCGATGATCCCGCATAAACTGTCAAATGGAATATGTTCATTGAATCAGGGAGTAGACCGTCTTGCATTATCCTGTATGATGGATATTAATGAAAAAGGAGAGATCATCAAGCATAAGATCTGTGAATCCGTGATCAATGTAACACGGCGGATGTCATATACCAGTGTGCATAAGATCATAGAGGAGAAGGATGAAGAGGAGCGTAGGGAATATGAGGAATTGATCCCGATGTTTGAGCTGATGTATGAGCTGGCAGAAATTCTTCAGGCAAGACGTGAAAAAAGAGGTTCTATTGATTTTGATTTTCCGGAGGCAAAAATTATTCTTGATGAAAAGGGAAAGCCGATCGATGTCAAGGAATATGAACGGACACAGGCGAACCGCATTATTGAAGAATTTATGCTGGCAGCTAATCAGACGGTAGCAGAGGAATATTTTTGGAGTGAGCTTCCGTTTGTATATCGTACCCATGAGACTCCTGACATGGAAAAGATCCAGAATCTCGCATTATTTATAGAAAACTTTGGATATACATTGAAGATCAAGGAGGATGAGATCCATCCAAAGGAGATCCAGAAATTGATGCGTGCCATTGCCGGCAAGCCGGAGGAGGGACTGATCGGCAGACTGGCACTCCGTTCTATGAAGCAGGCGAGATATACAACGGATTGTGAGGGACACTTTGGACTGGCAATGAAATATTATTGTCATTTTACATCGCCGATCCGCCGTTATCCGGATCTGCAGATCCATCGGATCATCAAAGAGAATATTCATGGTGGAATGAAAGAGAAACGTATTGAGCATTATCAAAAGATCCTGCCGGAGGTGACAGAGCAGACGAGTGCTTTGGAACGCCGTGCTGATGATGCAGAGCGGGAAGTTGAGAAGATGAAGAAGGCTGAGTATATGGAGCAGTTTGTCGGCAAAGACTTCGAGGGAACGATTTCCGGTCTGACTACCTGGGGAATGTATGTAGAACTGCCTAATACGATCGAGGGAATGATCCGTGTGGCTGATATTCCGGGAGATTATTATTACTATGATGAGGATCTGCACCGAATGGTTGGTGAGAAGACAGGAAAAGTCTACAAAATGGGCGAACCACTTCGGATCATCGTGGCCGGAGTGGATAAATTGACCAGGACTATTGATTTTGTGCTCTATCAGGAGGACGAGGAGGGTAATCCTATACTGCCTCCGATGGAAAAGAAATCACCGAAGGAGCGGATCAGTGCCAGAGAGAAAAAGGCTATGGCGGCAAAATCTTCCGGAAAAGGACGTGGAAATTCAAAAGATAAGGATGCAAAAGGCAGCAGAGGCCGTTCGGATAGAGGAAACCGCAGAATGAAAGACCGTAAGGCCAGAAAGAAAGCGGCCAAAAGACGAAGCAAGAAATAATATGAAACCAAGAAAGACTACATGATCTGTAGGATAGTTTTAAGGAAATGACTCGGAAACGAAACGGCAGTATAAAAAGCTGTATAAGGAGGCATTATGGGAAAGGAAAGTAAAAAGATCATTGCCAATAATAAAAAGGCATTTTACGATTACTTTATAGAAGATAAATATGAAGCCGGTATAGAGCTGGTAGGAACAGAAGTAAAATCTCTTCGTATGGGAAAATGCAGTATCAAAGAGGCATTTGTCAGAATCCAAAAAGGCGAAGTCTTTATTTATGGTATGCATATCAGTCCATATGAAAAGGGAAACATATTTAACAGAGATCCGCTTCGGGCAAGGAAACTGCTGCTGCATCGCTATGAGATCCGCAAGATCGAAGGACAGATAGCACAGAAGGGCTATACGCTGGTACCGCTGAATGTGTATCTTAAAGGAAGTCTCATGAAGGTAGAGATCGGTCTGGCAAAAGGTAAAAAACAGTATGATAAACGTCAGGACATTGCCAAAAAGGATCAGCGCAGAGAGGCGGAGAAACAGTTTAAGGTGAAAAATCTGTATTGATAGAAAGTGCAGGATCTGCATAGTAAATGTATGCTCGGCAGAAAATAAAAGAGTAATTTCAGTCATTGACAAAATGTTGTAAGGGTGTTATAGTAATCAGCAAACTTACAACTTTAAGGGGTTGTACAGGTTTCGACGGGCTCGCTGAAGATGGAGAAGCTGTCCGTGGTCGGACACCACGTTAAAAGTTCGAATTTAAAATTAAACGCTGAAGATAATTTAGCACTGGCTGCCTAGTTGCAGCCCATCGGTCCTAGCGTCCCGCCGTTAGGGGATCCGGTGTCGACCTGCGGGAAACTCTGATGCCTAAGCTTTGCGGTATCAGAAAATTCATGAAGCTACTGAAGACTGCAGCCTGTTAGTGGGCGTCAGCCGGAGGGAATGTTAAAGCACTGACTATGACAGTAGAAGGACATTGGATCCGGGTTCGGACAGGGGTTCGATTCCCCTCAGCTCCACTAATTAAGAAAATCCTGCAAATACAGCGTTTGCAGGATTTTCTTTTGATATCCCTAAATTATTATTTTTCTAATTCAGATTTTACAGATTCAGGGAGTGTCCCAAAGTATCTTTTTCTATCTCTGCATTGGTAATTCCGGTGATAACATGAGAGAAAAAGAATCGGCCGCGGACCGAATAGGAAGAGGAGGATGGTCAGTATGGACGAGAAAGACAGGATACCGGGTGAGAATATTTTAAGTGCGTTGATCGGACTGGTGGGAGCAGTGGCTAATAACGGGAGAACGGAGCAGACAGACCGGGTGATCCGGGAAGCTGTTATGGGAATGAACGAAGAGGAAAGAGAGGAGGAGATATTACAGAGGATTTATGAAGTTAAAAATAATATCGCACCGGATTGTGCTGTTTGTAAAAAACCATGTGGCAATACTTCGGATTATGATATGACGCAGTTTTATGAAGGAGATAAAAAAATCCTTATCGAAAAGAAAAAGTTGATCGGGGCGATTCGGGATAGACTGAAAATATCAGAAAATATATCAGATGATATTTACCGGGGGATTGCTTATCTTGGATATCAGTTAGAACCGGACGAATATCAGAGGCTGAGAAAAGAGTTATAAAAAGGTTATCTGTTCTTAAAAATAAGGGCAGATAATTTTTTGTGTATCAGGAAAATACTTGATTGATTAAGACTTCCCATACCCAAAATTGATGTATACCCATAATATATCTTATGTCCGGTTACCTGCAATAGCAATTTCCAGACACAGCTCCGGGTATTCAGACCCTTAAAAGCCAAAAATCATATTCAATACCTCAGAACATCAGAAACAGTCTGGGTATATCATAGTTCTTGTTGTGCGAAGTTTGAGTTAATAATATATTTTTAATACATATTTATTCATCTGAAACGACAGAACCATAATAGGATTTTAAGGAATCCAGACTATTTTTATTTCTTCCGGTGTCATCAGGATATATTACCGGGAGTGGATTTTCGCTGCTCATTGCAACACCACCATTAAAATCCTGATGATAATGTTTTACGCTCTCATTGATAGATAACATCTTTTCATCTAAGAAAGAAATAATATTAGCACATTCCTTAAGCTCATCTGTAATACCTGCAGGAGCTTTTCCTTCAAATTTATAATAGATTTTGTGCTCAAGACTGGCCCAAAAATCCATTGCGATCGTGCGTATCTGAATTTCTACTTTTGTATCGATAACATCATTTGTCAAAAAGATAGGGATTGAAACAATCATGTGGTAACTCATATATCCATTTGGTTTTGGATTTGCAATATAGTCCTTTACCCTAAGTACAGTGACATCATCCTGGTTTGAAATTGCAGAAGCAATCCGGTATATGTCTGAAGTAAAAGAACATATGATACGGACTCCGGCAACATCATTTACATATTTTACAATATTTTCTATAGTAAGTTCTTTGTTTTTTTTGCGGATCTTTCGGGCAATACTTTCCGGTGATTTAATACGGGATGTAATATGCTCGATAGGGTTATATTGATGAGCCTGTTTAAACTCATTATTTAATATTTCCAGTTTCGTATTGATTTCACGAAGTACGGAATCGTATAAAAGTAATGTTTTATTCCATTCCTCTTCTTCATTATAATATAGTGGTAATTGCATAAAATCGCTCCATTTGTGAATTTACATAAGTTTTCCTTAGTAAATTGCGAATAAAATCATTCAAATAAACGTCATATAGATAATTTTAATTAAAACCATAGATCTTATTAAAAATATGGTATCCATGAATAATTATCTTTTGACCGGACTTTCTTTTCATCTGCATGATCTTACCCAGACGTCTTCGATTAATAATATTATATAAAATGATATTTTTGTTTTTTAAATATGCCCAAAGCTCATCTCTTTTTTTGAGGCTTTCGGGAGAACCCTCATTAACAAGGAGTGCGGAACTGACAATCAACATCATGGCAAGATATTTAATCATATATTTACGAAGCTTAAAATCTTTAATAGTCATAAGGTCATAAGCATCGATCATAAGCTTATTTACTTTAATCTGCTGGTCGATACGTTTTGTCATAACGGCTTCATTGACAGACTGATCATCACGACCAATGAAATAACGATAAAGATCCACATCCAGATAATATATTTTATTAACATATGGAAGAGGGGTATAAGCAAAAAGATTATCCACATAAAAAGTATGCTCAGGTAATCTTAATTCACAATCCCGTAAAAGCTTTGTACGGTAAATGATAGAATGCATAAGAAGATTCTGGCTTAGCTTAAAATGGCGGAAATCCTTCCAGCCTATAATCTTATCTTTTGGAATGGCAAGATTATAGGACATTACCTTGTGTTTGTGGACACTTGGTTTCTCATATACATAATTTGAAATAATCATATCCAGTCCGATACCATCTGTGATCATTTCCTGGATTAACTGGAGTACTTTTTGCAGACTGTATGCATCCAGCCAATCATCACTGTCCAAAACTTTAAAATATACACCGGTGGCATGATCAATACCTGTATTTACTGCAGAGCCATGACCACCATTTTCTTTGTGGATAGCACGTACAATATTAGGATATTTTTCTTCGTATTGTTTTGCAATGGAAAGTGTATTATCGCTGGAACCATCGTCTACGACAAGTATCTCTATATCATCTCCGCCGATCAGTGCGGAATTAATAGCATGCTCCATATATTCCTGGGAATTATAGCATGGAATGGTAATTGTTAATAATTTCATAAGAATCCTTTCTATAATAATTAAATTATGTCCCATTAAGAAAAAAATATAACACCACATTTATATTATAATATGAAAACGAATAAGTTAAAAGTGTTATTTCTTAAGATTTTATTATTATTCCGTAAAGAAGATTTAAATCGCCAGGGTAATAATATATTTTATAGTTGCAAGATAACAATGCTTTGTATAAACTTAAGATAGAAGCAAAATTTAAAGGAAAAGGGGTTTATACAATATGGATAGAAAAGAAATTATGGGAAAAGTTGATCATACTCTTTTGGATCAGACTGCGACATGGGAAGAAATTAAGAAGATTTGTGATCAGGCAATTGTGTATCAGACAGCTTCTGTATGCATTCCGCCTTCTTATGTGAAAAGGGTATCTGAGTACTTAAATGGAAGAATAAAGGTATGTACGGTGATTGGATTTCCAAATGGTTATGCTACCAAAAAGGTGAAAGAAGCAGAGACTAAGGATGCATTAGAAAATGGTGCAGATGAAATTGATATGGTGATCAATATTGGCGATGTAAAAAATAAGGATTATGATAAGGTCCTTGAAGAAATAACATCCTTAAAGAAATTATGCAGAGATCACATCCTTAAGGTTATTATTGAAACATGCCTGCTTACAGAGCAGGAAAAAGTAAAAATGTGCCGGATTGTTTCAGAAAGTGGAGCTGATTATATAAAAACATCTACGGGATTTTCTACATCCGGAGCTACATTTGAAGATATAAAATTATTTAAGGATCATGTGGCATCCCATGTGAAAATCAAGGCGGCCGGAGGAATCCGATCTTTTGAAGATGCCGAAAAATTTATCTGTCTTGGTGCGGACAGGCTTGGTACAAGCCGATTGGTTAAGATTATGGAGGAAAACTAGTGTGAAAAATACTGCTGATGCAGTATTTTATCACACGGCTATTTGTTTCTGAGCGAAAGCAAATAGCTTTGATGGCAGAACTGAAATCGCTTACGCGAATTTCAGTTCGCCTCTTCGCGTTAAACGCTCAGAAATGAGGATTAAGATGAAGAATTTAATCGAGGCAGCTATAGAAGCTAGAGATAAAGCATATGCACCGTATTCCCACTTTAAGGTGGGTGCCTGTCTTAAGGCAAAAAATGGTAAAATATATACCGGTTGCAATATAGAAAATTCGAGTTATCCGGCGACAAACTGTGCAGAACGAACAGCAATATTTAAAGCGGTATCTGAAGGAGTTAAAGAGTTTGAATGTATAGTTATAGTTGGTGGGCGTAAAGATGGACAGCTGGAAATATGTCCACCCTGTGGAATATGCAGACAGGTTATGTCAGAATTTTGTGATCCTGAAAAATTTCAGATCATATTAGCAAAATCAGAAAAAGAATATGAGACATATTTATTAAAGGAATTACTTCCATTGAGTTTTGGAGGAGAGCTTTTGTAGATTTGCCTGTGTAATAAGGGGGTATTTGTATGAGGATGTACGATATTATTGATAAAAAGAAAAGAGGATCAGAGTTGTCTACAGAAGAAATTACGTATCTTGTAGACGGTTATGTAAAAGGTGAGATTCCTGATTATCAGATGTCTGCATTTTTGATGGCAGTATATTATAAGGAAATGGTAAAAAAAGAACTGTCCGTTTTTACGGACAGGATGGCAAAATCAGGCGATATGGTAGATCTCTCGGCAATTGATGGGATTAAGGTTGATAAGCATAGCACAGGTGGTGTTGGGGATAAGACAACTCTTGTGGTGGCACCTCTTGTAGCTGCATGTGGTGGTAAGGTAGCAAAAATGAGTGGCAGAGGTTTAGGCTTTACGGGAGGAACAATTGATAAACTGGAATCCATTCCCGGAATGCAAACATCTATTTCAGAACAAAAATTTTTTGACATTGTTAATAAGATCGGTGTCAGTGTAATTGGACAATCGGCAGATATTGCTCCGGCAGATAAAAAATTATATGCACTTCGGGATGTGACGGCAACGGTGGACAGTATTCCATTAATTGCAGCATCTATCATGAGCAAAAAACTTGCTTCGGGCAGTGATAAGATTCTTTTGGATGTTACTGTGGGAAGCGGAGCATTTATGAAAAATCTTGAGGATGCTCAGAAATTAGCCAAGAGTATGGTGGAAATAGGAGAAAATGCAGGAAGAAAGACGGTGGCCATTTTGACCAATATGGATGTCCCGTTGGGTGAGGCAGTCGGAAACAATATTGAAGTCGTGGAAGCAATTGAGACATTAAAGGGAAATGGTCCAAAAGACTTTGAAAAAATATGTCTTGAATTTGCATCTTATATGTTATATCTGGGAGAAATTGCTGATCTGGAAAATGCAAGACAGATGGTTAAAGAAGCAATAAAGTCCGGTAAAGGATTAGAAAAATTGGCTGCAATGGTTAAGGCACAGGGAGGGGATGAGAGCTATATATATCATCCGGAAAAATTTACAGAGGCACAATACTGCCGTGATTTTATAATGAGCGAAGATGGTTATATTGTGAAAATGGATACGGAAAAATGTGGAAAGACTGCTGTTATTTTGGGCGCCGGAAGAGAAACAAAGGAGAGTATGATCGATCCAAGGGCAGGTATCAAAATATATCATAAGACAGGAGAATATGTAAAAAAAGGTGAGGTGCTTGCAACCCTTTATGCATCTGATGAAAATAAGCTTTTCGAGGCTATGCGGTATATAGAGGGCGTTTACAGCTTTGGCACACAGAAGGTTGATCCACAAGAGGAAATTCTGGCTTATTATCCGTGATCGTAAATAGATAAATTTATCTATTAATTGTACAAGTCTTAGTTAGTAAATTATATCACAATCCGGCAGCTTATTTTTAAGCTGCCTGTATTGTTTTTTCGTAATATTTGTGTTAGAAATGTTGAGAAATTTTAAAGAGGCAAGGTCACTGAGAATATCAATTTTGTTGATATCTGGATTTGAGGAAATATCAAGATATTCTAAAAGAGGAAGTTCTTTTAATGCAGATATATCAGAAATTTTATTATAA
>JALFLW010000013.1 GCA_022774505.1 Lachnospiraceae bacterium
ATATCCGAAGGCATTCCTCCGTAAACAGGAACTCCACCGCTGATCTTATCAAAAGTCTTAACATATATATCTCCGTCAGCATCTACTACTTTACCGGTATAAGCTAATATCAGTTTTTTCTGTTCCTGTATGTCGCCTTTCATTGCATCATAAAGCTTTTCTAATTTTTCTTCATAATTATCTTTATCTAAGCGATCAGTCATTCCCACAGAAAATCTGACATCATCAGCACTCATAACTAATAGTTCCATACCGTAAACCAGATATCCTTCATGATCTAAGAGCGCCATTGAACTTACACCGATGATGGGAAATTGGAAAGTCTCTGATAACATTTTACCTTAATCCGTGAAACTTGTTAACCCAATTTCGGGCGTATACCCGATAAATACTGGGTGTAATTCGGTTTCATTTCCAGTTTCTGTTTTCACCCACTGGGTGAAGATAAAAACATATGAATTTCCTATATTTTCTATGTTTTTCGTACCTCATATAGTATAATACAAGTATCAATATATGAGGTGGATACTTATGAAAAAGCTCGTAATCGAATTTTCCAATGAAAGACTAATTACTCCCAGCGGATTATCTCTTGTGGGACAGATGCTTGGCAAAAGTAACTTCATTAAAAAGTGCAATAACATGAAAGTTGATGGCAAACGTTCCCAGAGCCAAATCAAAAATGGAGATATTCTTCTTTCTTATATCGGACTTCTTTGTCAGGGCAAGAGTTCTTATGATGCTATCAATGAGATGTCTGATGATCCTGAGTATTACAAGCTTGCTCTTGGTATCACAAGAGCCATTCCATCTGCTGAGACATTACGTCAGCGTATGGATGACATAGGGTCTTCATTGAGGGAAGAAATCTTAAATGCAAATGTTGCCATGTTTAATACCTTCCATGTTCAGCCTTCCGCATTAGAGTCCGGGTTAGTTCCTTTGGATCTTGATGTCACTCCTTTGGATAATTCAAAAACACATAAGGAAGGAGTTGCACACACATACAAAGGTTTTGACGGTTATGCACCAATGATGGCATACATTGGCACAGAGGGCTTTCTTGCAAATACGGAGCTACGGGAAGGGAGTCAGCATTGCCAGTGCAATACACCTGCATTTTTAAAGCAAACGCTTCGGCTTGGACATCAACTGACAGACAAGCAACTGTTGGTTCGTATGGACGCAGGGAATGATGCTGCTGAAAACTTAGGCATTCTAATCGAAGACGGTTCCTGGTTTATTGTAAAAAGAAATCTTCGAAGAGGCGAATCCAAAGAAGATTGGATTGCCAAAGTAAAGGAATGCTGTAAGGACATCCGCAATCCCCGTGATGGAAAAACTGTTTACATTGGTTCTTCATGGAAAGATGTAGCGTATACAGATTCCGAAGGAGAATCAAAAACCATTACCATGCGCATTGTATATGAGATGATTGAACGAACAACTGATAAAAACGGGCAGTTCCTTCTGGTTCCGGATATCGAGTGCAATACTATATGGACCAATCTCGGCTGGAACGATGATGATATCATAAATGGCTATCATGCTCACGGCGAATGCGAACAGTTTCACAGTGAAATCAAGACGGATATGGATGTTGAAAGACTTCCATCCGGCAAATTTGATACAAATGAGCTGGTCCTTGAATTAACTGTGCTTGCGTATAATATTTTGCGACTAATAGGTCAGGAGTCGCTAAAAAGCAGGCGAGCTCCTAAAACAAAACATCCTGTCAAAAGAAGACGTATCCGAACTGTCATAGGGAATCTGATTCAAATCGCTGGACATGTAACAACCCATGGGCGACGGATTGTCCTGGCAATTGGCTGCAGTAATGTGTGGCGTCATGCCTTTATGGATGTTTATAATCGTTTTGCTCTGGCCTAAAAACACAAAACAGAAAAAGGCTTGTTAAGGTGCGTCATTTTTGCGCTTTATAGGCTGGAAAATAGATATAAATTACACAACAAACAGGAATTGAGTACCTTGATATGGTGTAAAGCAATGAATTACATCTATTCTAAGCAGTTCCTGTAAAAAATAACTGAGTTTCACGGATTCAGGAAATTATCAATCGGAATTGTCGGGGCGCGAAACTGCAGTATCTATGGAAAAGACATGGCGCGGATGTTTGGGGCATGTCTGGCAAGAGTGGGGGTTCAGGTTGTCAGTGGAATGGCAAAGGGAATTGATGGCTGGGCGCATCAGGGTGCACTGGAAGGTGC
>JALFLW010000037.1 GCA_022774505.1 Lachnospiraceae bacterium
CCATCCCTCTACAGTGCGCAAAGGAATACCAAAATATTTAGCAAACTCTTTCTGTGTCATCCCTGTCTGCTCCTTTTCAGCATTTAAGATCTCTCTTTGTCACATCTATACCACCTCCTTTTACCATTCATTGTGTGGTTTCTTTGTATTTTTAATTTACCACTCATTGAATGGTATGTCAATACAAAAAAAGACACCCCATGAAGAATAATCTCCACAGGATGCCCCATTATCCCAGCTCACTCTTTCTCATCGAAACGGTGTATCTCTCGCCTCCTGCCAGCCATCACGCCCAGCATCTGGTTCCGTCTTTTCCTTACTGTTACTACTTTTCTGCTTTTCCTTGCTCTCCTCAAAGGACTTTCTCACTGCTCCATACAGTTTTTCCCGAAATTCCTTCGTTACCGGAAAGCAGATATCCTGATAGATACTCTTCCCCTGTTCATCGGTCTGTTTCGTCTTATAGGACGGCATCGCCACAAAGAGTCCGTTCTTTCCCTGCAACAGTGATACATTATTAATCACAAAGCAGTCCTCCAGATAAATTCTCGCAAGTCCTCGAATGTTGCTTCCATCCCGTTCAAACGGAGTAACTTTTACATTGAACTTTAGTTCCTGTGATTTCTCCTGATCCACCTGACTGATCTTAAGCTGCAGCCGATTTTCTTCTATCTGCTGCACCTGTTCATAGGCTTTCATGATTCCTTCATAGAGTTCTTCACGAAATTCTTTTGTGATCGGATGGCAGATATCCTTATATCCGCTGTCGTCTTTACTGCTTGCATATCTCGGCATGGATACAAAGCACTGACCATCCTTATTCTCAATGACAGCAATGTTGCTGACCTTGAATCTTTCTGCAAACACTACCGATACAAATGCACGGATGTTTCCATCCCCTTTGTTTAACTGATTAACTGTAATCTCATAATTCATACAAACCAACCTTCCTTTCATCATTCCTAACTGACTTCACTTCCAGATTATTTACTCCCAATGGCACCACCCCCTTCCCTCTGATCCGTCTTTTCTCCATCCTGCTGATCCGTGTTATTTACCGGCTCACACTTCACTACAAATCGTTTTGTGCCATGCTCGGCACAGGTAAAGAGTGTAAGGCTTTCCTCCTCTGTCTGCTCCGTCACCCATTCATCGTATGGATTTACGACGTTCATCTCTTTTACCGTGTATTCATGCTTTTCTTTCTTTCTATTCGTAAGCACGACCTTCGCCCCGGCTTCTATGTTGCATAGATAAGTAAAATACACTCCACGGCGGCTGCCATTATGTCCGGCAAGAACACAGTTTCCTTTCCCACAAAGCTCTGTCGTAGTTGTCATATGACCAATGCCCTCATTAAGCTGCACGCTGCCGGCTCCTTCAAATACCGGATATTTAATATCTAAGCTCGGTATTTCAATAATCCCGATAACACCCTCCTGCAATAAAAGGGAATCTTTCTTTTTATGATCTTTTTTGTTCTGCTTCTCTTCATTCTGTTCCTCCTCAAACGCTTTCATATAACGGTTACTTCTCTCCTGCTCTTTCATCCGCAAAAGAAAGGGGATTGCGACAATGGCAACCCCCAGTAAAATCAACACAATATCCTTTTTTATTCGTCTCTTCATCGGTAATCCTTCCTTTCTCCATACGGATAAGCATTCTCTGCCACCTGACTGATCTCCTGCCCGTTTTCTTCTGTGATCGGTTTATTCTCCAGATCAAGCTGGGTATTGAGTTCAAACTGTCTGGCAATCTTACTTTTCAATTCTTCCTCGTAGGCAAACGGCTTTTCGTATTCTGCCTTTGCCTGTTCCATATCACGCTGATACTGCTCTAACTTCTTCTCCAGAAATTCAATGTTTCCATCCATCCCGTTGAAGCAGTTTTCCAGTTTGACCATACATCCCACCGGGGAGTTGGATAATTCCACCTTATAATCGGTTCGCCCATGCAGGATCAGATAATTCACACCAATAAAGTTTTTCTCCACCTGCACCTCAAAACCACGGTACTCTCCGATTCCGGTTGTCTCTCCAACCTTGCATTTACTTACTGCTGCCAACACCGCCGTGCCACCATCCACACGCTCATGAAAGGTCATATTTCCCACTTTAATAGCAAACTCCTCATCCGCGGCAAGCACCTGTTCATCCCGTTTCTTAATATCTGCATGAACACAGTTCAGCTTTTCGTTTGCTGCAGCGATCAGTTTCGGAAATTTGATCATAAACTGATCCTGCAGACTGTAATGCTGACTGTCATAGGATGCCTTTAACATCTTGAGTCTCTGCACCTCATTATCCACTTCCATCTTTTCTTTGATCAATGGATTTCCGGTTGCCACAGCCTTAATCTCTGCATACGATAGTGTTGCTTCGTCGATATCCTCACAGCTCCTTGAAATGGACTTGCTGGTCATCACCTGTGAGATAAAACGCTGTTTGTTCTCCACAAGGCTCCAACTGTATGCATCAAAGGTTCCTTTGGTAACATAACGGTATACCGCCACTTCACTGTTTTCATTTCCCTGCCGCAAGCCTCTTCCTTCTCTCTGCTCGATAGAGGAAGGCTTCCATGGACAATCCACATGATGCATTGCCGTAAGATGTGTCTGCACGTTAACACCGGTTCCGCATTTATCGGTAGAACCGATCAGAATCCGCTTTGTTCCAGACCGCATTTCACGAAAAAGGGCATCCCTTGCAGCGTCAGTCTTGGCATCATGAATAAATGCAATCTGATCCGCCGGGATACCCTGCTTTACAAGTTCTGTTTTCAGATAATTATACACATCAAAGGTATCTGCCTCTGCCCATGAAACGGTAAGCATCTCTTCTTTCCAACCGGATCTTGGTGTACCGATATCGGAAAAGATAAGCTGTGTGCCAATGATACCCTCCTGCTCTGCTTTCCGGTATTCATACAGCACATTTTCCACTACCTTATTAAGCTTTCCATCAACATTATTTGGTGCATCCGGCATCAACAGCCGTGCATCCGTACCGAGAAGCCTTGCCTCATGAGTGATCTTTAAGAAATTGTCCTCACTGGGATCAACCCCTCCGCTTCGGATACGCTCTGCCCTTGCAACAAATTCCTCCATGACCTGCTTCACATACCAGTCCGGCTCACTCTCCACGATGATATACTTACCGCCACGAAGTTCCGGCACATCCAGATCCAACATGTCCCTTGTCTGAATATCTGCCACCTCTTTGAACAGATTCATAAGCTCCGGCAGATTTGTAAACTTATTAAATCTCGTCTTAAAACGAAATCCGCTTCCCTCAACAGTAAGCTCTAATGCTGTGGTCTGTTCTCCAAAGTTTGCCGCCCAACTGTCAAAGTGGTAAATGCCAAGCTGCTCCAAGGTGTCTTTCTGCAGGAAACTCTGCATGACATACATCTCGCACATCGTATTGCTGATCGGTGTTCCGGTTGCAAATACAATGCCCCTCCCACCATTTAACTCGTTGATATATTCACACTTCAAAAACATATCCATAGCTCTCTGGCTGCCGGTCCCGGTAATACCGGAAACATTCATCTTACTGAAGATGGCAAGGTTCTTAAATGCATGTGCCTCATCGACCATAATAGAATCAATGCCAAGCTCCTCAAAGGTAATCAGATCATCTTTCCTCTCTTCCGAGGTCATCTTTTTGATCTGCTCCTCAAGCCGCTTTTTCTGTGATTCCATCTGTTTGATCGTCCACCGCTCACTGTTTTGTGACTTCATCTCATCAATCGCATGGGCAATCTCCTCAATCTGTTTCCGGATCATCGCCTCCTTGCGCTCCGGTGAAATAGGAATCTTTTCAAACTGCGAATGGCTCATAATGATACAGTCATAATCTCCTGTCGCAATCCTTGAGATAAACTGTTTCCGCCTGCTCTTTTCAAAGTCCCGCTCGGTTGCCACCAGAATGTTTGCTGACGGATAAAGCCTTAAGAACTCACTTGCCGTCTGCCCGATCAATGCCTTTGGCACAACCATCGCTGTCTTATTTGCAAGACCAAGCCGTTTCTGTTCCATACATGCTGCCATCATCTCAAAGCTCTTTCCTGCTCCAACACAGTGTGCTAACAGCGTGTTTCCTCCCATCAGCACTCTGGCGATCGCATTAACCTGATGTGGCTTCAAATGAATATCCGGATTCATCCCCGGAAATTCCAAATGACTGCCATCATACTCCCGAAGCCGGACATTATTAAATGTTTCATTATAATAATTCACATACTTATTACGCCGCTCCGGTTCTACGAAGATCCATTCCTTAAAGGCTTCTTTCATCTGATTCTGCTTCTCTCTTGCAAGCATCGTTTCCTTCTGATTGATCTCATAATGGTATCTGCCATCTCCATCCTCAATGCGGTCACGCACGGTTACGGTTCTGAGATTCAGCGTTGTCTCAAAGATCGTATAGGCATCCATACGGGAAGTACCATAGGTTTTACTGGCAGCCACCGAGGATTTGTCATATGACTTATTCTCAATAAACCACTCCATCGTATATTTATTCAGATGGATCTGTATGCCGGAACTATAATAGGTACTCCGTACTGCCCGTGACCGGCGTGGTGTGTCAAGAAGTTCAAAAATAAACGCTTCATAATCTTCCGGCTCGATCCATGTTGTTCCGATACGCACATCAATCTCGGATGCGTCCAGATCTTTCGGCTGCACCTGCTCTAAGGCAGTCACATTATCCGCAAACAGTTCCGGATGTTCCTTTGCCACAGCATTGGCAAGCCGCAGCTTATCCCGGACATTGCCGGACAGGTATTCGTCTGCTGTTTCCCATCCATGATCCGGATCGTGTTCGTTATACTCCATCGGATTTAAGAAGATCAGTCCATTCAGCTCCTCAATGAGTTTTGCTCTGGATAGCTCTGCTGTCAGATCATCCGAAAAATGAATCTCCTCCGGTGTGGTGTCATTCTCTTTTGCCAGCTTCTCTTTTACTAAAGTCAGATCCGGCCGGTAAATACTAAGCATAAATGCGATGTTTACACCGTTAAACTCATTCACGGATACATTCAGTGCTTCTACGGCTGTTTCCACATGATCCACTGCCTGCTTTGCCTTAATCGTCTGCCGTGTAAACATATCTGCCTTTGACACCACTCCGTCCTCATCCACCATTTCCAATGAACAAAGTAAAGGGTAATCACCATCGTCCCGAAAGGCTCTGGCATTACCCTTTGCTGTGATATAACCATATTTTTTTGTAAATTGGTCATATACGGTATTTAATTTCTCCTGTGCCTGCCTTAATGCCTGTTCACTGCACCCGGACAACTGAATGTCGATCAAATGTCTTGTAGCAGTCCGTATGGCATCCATGCCCTTAATTCTTTCAAGCACCTTATCTCCCACCTCCTGTCTGACCATCCGTGAGTCCTTCCGGAAATAGAGAACACCATCAATGAATGTATAGGTAAAGTTCTTCACATCAGGATCTGCCGGAAGATATTCCTCCGGTTCTTCCCCCTCCTCTACCGTGCGTTCAAAATCGGTGATCTGAGCATGAATATTAGAAACCGCACGGGAAAGTGCTTCCTGCAGGTCAAAATCCGGATCATCGTTGACACAGGCTGTCAGATTACTGTTTTCTCCAAACCTTCCTGTATCCCGTATCATGTACCCCAGGATCATCTCCGGGTGCTCCACAAAATAGCTGTTGACCGGGATTTTATCCTCTGTCAGTCCCAAATGCACCCAGTCCGGCTCCGTCACAATCTTTCTCTCCCGTTTCCGAAAGAATAGAATATCACTGGTCACTTCCGTTCCGGCATCTGCCTTAAAAGCTGTATTGGGAAGTCGTATTGCTCCTATGAGTTCTGCCCTTTGTGCAAGATATTTACGCACCGTACTATTCTGCTTATCTAATGTTCCCTTTGTGGTAATTACCGCCACGATACCGCCCGGACGCACATGGTCGATGGACTTTGCAATGAAGTGGTCATGCACCTTAAACTCCATCGCATTGTGTTTCCTGTCATACAGCTTAAAGTCTCCGAACGGCACATTTCCAATGACGGCATCAAAAAAGTTATCCTCATAATCTACCGTCTCAAATCCTGCAATCCGGATATCCGCTTTTGGATACAGCAGCCTCGCAATACGACCACTGATATCATCCTTTTCCACACCATATAGCTGACAGTTTCTTTCCATCTCTCTAGGCATACTGCCGAAAAAGTTACCAATACCCATGCTCGGCTCCAAAATATTTCCCTTGGTAAATCCAAACTGCGATAATGCCTGATACATTGCCCCTGCTATCTCCGGCGGTGTATAAAACGCATCCGTCACGGTTTCTCTTGCCGCCCGATACTCTGCATCCGTTAATAACTCCTTTAACTGTGCATACTCCTGTTTCCAGCTTTCGTTATCCGGATCAAATGCCTGCGGCAGTCCGCCCCAGCCGACATACCGGGCTAAAATGTCCCGTTCTTTTACCGTTGCCGGGCGGTGTTCACTCTCCACCTTTTTCAAGGTTTTGATCGCCGTGATATTCCAGTCAAATCGTGCCTTTGGACCGGCATGGGTTTCCGTAAAAGAATCCATGTGATAATTTTCTGCCAGATATTCTTCGGGATGCTCCGCCTCATAGCGTTCATCCGCCCGCCTGCGGTCTTCCTCTAAGATTTCCTCAATCTCATCATCAGTAAGCTCATGCTCCTCCTCTTCAAGAATCTCCCGATACTCTGCATCAATGACTTCATCTTCTTCCTCGTAATCCGGTTCGATATCCTTTATCACAGGCTGGTAATAGTCCCCGGTTAAGATCAGTGCACCGATCTCAGCCTCAATGGTTGTCCAGCTTACATAACCTTCCTTTTCGCCTTCCTCATCTCTCCACTGCAGCCGGAGTCCTTTCCCGTGAAAGGTATCATATCCATGCAGTCCGTAACCTTCCAGTGGCCAGCCGGCACCACCCTGCCCATATTCCTTTCGAATGGCTGACACTCTTTCCTTTTTATCAGTAATGTTCTGATAGAATCCGTAAATTCTCTCTTTTCCATTCTGAAAACCACTGCCGCGAAGCAATGTCTGCACCACAAATTCATGTGGAATGTTTTTCTCCTTTTTGGGATTGAGGTAGGTATATTTTCCCGATGCCCTGGCAGCTTCTTCCTGTGCTCTCAGTTCATCCATAAATGTACTGGCAGCACGATCAGGAAGTCCGACTGCAGGTGTCCCCATAAACTCAAAAAGAGAAGCCTGATGATAAGTGGCTTCTCTTTCTTCACTGCCAAATGAATCCAGTTCATTCAGCTCTCTATTCAGTTCTTGTTCGGTTTCTAGTGATATTTGTTCACGATCTGGTGAAGAACGATCTCCTCTGCCATCCGCTGTCCCTGCTCCCGGATCTCCCACATCTCCATGGTCGATGCCGGATCTTTCGGTTTGTGGCTTTTCAGATACTTCTCCATGATCTGCTCCAGAAGCTGGTTCGCTTCCTCCTCCACTTTCGACAATACTTCCGTCAGTCTCCCGAACCGGATCAGACTGCGGTAACGGCTGTAATAATTCTCCTTCAGATAATCCGCTGCCATGATTCCGAACTTCCCTAGTGTCCGTCCTGTGTCCGGCTCCGCTGTGATGTTCGGATACAGCATTCCGTCCTTCCCTTCGTGATAAGTCAGCTCGATCGTATCCATGCTGCATACTCCTTTCTCGCTTCATCTGCGATATACTGTGGTTAATGTTTCTAAGAACAGTACAGGAGACGTCACATACCAGAGTACCAAGTGCGTAAATATCATCTTCTCTTTTGATATTTACAATCTGACTCAAATCTTGTTCTTTGCTAGACAAGTCAAAACCACATCTTGTTCCTACGACATACAGGATACTATTATAAATCAGTTCCCGTACCGTAAGCTCCGGCGTTTCTTTCTCTTCGCCAATTATCACACGCCCTGTAAGCGTTTCGACCTCAGAAAAACGCTCTCTGAAATCTTCTTTTATTATGCCTTCTATTTGCGATTTTGTAAAGTCTTTCAGAACAAACATTCGATCTTTTTTTAGATTCCCCTCATGCTTTTCTACTGCTCCTGTCTCTTCCAGATAACTGACAAACTGCTCCAGATTATCTCCTGCAAGGCTCCATGTCAACTCTCTTTTTCTTCCTCCGGTATCACTGATATCAAAGACATGCCGGATATAGGACTTACTAAGTGCCCTTGATGGATAAACCACAATCCCCTTGCTGCCCCGTTTCACATAACGGTCTACCTTTTTCCACGAATCATAGTCTGCCACCAATGTTGCAGACGGCTTCTGGGCATATACCATTAAGACATTATCAAACTCATAACGGTAGATCTGCCCTGCCAGCCTGCATACATCTTTCCATGCTTCTTCTGTCTTTGTAACCTTATCAATGACATCGGCGTAAATAATTCTTGCTTTATAATCTACGCTCATACGCCATCCTCCTATCTCTGTGTATGCTTCACAGGAATGTAGTCCACTCCCTTATAATCGTCTGCATTCAGAACAACCTCAGATCGTTCATACATTTCCATTGCCTTATCAATCGCATCTCCCAATGTGTCTGCCTTGATGTTCTCGACACGAGACAAAATTTCACGGATCTCAATGTCAAACGCCCTGCCCTCGATCTGATACGGCTTGCTGTACTCTCTTTTGAGTCTCGCAAAATCAATCACCGACGGCATATTGGACAGATACAGACCGTGTCCCCATTCAATCCCAATCTCACCCTCCTGCTTCTCTGGTGCAAACTTCGGCTGCCGCAGGTACAACCTCGTATCAATTCCAACTAAAAACTGTCCTGAAGAGATATCCATCAATAAAAGATTATGCTCCGAAAATCTTTCAAGCAGTTTATAATCGCATCCATTAAAGTTGTGAAGAATCTCTCCAACAGCCAAATCCCTTCCCAGCTCCTGATAAGAATATTGACCAACCATGTGCTTTCCATCTGTTGTCATTCCTCTGCTGCGAAGTTCTTCCAGGCATTCTTTACTGCTGATATCTTCATCAAATCGAAAGTTCTTATCATCATTAAAGGTTCCACACAAAAAATAACTAATCTCCTGACTATTTGCACAGATTCTGGCATAAAATGACTGATTTGCGGAGTGATACCAATCCGCCCATGAATCAATCTTTCTGCTTCGTATGTCCATAAGTTCCCTTGCCATAAAAACTGCTTCCAACTTATCATTCGCAAATGGAACAATATGCTGCTTTATAAAATCATCAAAAGTCAGAAGTGAATTTGTTTCGTGTCCCTTTCTGTTTTCAATCACCATTACCATATCCTCTGCTTTCATTACACTTGCTCCTTTCCATCTGCCAGCCACTAATACGGTCTGGCATAAAATACCACATGGTTTGTCCGAAGGGGATCTAACACCACACCCCGGTTTTCGTTCGCTGCATGTACCATCTTTCCATCTCCAACATAGATTGCTACATGAGAGATATTCCGAAATTCTCCGTTTTCTTTATACGAATAAAAGATTAGATCTCCCGGTTTCAGATCCTTTTTGTTGATGATCATGGCATTCTGATAGCAGTATTCTCCCTGCGTGGATGCAGTTGCCGGAAGATTGATACCAACCTCTTTATACAGCCTCTGCACCAGTGAACTGCAGTCATAGTACCCTTCCTCATATCGTCTTTCCTGACTGTAATGGCACCCGATCTTTGTCATGGCAAGTTCTGCCACGGCTCCACCACCTGCCACATCATAGTAAGAATCCCACAGATCCGAATCCATCATTTCTTTTAATAACTTCACCTGGTCAGCACTTAACTTATCAAGAGCGATATAGTCCTCATAAGTCAGATTGTGCACCAAGGTTCCGGACATGGAAACCTCAACCGTGTTTTCATCACCATCTGCAAGATATGCCTTTACTTTCCGTTTTCCCCATGCCTGCGCCTCGGCATGAGTATCAAAATAAATGTCAAAGTCTGTTCCATATCTCGCAAAGTTTCCGGTATCCTCTACCTTATAGGTATGACCGTTCATTACAATCTTGGTTCCCATCGGCACTTTCGGGCTGTGGGCATCCACGGCAAGCGTATGATTTCCTTTTGGAACCGTTCCGGATGCCGTATGACCTCCCGCCCACTGACCACAGCAGATGGAACAACTGCAGTATCCGGTTGTCACTACTTCTCCTAAGGATGCCCCTGCCGGAATCTGTGCTGTGCTGCTGGAAGAATCATAATAATTCATCTCATCAAACACCTTTTTCAGATTCTTCTTTCCCTCTTCATCCATCACAAATCCAGCCTGCCCGGTCCCGTACTTCACCATATACACCATGAGCGTATCATTGAAGTTAGACACCGGAGCACCATCCTCCGTGTTTTGATAGGTAATGACATAATCATCCTTTTCCAATTTCATGATCTGATCATTAAATTCCTTGTAATATTCACAAAGCACGGTGCGCGGACTGTCATATCCCGTATCCGGCTGCGGAAAAAAGATGGATAACGGTGAATTATAAATTACTGCGATCACCGCAACCACGATCACACCGATAATCCCAACCACCGCAAAAAGACCTAACAAAACAGGAGCTAATGCTGTCATAATCATCTGCACAGCCATCATCACAGCAGCCTTTGCTGTTTTTGTTGTGCCTTCTATCAATCCGTCCTGAGAAAACTCTTTCTCTGTTGAAAATTTATCCAGAAACGAATTTAACATCTGACTTTTCACAAAAGAGTGGACACCGGAACCGCCCTGCCTGCTTTTATTCTGTCCCTTCCTGCCTGTCTCTTTCTTACCAGCCGCCTTTCTTCGCATTTTATTGGAAACCTGAGCATGTTCTGTATCAGAATGTACTCTGCTGTTTCTCTTTTTCTGACTGCTTCTGTCCCGATACTTCTTTCTCCGGTAAAGCTGTTTCCCCTTTTCGGCTGCCGACTGCACCGGATAGACTGCCGTCTGGATCATTTCCACACTATCCCGGATCTCCTCCCCTCCATCCATCTGCTCCGATGCCTTTTTCACACTGACAGATGCCATCGTATAGAGTTTTCGGTTACGAACCTTTACAGAAGAATCTGGTTTTTCTTTTTTATCCGCTCTGCCTTTTCCTCGCACCTGAATATAGGATTTTGGTTTATCATTGCCTGTCAGTTTCTTTTTCTTCTGTATATGAAGCGTCGGTTTCTTCCGGGTATGAAGAACCATCGGCTTTTCCTCAACTTTTCTAATCTTCATTCGTTCTTCACCACCTTAAAACAAGAACCGGAGAATTGCTCCTCCGGCTCTCTTTTCCTTATTCATAAATCAGCCAGCAGTTATCCTGCTCTTTCTTTTCCTTACTTCGTACAGGCTCATAGATCTTGACATCCGTTTCCGGTGTTCCAACGTCAGATTCCGAAAAATCCTCTGTTACCTCATCCGAATGATACCCATGAAAGATACTGTCCTCACCAACCATTCCCATTGCAATCTTCTCATGAATATTTGTGTTATACAGTTTGTAAAGATCACTGTCCTTACTGATCTGATTGTCAAAAGGAATGACCACACTGCCACATTTCAACAATCCGGTTCCGCTTGGAGAATTATGCACATACTGAAGTTGTGCATCCGATACTCCAATTACTTCTGCTAACTTGGCACTGTCTACATTTGCCTGTTTTAACAGTGCTACAAACTCGCTGTTGGAAAGCAGTGTCATCGCAATATAGTTCTGCAGCAGATCAACCACATTCTGAGTGATACCAGTACAAAGACCTCCCTGCTTTCTCACTTTTTTCCACAACTGCTGTAAATAAGTCGCACTATAATCACTGTTTAAGAGCACATGACACTCATCAATATAAAGCCATGTCGCACGACCACGCTTTCCATTGTCAATGATCCTCTGCTGGATTGCTTCCATCATCACAAGCATTGCCACCGGAGCAAGCTGGCTTCCCAGATCCTGAATGCCATATACTGTAAAACGGTTGTCCACATCTACATTGGTCTGGTGGTTAAAGATATTCAGGGAACCTTCTACAAAAAGCTCCAAAGATAAAGCAAGCTCCTGTGCCTCCATCTCTTTCTGCGACTTCAAAATATGATAAAAGTCCGTCATAACAGGGACTTTTTTTACTTTCCACGCCCGCATATACAATTCACGAATACAGCGGTCAATGATACTGTGGTGTTTCTGGTTCAATGCGTTGCCAAGAAGCTGGTCACAAAGACTTAGCATGAATTCTGACTTATCTGCGATCACATCACGAATACCCCTCTCGTTCATATGAGCAAGATCGGCAGCTAACGGATTCACATAGTTCTTCGTATAGGCAGATAAATTCACAATCGCCCCGCCAAAGGTATCCGCAATGTCAAAATACTCATTCATCGGATCAATAACGATCACATCATCCTGCGTATTTAAGAACACATTTCCCATTTCCTGCTTTGCAAAGAATGATTTACCGGAACCCGGTACACCAAAGATAAAACCATTGCCGTTGATCAGACCTTTGCGGTTTCCCACATTGATGTTCTTACTGATCTGGTTGATTCCGTAGTAATTTCCACCGACGGCATTTAATTCCTGCACATTAAAAGGCATTAAAACAGCCACCGACTGTGTCAGCATGGTACGCATGGTTTCCACCTGTCGTACCCCGATCGGAAGTGCCGTATTTAATGCCTCTCTCTGTTTCAGATAATGTGTATCAATGGTTACGGAGTTTCGTTTTCCGATGGTTTCCACTGTCTCCGTCACGCTCTCCAGTTCCTCCTTACTCTCTGCCACAATGATCAATGTCACTGCCACATAGAAAAGGCACTGGTCGTTTTCACGGACATCATCCATGATCTCCTCGATTTCTTTTTTCTCGGTACGCTTCGCATATGAGATTTCCGTAGAAAAATCATTGTTTTTGTTTCTCACACGCTGCTGCTTGATAATGTCAGATTCGATACCAAGATACTTTTTCTGCAGTGTTTTGGTGGTGAGATCCTTCGGGATCGGAACCACATCAATACTGGTAATGGAATGAACCGGGAGAGATGTGATCTCATTTAAGAATCGGTCCGACAGACTGCTCGGATACTTTTTAATAAACATTGCCCGGATATACTTTCCTTCATCCTCGATATGATCCGGGAAGTATTTCAGCATCCCGTTACAAAGATCATTGCGGAAATCCGCTCCTACTTTTCTGGCGTGTTTCAGATCAAAAGAAAATCCTTCCTCCTCGCCAAGATGATAGAAATCGTGAAGCACTTTGATACGCTCATTGCCGCTTAATGCCACAATGTCTGTGCCAAGCTCTCCAAACGCCTTATGGATCGTTGCCTCCAGAGTGGCAAACTGCGCCTTTGCTTCCTCAAAGTTCTTTCGCTCGATCGTCAGCGTCAGATAGCGCTCCTGCTCGATTCCCTGTCTGCCCTCTCGGATCTTATCCTCAATGATCTCATTGTAGATCCTGCGGAATTTGTCAAACTCGTCATACTGATACTGTAATAAAATCTCTTCTCGAAGATTCTGCATATCTTTATTCTTGTTGTTCACGGTGATCTTAAAGTTACAATCCAGTGAATTTAAGAACTTGCAGTATCGCTCAAAAATGTCAATCTGCTCCTCCTCATTCGTTGTGGTATAGTTAATGTCCCGGAAGCGGTAACATTTGCTGAAATGATTCCTGCTCACTTCAAAAATTCCATTCTCCGCCACCTTCATAATTTCTATTGTTTCCTGAATGGATTTGGGAGTCTTATATAATGGCACACTCGCCTTTTTTAACTCCTTAAATCCGTCTGCAAATAATCCCATCTGCATCTCCTCCTATCTCAAATACTTGTACCAATAAGCAGCCACACCGACTACGGCGATAAACACTGCCATCAGTATCATCATCAAAATCATCTTTTTCTGTGCTTTCTTAAAATCCCCCTTGTTATCCGTGCTGACGGCTTTCTTCTGCTTTCCCTTCTCTGCCTGATCTGACGAAATGTCTGTCATCTGTCCTTCCGTGGATATATAAGTCAGGGTCCGGTTGCCAAAAGCAAAGTGCAGCTTTAACTTCATCATTTCCACAAAAGTCATGCCGTTGTAGGAATAAAATCCGGTCAATGCAATGGGTGCAACCACCGGAATTGCAATGTAAGCACTGGTTGTCAGCCCCACATACGGATAAGTAAGAAGCACGATCCCACCTCCTACGATCAGGGAAATAATAGAAAAAATCAGTTGTCTGGCGGTAAGACCAAGAACAACTGATTCCTTGTAATTGTCAATATTCTTATTTACTTCTATAACCATGCTAACGCCCTCCTCTGTCCTGTTCTCTTTCTTCCGTTTTCCCTGCTCCCAGACCATTGATCTGTTCGTAGCAACGCATTCCATCCGGATCAATTTCTCTGAGCCTGTCCGGATCAAAGGTATAAAGCGGATATTCATGATAACCACTGACTGCCGTGAATCCGGAGAACTCTCCAAGCTCATTGTCTTTTATAAACTCCTCAGCCGTTGACAGGTTGTTAGTATCCACATACGCACAATATTCCGGGCAGGGTGCGTCAATGTTTACCGTCAGATTGGCAAACATATCCGGTCCTTCATTCAGCCCAATATACAGCCGGTTATTGTTCATATACCCCCTCACAGTTGCTGTCAAAGAAACCTCTCCTGTAAAATCGCTGTTATATTTCATAATCTCTGGCATATTTCTCATCCTTTCCTATAATCCCAGTGCCTTACTGGTTAAACTCTGTGCTCCTTTCACACTCCCCACGGTAAGTGCCACCGTAAAAGTCATTTCACACAAATAAATCAATGTTTTCGTCCAGTCTGCATAATCTCCGGCAAAACTCGGCAGTCCTGCATTGATAAATGCATTACATACCACGATCGCCAATGCCATCGTCACTGCCTCAAAACATACCGACAGAAAATACTTGCAGTATGTCGCACAGGTATGTGCCACCACCCGGTTTCCGCTCATTGTTGAAAATGCGATAGAACCAAGAGGCACGATCACAAGCAGCTTTAAGAAGCGGAAATATACCGTGTAGATCAAAAAGAAGCCGCAGATGATCACAATGATGGATAACAGTGATGCTAAGATCAGCATGATCAGACTTTCTCCAAAACCAAGATTCTTGATCACATCTGCCTGCTCTGTGGCAACCTTCAGCTCTATTCTGTCCCCCTCGGCAATGAGTCCTACCAATGCTCCCACCGACTGGAAAAACGCTTTCATGATCGTGACATTATTGGCTACCAGATATTCCGCAAGTCCAAGCCTGATCAGAATACGAAGGATCACTTCAAACCGCATCTCCTCCCGTATGTCGATGCTCTCCGAACAAAAGCCGATTACAAAGAACAGCACCACCAAAGAGGAGCCTACTGCCACAAAGACCGGCTCCAGTCCTTCAATGACATCCCACGGTTTCCCGTCCTTAAAGGCAGTAGGTGACTGACCAAGAAGTGCAAATACGAGGGATACCTGATTATTCCAGAATGCGAAGATCACATTCAGAAGATCTAAGATCTTATCCCCCAGCTTAAAAATGTCCATGTCATTTCACCTCTCTCTTTCTTAGAATCCAAGAAATGTCAGCACGGACGAAATGCCCGCCATCATAACTCCTGCTACGATTCCTTTGAGTGCAGAATTCATCGTAGAAGAATCCTGCTGTTGATATGCCTGTGCAAACTCCATCACATTCTTCGCCAGAATAATGACACCTACAGCACCAATTACAGCAATGATCAGAGTCTTTAAGTTATCTAAAGGCTTTGTCACGGCTGCAGTACCGCCTCCGTCTCCTCCGGCGGCATAAACTTTCGTAGATACACTTGCCATCGTCATTATGGTTGCTGCCATTGCCGGCAGAAGCACTCTCTTTCCAAATCGTTTCATCTTATTTCTCATAGTCGAAAATCTCCTTTCCAAATAAAAACGGAGACAAAAAATGGATAGAGTTCATCTATCCGGCTTGTCTCCACCGGATGGATCAACTCCATCCACTTATCTTTCTTATATCCGATCGGGGATACCCCGTTATTACATAAAATCAGGCTTTCCCTGATGCGTCTGCATATCCATCACTCCTTTACTCTCTAACACATCACTGTGCACTTTCGTACTGTCTGCGGATCTCCATCATCCTTGTGACCGGTGTATCCGGATAGAAATACGAAAGAATGATATCCTTTGGCACACGCACATCCATTGCCCTCTGTAACTCCGCTTTCTGTTCCTTCGTAAAGGACATATGCATCAGACGGTATGGAATGTTATTAGATGCTTCTTCCTTTTCATCCTGTGCATACATAAGCTCCTTCGCCTGTTCCTCATGAAATTCCTCTACAGTCTGTGCTTCATCCATATCCATAAACCGTTTCTTTAGATCCACCTGCCCAAGCAGTAAGAATTCCTCATAGGACAGCTTATCAATATATACCTGTTCCCCTTTTTTCTGCAGCTCCTCATAATAGGATAATGCCTTATCGTTTAAGATGGTAAATGCCGGTTCTGTAACAGAATCTTCCGACACGCTATTTCTTACATGCACATACGGCTCTCCCTCACCATCTGCACTCTGAGCAAACATCGGATGTCCGAACGGGCTAAACTTATCATCAAGGATCGGATCAAATCCACGGATAAAGATCAGACACTTTTTATTGTCCATCTTGCGTACTTCGTCCGGCATCATAATCTCTCTTCCAAGGACATCATAGTTTCTGGAAGAGCTGCCTTGCCGTCCTCTCGTTTCGCCACTGGATTTCTTATCAATCGTAGACTTTCCGAGCAGCTTTGAGATGTATTCATGGGTACTCTGTTCATTTCCTCCTAAATACACCAGCGTATCACAGTTACCGGGAATCGTTTCCCAAGTGTCCTTAAACAACGCTTTTAGCTGTGCTAAGTTCTGAATGATGATCACAGAAGAAATCTCCCTGGACCGCATCGTAGAAAGCAAGGAACAGTAATCATCCGGCAGGGCAACATTTGCAAATTCGTCCAGCATAAATGTGACATGGATTGGAAGTCTGCCGCCGCAGTTAAAGTCCGCCTGAAAATACAGCTCCTGAAAGATCTGTGTATATAACATACCGATAATAAAATTATAGGTTTTATCCGAATCCGGGATCACACAAAACAGTGCTGTTTTCGTTTCCGCGTCCCCATTTACTCCTACACCAAGCTCTGCCAGATTAAGCTCATCCTTTGATAACAGGCGAAGAACCTGCTTATTCTCCAATGTTGCCAGTCTGGAATTGGCACTGATAATAATAGAACGAACCGTATCTCCGGCACCACGCATACACTTGTTATACTGCTTAACCGCCGGATGATTTAAGCCAAGCGGACTGCTTTCCTCCAGAAATTTCATCCGGACATCAAGTGGCGATGGCTTCCCTTTTTCGGTCACTTCCGCTTCTCCCATCAGCTTTAATACAGTAGCAAAGTTTCTTTTTTCCGGCTTTTCCTCCAGCCAGACATAATAAAAGAGAGCCTGTAAAAATAAGCCCTCTGCCTTTTCCCAGAAAGGATCGCTCGGAGTCGATCCCTTTGGTGTCGTATTACTCATAATATTTGTGATCAGCTTGACCACATCCGTTTCTTCTCTTATATAAGAGAATGGATTGTAACAATCCGACTTGTCCATCTCCAACAGGTTGATCACTTTTACATTGTAACCATTCGCTTTTAACATCGCTCCGGTACTGCGAAGGATCTCTCCTTTTGGATCGGTAATAATAAAAGAACTGTTCATCTGCATCAGATTCGGTTTTACCTCATAGAAAGTTTTTCCTGCTCCGGAACCACCGATGATCAGCATATTGTTATTTAACTTCGTTTGTCTGGTATTCAGACTCATACGCACATTCTGACTTAGGATACGGTTATTTGTCTCCTCTTTATCCTCTAATACCTTATTAACCTGTTTCACATTTGCCAGTTTGGAAGTACCAAATTCCTTTCCGGGCATATAATTTCGCTGACTGGTATAATACATCACCACACCAATCGCATAGGCAGCCAGTGCATAGCCTATCATGCGGAACGTGTACTCATTGAAATAATCCTTTAAGGGATAGGCACATACCATCTCGAACCGTTCCAGGAAAGCATTAAACTCAATGCCCTCCCTCCATGCTCCTGCCACAAGATAACCTAGATAGGAGGCAAGCACAGCTCCAAGCACGATCAGCAAAATATTCGGTTTCTTCTTTGTTGTCTGCATGACTATCTCCTCCTTACTTCGCTGTGGGTACGGATCACATTCTTATCCGGTGACTGTTTCACTTTCTGATATCTTTCTCTGACCGTCCGCTCCACCCGGTCATAATGCTTGGCATACAGATCTTCTCCCTTCATGGTATAAAGGACACGGTTATCCTCGGAATAGATCTTATAATCCTTTTCCTTATCCAGATAAGTAAGAAGCGTCTTTCCATTGTGAATTTCCATAATGTCCTCTTTTCTGATCCAGATATAACCCACATTGCTGCCATACATCCCCGGTACTCTGGTTTTCACCGCATGGTCATTCTCCGCAGCGATCAACTGCTTCGTGATCGTAATGTCCGTCAGTGCTGTATTCTTTGCCGCAGCAATCTGACGCATCCGGTTTGATAATTCCTGGTATCTGTTAATCCTCTTCTCAAAAGACTCCTGATCCATCACCACCGGATAATTTCCCTGTCCGTCCGGTTCCGACACAACACCAATCGTCTTTAACTTATGGAGCACATCTTCAGCCTGCTTGGATTCCATCTGGAAATCATTCTGAATATCCTCCACACGGATCGCCTTTTTCTCCATAGCATAGTGACCAACCTTTTCGATCAGCCCGTCAAGGATTGGTTCAGTTACATCCGTGTGGAGACTCTTTTTTCCCTTTTTTTCTTTCTCCAGAAAATCAAGAAGCTGATTCAACTGCTCCTCGTTGCCATTCTTCAGATATTCGTCCATATCAAACATACGACCGTTCTTTAACTTCTGGCAGATCATACGAAGTCTCGGTGCCGCTTCACTATGAAAAAGCACCTCCGTGATCCCATCCTTTCTATCTGCATCCGGCATCACAGAATATAAAATGCCGTATTTCTTTGCCAGCTTCTGAAACTTTTTTAAGTCCTCATCCGCAAAGGTAAGTACCTGTATGTCTCCACCTTTTTCTAGCAATCCCTTCAGATTGGTCTTACCCATCGTCTTTTCATGTTCCAAAAGACCGATCAGAAGATTCACGGCTTTCTGCATCATCTCAATGGAGCCGCTTCCCACTTTCATGGCAATCTCAATCGTATCGTAGCCGACACGGATAATCTGTACTGCATCACTTATCTCCGACATCCACGCTCCTCCTCTCTCACTTCATAGGCATGGTTTTCAGCCACTGCCATTTCTTCCTGCCTTCTTGTTTCGGCTGTTTCACGAAGTTTCTCACGAATTGCCTGTTCATCCATCTTTGATAACTCCGATGTACTGACCGTGATTCCCTTCTTAGCAAGAAGTTCTGTGATCCTCTGCAATGCTTTCTTTTCTACGTCTCGGTAGATAATGATCGCATTCAAAAGATTTTCCAACTTTTCCTCAATTACCTGTTCTTCTCTCGACATCAATTACCGCCTCCTACTGGTACATCTTATCTGCAAGCAGGATCTGAATCGCCTGCGCCATCTCTTCCACATCAAAGCCACTGTTTATGATGTCCGACACTTCCGTATCCGTAAGACCGGACTCAATCGCTACCTGAATCTGTTCCATCTGGCTTTTGGAAAGGTCTGCTTCTTTCATCTGCTGGATCAGATTATATTTGGCTTTACTGCGAAAACACTTCTTCCCGGCAAGGGCTAACAGATGCTCCGGTCCTTTCTTACGGATGTGTTCTATCTGCACGATCTGTGTTCCCCCATAACGGTTTGGAACAACCGCCTGATAACCAGCCTGCCATCCTGGTGTCTTTTTCTTTTCTTCTGCTACGCCCTCATTCACAGGCACCGTCCGCTCCACATCCTCCACAGACTGCGTCTGATAAGTCTGGTTCAAAAGTTGTCGCTCCAACTCTCTGCTATCCCTTTCTTGGATCTGTTTTTCCAGTTCTCCGATCGTCCGCTTCATCTCTTCCATCTCCTTTCGCAGATTTCGTGATTCCCGCAAAGCATCGTCTCTCTCATCAAGGATCTGGTTTTTCTGCTTCCGGTACTCATCCATTTCCTGATCCATACTTTCACGAAGTTTAGAAACCGACTGATTCTCCTCCTGCATCTGCTCCAGTTTTCTGGTAAGCTCTGCTTTTGTTTTCATCAGTTTGTTGAGCTGATCCTGCTGTGTGGAAAGTTCTGCTTCTTTATGCTCCAGCTTTCCTTCATACTCCTTGCGGATGCTCTCCTCATCCACCGACTCAGTTTTTGGCATCTCATCCAGCTTTTTACAGACCTTCTCAATCAGCTCCGCATTCTGCGATAAAGCCGATAACTGCTCACTGATCGAATCAAGCACCTCTTTTACCTTTTCGTTTTCCTCCGGCACCGCCTGCTTTGCTTCTGCCAGACTATCCTTTACTGCCTGAAGCGCCTTACTGATTGCATGCGCTTTCATATCCGAAGTAACATTCTTCTCGATCACATCCACGGGAACCTCTGACGTGAAACGCAGGATTGTCTTAATCTGCTCTGCACTGTATCCACCCTCTGCCAGATGTCTCACAAAATCTTCATTAACCTCATTCCTCAGTGCCTGTGACAACTGCTCTGCCTGTCCGGCAGAAAGCTTTACATCCATATAGATTGATACCTGCTTAAATGGCATCCCGTATTCTGACATGTCATTTCTGGCAAGCTCAATCATTTCCTTGGAAAATCCCTGTGAACGCCATTTCTTAATGGCACTGCTGACATCAAATTCACTGGGACTTTTTAATACCTCATTCTCCATATTCTGTACCATCCTTTCCATAAAAAAAGACAACCTATCGTTTCGGCTGTCTGGTTTCTCTTTCTCTATTCTCAAGCATATTCTGCTCTCGCTGCTTTTCCATGCGATCCGTTAATTCTGTGATCATCTTTTCTGCAATGACTCTCCTTCGATGTACTGCCTGTCGCTTTTCATAATTCTCGGCAATCCGGTTATGGATTCCGTTCTGGATCATATCTACCTGATCTTTCGTATATCCCTGTTCTTTTAGTTTCTCCTTCAGGGATTCATAAGCATGATATTCCTTCTCAAAGAACTCATCCCCTTCCAGATAACTATGGTACGCAGGCTGTAGCTGCTCCATCTCCTCTGCTGTCCGAAATAATCCTGAAAACCGCTTTTCTTCTTTACTAAGACTGCGCCGCTCCCGTCTGCTTTCTGCCTCTTTTTCCTTTAGGTTGCTGCAGGCAGCCACCAGTTCCGGCAATGTATGAATCTCATTCTCTACCAGAAACATATACTGCTCATGACATTCATTCAGCTTCCGGATCTCATTCTTATACTGCCAAGCCTTGCTGTAAGGAAGCCGTTTCAATTTACGATTCCTGCATACCTTCGCATAGTAGGTTTTCTGTATTCCGGTGAGCTTTGTTCTCGGCAAAAACTCATCTTCCGCAACCGTAAGAAGCCCTTTCTCTGATCTGTTTGCATAGGATTTCAGATCTTCCAAAGCGATTCTCTGTTCAATCCTATCCTCCGTATATTCATCCCCCAGAGATTTACATCTGCAGTACCGCTGCATCCCCGGTGGTTTTACGGCAAGATATTTATTCTGTTTGATCTCGTATCCCATCTCTTTTAACATATCAAGAAATTCTTCCATCTCATCGGACTGCAGAATACACGCATCAAGATCCCGCCGGATCATATCTCTCCAGATCAGCTTACCATCCCGAAACTCGTTCCAGTCCTTGTAATACTCATTCTTATGCTGCCCTGCCATTTCAATCTCCATCGTGGCAAGACCATATTTCTCACACAAACGGTTTGTGATCGGCTGGATCACCTTTGCCCAGTCTCCCTTTTCATAGCGGTACTTTCTTCCGGTAATACCATTCACGCTGTTAAAAATAATGTGTCCGTGTGTATGTGCCGTATTATCATGCACCGCATAGATTGCTTCATAACCTTGACCAAGATATTCTTCTGCAAATTTTCGGATGATCTTGAAAGCAGTCCCCGGTTCCACATCTTCTTCCTCAAAAGAAATGATGATGTGATACCCCTGCCTTTTATCTGTCTTTCCAAACTTCTGCTTTGTTGCAAGCATCTGGTCAAATGCCTTTTCCGGCTGACAGTTAATCCCCGTTACATAACGCATATTTTGCGTCTTGTTCGGATCTATAATATAAGTAATCGCCGTCTGCAAATGCCTCCCGGCAAACTTTCTCCCACAGTCATTGATCGTAAGAATCTTAGTGATAGCCACAGTCGTCCACCACCTTTGCCAGCGTTTCGTTCAAACGCCGCATATAGGCAATGAGTCTTTCCTTATCCGCAGTACGATACAGATTAGAGTTATTATTAAACACAATCTCATTGATGTTGACTCCGATCCGGTTGACCTCATTGATCAACACCTTGATTCCACCACGGATCTCCGGATAATCACTGGGCTGCTGTGTGATCAGCAAGCGGAAATAATCGGATTCTGTCATTCCCGCTTCTTCTGCCTTTTTACGAAAAGCAGCGGCATCATCTGTCGTCAGACGATAATGCTTTACCACATCTTTCGCCATCAGCGCTTCCTCCCTTCTTCCCTATGTGCTGCATCCTGATACTTCATATCTTCATGGACCGCCAATGCTTCTGGCATCTGTCCTCCCGCCTGCCCGATCATGGCTCTCGCAACATTTCTCACATCACGACCATAAATTGTCTGGGCAAACATTTGATTCAATGCCGTCTCATCCTCCTTCAGTGCATCATAGGTAAACTTATATTCACAATATTCCGCAAAATCTTTCGGATGATCGACAACCGCCCTTGCTTCCTCTAACTGTTCATAATTCCATTCACAGACCAGATCAATTACCTCATCCATAGTATAAGGAACACGCTGACCGTTTTCTTCTGAAATATCTACACGCATCAGCTTTCCATCATCCAATGTGAGCATAAAATCATGCCCCTGCATATAACCAAGGATCACTTGTGCATCCTCTTTGGAAAGTTTGATCTCTGACTGCAGTGCATTGATCGTGATCAAAAGCTCCGACGGTTGTTTGATCTCATATACATCGCTCATCTTCCGGTACACCTCCTTTTCTTTATCCGTGCTAACTTTCAGGTTACATTTCCGTGGGAGTTCGGAAACCACGCCTTTGTGGTTTCGCCAGATACGCATTTTGTGTCACAAAATGCCAGCAAAAAAAGATTTTGGCTGTCTGGTTAGGGGAGCGTCCCCTAAAGCCCCCATATTTCTCACGAAAGGTTCTCGTGATAGTGTAAAGTGCTGTCAATTTCGATCAATGCTAGTGCAAAACACTAGCATTTTCCCGTTTTGATAGTGTAAAGTGATAGCATCCGTTTCCGGCTAAAAATTCGTGATATAGTAAAGTGATAGCAAATTTTCTTTTTGCTAGTGGTTTTCTATATCTTTTTTTCCATTTGATAGTGGAAAGTGCTATCAACCATTCTTTTTCTCTCTGCCTTTAGCCATTCATTCACATCTTTATATTCTGACGGAACTATTCTGCCCGTCACTGAGTACCCAAGCCCTTTGTACTTTTCCATCATCTGCTGTTCTGCCTTCTGTCCTGCTTCATCATTATCCAGGCAAAAACTGATCCTACGGATATCCGGATAATCTTTCAGATACCTGTCCAAAGGAACATCTGCAACCATTCCAAGTGCAAGCAGGTCACATTGCTTATCTGGATAGATCGTCATATAGCTTAAAAGATCAATCGCAGCTTCAAACACCACGATCTCAATACAAGCCTCCCGGTGTAAATGAAATCCATACTGTTTGTCGTTGCCCTCCACATCACACTTAAAGCTCTTGCCATTCCGGTCAAACACTCCCCGCATACTGGCAAACTTTGGAGTACCGCTTGCATCCGTTCCCACAAATACCACATTGTGATAATTCTTTGCTTCATAAAGGATGCCGGCATTCACAAAATGATCTACCACCTCTTTAGCAATTCCTCTCTGATTCACCAGATAGTCATACAGATAAGCGTTGCTCCCGGCATACTCCGGAAGTACAAATTCTTTTCTTTCCTCTGCTGCAATCCCGTTTGGTAAGATAACACCATGCAATGTTTTCTTGGATTCCAGTCTTTTGTATCCCGTAAAATCAAGGAGCCAGAACACGGCTTCTTTTACATCCATTCCTGCAAACACCCGTAAGAAATCAATCTGGCTTCCGCCATTCTCTCCTTTCTCATACCTTCTGGACCATCGAAACCAATGTGTCCTGTTATAGATCCGGATGGAATCCATTTCCTTTAAGGTGTGGTACTTTCCGATCCGCCGGACGGTATATCCCAGATGAGATGCCACAGCACATAAGTCTACCGACTTCGCGATCCTAAGTTCTTCTTCCGTGAACCTCATGAGCATCTTCTCCTTTCTCCGCAACAAGCTGTTCATCCCAGTCCATAAAATGATAATCCTCTGCCAGATGAATACATGGATTCTTCATGATGCCCTTTTCCCGAAAGCTGAAATACTCCTTATTATTGCCTCCCACTATAATATGATCCATCAATGGAATCCCGACAAGACTGGTTACCTTCTGCATCCGGTCCGTTAGACGAATATCATCCTTAGATGGTGTCAGATCACCGGAAGGGTGGTTATGCACCATGATCAATCTGGCAGCGTTTGATAAAATACTGGCTTTAAGCATGTCTCGCGGATTTACCACGGAATAATCCAGTGTACCGGCACTGACAAAACTGCAGTTGATTGGTGTACCATCCGCCTTCAGATTGATGACGCAGACCAGCTCCCGATCCATATCACAAAGCACCTCACCAACCAGATGAACGGCAGCCTGCGGGCTGTTAAGCTTCTGATCCGAATAAATGGGAGCATCTCTTACAAGCCGGATACTTACCACATCCAGCTTAAAAGCATCACGACTCATCCTCTGTCACCTCTTCTTTCGGAAACTCTACCGTCACCACCGTATCTTCCGGCTGACTCTGTAACAGTTTCTTTAATTCCTCTACACTGTATCCACTCTGATCTGACATCGTCTGCCTCCTATCTCGCCGGTCCTTCCTTTTCATAGATCATCGGCGGCTCTGCAATAACACCGTCTAACCCCTTTTCCGGCACATCTGTGGCAAGCTCCAACTTTCTGAGATCCTTATCATAGTGGTATACATTATTGGACAGTCGCTCATCCAAGGTAACAGCAGTCATATTGACATCGTGAACCATTTGTGCCAAATACTCCGGAGCTCCCATCTCTACAGATACTGCGATGGTTTCATGGATAGAGGAAGGGAGCAAATACAGATCCGTTCCTATCTGCTCTGCCAGTTTATGAAGATTCTCCTCATATAACATGGATGCCGCTCCATTTATTCCCATCTCATTCGTGATCACCCACAAGTTTTTTTCCGGAGGTATCTCATCAAACACTCCCATGGATTCCAGCAATTCTTGTGGCATTCCATCTTCGCCTATCATATCTGTCATTACTTCCTGCATTGACTTTACTCTTGGTGGACAGATACGCTTTGTATTCTCCACCGCATGCTGAAATAACTCTTCCTCTGTAAATCCACGAGCGGCTGCAAAATCATTGGTAATGATCATACTCTGCATTCCATCCCTATCCATATTCACTACCCATCGGTAGATCACAGACAGATCCTGAAAGCTTCTGTTGGGAACCTCCTTTAAGAGTTCCTCATTCTGTTTGGAGTTGACTAAACAAAGAACCACATTGTCCTGAATCTTGTCAGCATCAAGCACCGGATTTACTTTGCTCATCTCTTTCGTAGCTTCCACAACCGCATCTGCTACTTCCGCCAAAGTAGTCTGGATATCCTCATTCTGCTGATAATGCTCATACATCTCCTCCAGATAAATGTTAGGCGCTTTATTGTGATCCGGCAGCATTACCGTTAATGCATGTAATGTCCGATTTACTTTTGGCACTGCGTGTACGGATACGGATGCCTCTTTATATTCTGCCGGAAGTGAATGTAAGATATTGTCTTTCACTACTTCCTGAAACATATTAAAATCCATCATATAATTATCATTCCTTTCTCAAATAAACAGGAGAGGTTATTTTCATAGCCTCTCCCTAAACAATCCATATGAAGTTTTATCAAACTTTTCTTCTTTTCCTTCTACGGTTCAGATAAATCCCCGCACCGATCAGGAATCCTCCTGCTACACCAAACAGCCAAGGCTTATAACCTCCACCGGTCTGTGGAAGTTTCGGCTTCTCCGGCTTATTCTTCAGCTTCAGTGTATAAACTACATTCTCCACGGCACTGTCATCATACTGAAGCAGCACTTCGTGCGGTGTCGTATCAATGACATACCCTTTCGCGGCCTTTGTCTCTACGACATAATAAGGAATATCTTTATCGAAGTTCCCCTCTTCATCGTAAGTGCCGATGTCAAGCAGATTGGTTTTAGCATATCCTTTTTTGTCTGTGATAAGTTTCGCAAGCACTTTTCCATCCTTATTACGAAGTTCAAACTCTACTCCCTTGATCGGAGACTTTGTCTTACTGTCCGTTTTATAGATTTCAACCGCTCCCTTCACTCTTTCATCAGACATTGCAACCTTTTGGATCTCTCCGGTTTCTTCTACCGTAAATTCCACCTCATTGGCGATCAGATACCCGTATGGAGAAGCAGTTTCCTTTAAGGTGTAATCCCCTGCCGGAATTGCTTCTAACTGGTGGGGCTTTCCATCGGTTACCCAGGATGCATATACCTCGCCATCGGAATCAATCACCTCTAAAGTTGCACCTTTTAATTCTTTTCCGGTTGTAATGTCCGTTTTAGATACTTCTACAATGATCGGTGTCTCTTCAACCGTAATCTCTTTTTCAAGCACTGCCGTCAAAGGATCTTTATAGGTAAAGTCCACATCGTAGACCGTATCATCCATTACATAGCCTTCCGGAGATTCCACTTCTTTTACATAGTAGTTTGCCAGAGGAAGATCTGCTGCAAAGATTGCCTGTCCGCTGGCAGTAGTCACTGCAGTATCCACCATTGTGTCTGCCTTTACCGCAACTTCACCGTTTATATCAAGAATGTCCTCCTTCACAAACACACCATAGGTTGCTCCCTCTACCGGATTCTTTGTCACACCATCGGTTTTGATCACACTGAGTTTTGTCTTTACTCTCTCATTCACAAAATCAGCATTTCCATAAACCACATCGGTATGGTCATCCTTATAAGTAAGCTCTACCGGGAACGGCTCCTCGCAAAGCACAAATCCCTTTGGTGCTTCGATCTCAACTACCTGATACTTGCCGAGCGGAAGATCCTCAATAGATGCTTCCCCGTTCTCATCGGTAGTCAGCGTGGCAACAACCGCTCCTGCAGATGCCGGAACACCATTGATCATTTCCAGTGTGCGTTTTCCGTTCTCATCTTTCTGATGATCCGGTGTGTAAATATCCTCTGCTGCGATCAACTGGAATACAGCCCCCGCAAGATTCTGTTCCTCATAGATAAAATCAAGACTTCGATCCTCTTTATCAATGGCACTCATAATACGGTCAACGATCGTATCATACTCTGTACCGGTAAGTACCTCACCGGCTTTGGTAATACTGATACTTCCCTTTACCGGAGTATCTTCAATCACAACTTCGATCACAGGATCACCATCACTGTCCTCTTCCACCTTTACGGCTCCATCCTTTTCCACCACAAAAGGAAACTCTTCCTCGGAAATCAGATAGCCATCCGGAGCAGTGATCTCTTCCACCTGATAATTGCCATATTTCAGTTTCAACGGAGTGGTGATCGTTCCGGAATCATCAGTTGTAAATTCACTCACCTTATCCTTTCCAACTTTCTGTTCCACATATTCATCGGTATCTGTATTCCTGATCTTGAACGTAACACCGGAAAGACAGATCGTGTTGCCACTTTCTGCATCCTTTTTGACCATCCGGATATATGCTTTAAATGGTGCATCGTTTAAGATCCGGTATCTCTGCGGTGTTCTGGAATCCTCTGTCACCTCGACCGTAAAATCATCCGTCTTATACAGATTGTGAGGTACTTTCGTCTCCTTCACAAGATATGTTCCGTATGGAAGTTCCTTAGAGCAGGCATAGCCTTTCTCGTCAGTGACCAGAGTGTCATAAACCTTAGCCGCATCCCATCCCACCTTATCAATCTCAGACTGAAGTTTCACGGTAAATTCTGCACCTTCCACATAATCCGTCTCCGTATCATCCCCATCGGTTGATACTTTGATGATCTCAAATGGCTGCTTCTTTACTGTTTCCACCACATGGCGGGTAACAGAAATATTCTGGTGAGTATTCGGTTCTTTGGAATAGTCAACCACATACTTTGTTTCATCAAGCAGATATCCTTCACTTGGCTCGATCTCCTGAATATAATACTTCCCATAATAGAGATTTCCAAAGTTAAAATTTCCTGCTTCATCTGTCTTCACTGTTGCAAGAAGTGTTCCTGCATTTGCCAGTGTTCCGGTACTGTAAAAATCCGTCCCCGCAGTCGATGTGATGTTATCGTTTCCGGCATAGGATACGATCCCTCTGCCATCCGGATAATTCACAGTCTCCAATGCATACAGTCCATAGGTTGCACCGGAAAGTCTGGCGTCCCCCTGTGGATCAGAAGTTTCTTTGTCTTTCTTATCAACGGATACATCACAGCGGATCGGCGTATTGGTCATTTCCACCGTATCGAATGAACCATAATCCGGCTTTACTTCCCATACCTTTCCATCATCACGGTATCCATCCGGGACAACCACCTCTTTCACATAATACACATCCTGCTGTTTCACAAACTTCTCAGATGCCGCTCCGTCCAGATCTTCATCATAATAAAATACCGGTACTTCTGCTCCGGTATCACCATTCATCAATACCCTCTGGGTGCAGGAAGCATCTTTAAACACGGCAAAACCGGCGCCTTTGACAACATTTCCAGACTCAGAATCCGTCTTCTGTACGAGAACACCTACCGTTTCCGGTGTCTCCTTTGCCTCAAAAGCTTTTCCAGCTTTTGTAACCTTTCCACTCTCATCATACTGTGTAAAATACTCCAGACCGATTTCATACACATTTTCATCCACCTGATAACCATCCGGAGCTTTTACTTCCTTCAGGTAATACTTGGATTCTGTCAACACCTCAACACCGGATGCTGCCAAACCGTCTGAATTGGTAACATTCAGTTTACACAACAGATCCGTGCAGGCACTGTCCTCATAAAGATAATACTTTGCTCCAGCTACCGGAGTTCCTTTGTAAGAATCTGTCTTATGAAGCTGAAAACTTCCCAGCTTGTAGTTTGATGTTACCTTAACTGTCGCTTCATCCGATTTCTGATCTATAAACTCCTCCAAAAATGTGATCTTCTGCTGAGACACAACGGTCGGTGTCCACTTGGAACCACCCTTTTCATCACTGTATGCTTTTGCCCTTACTTTAATGGTGCTGTCATTCTTCGTGATCTTATCCATCGCCGTCTGATTACAGTACAGATAAAAATTGGATGACGCCTTTGACGCATCCGTCTGTGCCACACAGATATCATACTTCTTCAGATCATTTTCATCATCAATCTTTGATGCATCCGTTTTGATCTCGCCTGTGGTAAGACCTGCCGGAGCACCGCTGATCGTGTATTTGATGTTTTTGATCGTGCCCTTCTTCGTGCGGACAAACTTCTCCTTACTGCGGTATAACCCGTCAGCCACCTTTTCCCATTTACTCTTCGCCGGAGAAATAGAATAGCTGATCGACTTGGTAAGTCCGTTGTCATTGTAATCATCTGTGCTGTATTTCTTTGCATCCGTTACCAATGCAGAAATCTTTGCATATGTTCCGGTATTGCCTTTACCATAATAACTGAGCTTTACCTCACCATTCAGCACATGGATCGCTGCACCGGTAATAAAGTAATCTTCTGTCGCATGTCCGGAAGAATACTTGCTGTTGTGACAGGTTTTATTTAACTCTCTCACACCGTTCACCAGACAATAGGTGATCTCTGGCTTCACTTTCTTCGTACTGCTGGATTTGCTCACTGTTCCGTTTGTTGTCTTTTTATTCAGATCCAGACAATAAACAGAGTGGTGGTAATAATCCCCGGACTCCGAAATATATTTAACCCCCATGGAACGACCACAAAACTTTGCATAACCGGAAAATCCCACTTTCATGGAATCTTTACCATCTTTCGTTCCTGTTGCCGGTGCTGCCTTCAGCATGGCAGCCGGTGCTCTCTGAATGGATAATCCCTTTACGATCTGCGTATCAAGGTCAATATATTCCGTATCTTCACTTCCGGGGGCAGGCTCCTCGTCATCAGCAGTTTCCTTAGTATCCTCTGTCGGCGCTGCTTCTGTGTTATCTGTCTGCTCCGTAGTGATTTCTTTCACTGCGATGGTTCTATGCACCAGATAGGCATCCTTTCCGCTGACAGGTTCAACCTTATAGTAAGTATCATAATCACCCGGCTTGTCTGCATCAAAGCTTCCCAGATCCGGATAATAGCTTACTGCCACTTTCTCCTGCTCATAAACGATTCCTTCCATATCATTCTCAATATCAAATCCATAGCCGGCGGCGATCACAATATCCCCAGCCGTTACCACTTCATCTTCATCAAGGTCAGTACGGACATCGGCATCATACACTGCAAGCGTCTTTATATCCTTCTCCTCATCGGAACCGGAAGCAAACACATTACTGCTTGGAAGTGCAGCTCCAACCGTAAGAACCGCAGCCATCATCATCGCAACTGCTCGCTTAAAAATCTTCTTATTCATTCGCTGTTCCTCACTTTCTGAAATATTCTCTGTGCGAATCATTTTTCCCACCATTCACCAGAGATTATGAGGATTCTCCCCGACTCTCCGGCGAAAAAAAGGCACACCTTTCGGCATGCCTTTTACCCATCAAGTCGGTTCGCACAACCAACTTCCCTTATTCCATTGTAATATAATCAATCAGCCGTTTTCCTGTTACAGCTTCTATATAAAGAATCATTCTGATCATCTTCATCATGGCTGTCACCTCCTCTCCATTCGTCCACAGCTAAGAATCAATAACATAACCTTCAGGATGTAACAGCTAATAAGAAAAATGATCTTAAGGATCTCCAAAACTGCAAGCAGTAAATGCAATCCCAGCCATGCACCTCCCTTTATCACCGATAAAAGAAAAACCATTATTGTACTGATCACTCTTCTTACCATAGCCATCCCTCCGATCATGCCCATTTCATTACATTGTCTACCATTTCCTCGCTTGCAGTCTGTTCCTTCTTCTGAGAAACAGTCTCTGCCTGGTCAGCTTGTTCCTGCATCCCGTTTGGCTGTCGCATTATAGCCGACATCATAGTATCTGCTATACGAACAAGCATCTCCTGGTACAATTCCTGTTTTAAATCCTCCCGCATCTGATTTCCAAATTCCAATAAATCCTGTTTTGTCAGCGGTGCCTCTTTCTCCTGCTTCTCCTTTTTACACAGTTCATCGATAGATTTCCCGGATACATAAGCCTCCAGTGCTTCCATAATAAACTGGTTCTTGGAACGGTATATATCCGAATCCAGATTATTGATGATTCGAAACAACTTTACATGAGTTGGATTCTCCATGCTAAACCGCAGACAAAACTGTTCATACTGCTTTCTTGCCATTGCTTCTCACACCTTTCTATCCAACTCTTCGAATGGTACGCTCCAGATAAATCTTACCGAGATAATCAAAGCCTTTCGCATTTGCCCGGATATCTTCAATGTATCTGACATTTCTCTGCTGCATCTGTCCAAACCGTTTCATTACCGTTGCACCACCGCCCACAAAGATGATTGGTGTCAGATCCATGTTGTAACCAAGCTCTCTGATATAATTTGTGATCGTCTCACAATACTTGTGAAGTTCTTCCAGAATAATGTCCTTGTACTGATCCGGCAAGTTGTCTGCTCCATTGAGCATGACCTGTTGAATGTCATACTCATCCACCTCTGAATTAAGCTTTCTGACACATTCCTTATTAATCTGTTGAATACAGGTAATAATACCAGAGTTCTTTGTCACACAAACCGATTCATCCGGACTTTGATTGATGATCGGCATCAGATCAACGGTCCATGAACCAATGTCAACAACAAGCACCTTTGCCGGAAACTCACTGATCTGACTGGCAACCGCCGCAAAGCACTGTGGATATACCGAAATCCGTTCAATCGTAATATGATACTGCTTTTTCTCATACTTAAATGTCACTTCCCGGTTCTGATTCAGATACTTGATAAATGCCTCTTTCTCTTTGCCAAAACGGGTAAGAGGAAGTCCCACTGCCCAGTAGACATTAGCAGTTCTCTTTCCAAGCCGGTCTAACTCTTTGGCTGTCGCAGCTAATGAAAGCAGATAATAATTTTCATCCTCCACCTTGCTGTCCTTGACCTTTAATCGCTCGCTTCCGACCTTATAATACTTTCCATCTTTCTCCAAGACGTTTTCAAACAATGCCGGCTCCGTGGTAATCTCACGAATCCCGGAAGTAAAAGTTTCATGTACTGTTTTCATATTTGACCAGCCGTGGTCAATAGCGATAACTACTGTATTTTTATCCATAATGATCTACTCCTTTACTTTTTGATTATGTAATGTATGCTATTCGCACCCGCCCCCGCATACAATGTAATATTTACTAAGGAATTTCTGATGAAGCTGCCTGTCTGCTTGACTGCATTCACGACACATTCTATTGAACATGAGCTCCTCTTCTGCCGTTTCGAGGATAAGGTATTCTACTTAGATACCTCTGTGGTTTATTATCCATCCGCCACGTTTACATTTCCTTCGGAAAGTCCACCTTGTTCGCTCCGCTTTCATCTCTCGATACTTCAGCTCTCCAATGGCATAACTACGACTGATTCAATGTCAGGTGTCGCACCGGATTTTTACTTCATCAGAAACTGGTATTCAGTTGTGAAAGGCTGTGATACAATGACCATCAACCTTGTATCACAATTATAACTTTGTATCACGGCACTGGCTAATCGCCTGATGGTACAATTTGCCGTTATCTCTATACTTTTGTACCATCTTCTGGTACTTTTCCTTTCACAAACCGATTATGCTCCGGTTTCCAAGTAATTCTGATAATTCACAAAAATTTCTCTCATATCCCGTTCCGTGTCAATGTCCATATCCACTCCAAAGGATTCCATAGCTACCTCCAACGCCTGATCAAAGGATTCCAGCGTATCATCGGCACAGGATATACAGGCACAATCATCAAATGAACGAAAACCCGGCTCTAAAATACGGATTAGCCGAAGTCCTTTCTTTCGTACCATTTCATTCTTGGCATGTTCAATCCTTCTTCCCTGCAGATTTTCATGAAAATCCTTTGACAGAATAAGTACACCCTTTTCCTCTGGGAAATACATATCTAACGATACTCTGATCAGTTCCTCTGTATCATATTCCACACATATGCCATACTTTTTCATATAAAAGCGAATGACTGCGGTTCGGATATTGTTCTCAAAGCGCATCATATCTCTGCGATAACGGTATCGAAATACACTGGTTTCTCTCCGTATCTTCTCCGAACAATAAGGACAGATCCTGCCCCGGCTTCTGCTATAAATGGAAGCCCTCCATTCATTTCCACACTCTCTGCAGGTCCACCAGATCATCTCTCTGGAATTTTTCTTATACATTGCAGGTGTCAGATCTCCATTCTGCACAGACCATTCCTCTGCCACTTCCGGGTTTGTTGTTGCCAGATCATTGATGCCTGCCTCCAACCGCATCCCGGAGCAGCACATACATTCACTTCCTCCACTCCGGTTTGCAATCGGTGCCTGCCACTCATATCCACAAACATGACATTTCCACCATGCCCTGTAATTAGAAAACTCCAAAAACATATTAGGCTTCTTAGGCACATTCTTTTCTGACCAGTCTAATGCCTTGTCCGGATGTAAGGTTGCAAAATCGTTCTTTCCTTTTATCAGTATGCGATTCACACAATTCGGACATCCGCTTCCTCCAACACGATTTTTGATCACCGCCCGCCATTCATAACCGCATATATGACATTTCCACCAAACTTTTTTTGAGGAACCTGTCGTAACCATATCAGAATGTAATTCATTCTTATCAGACCATTCCTCTGCCAGTTCCGGATACTGTGATTTCAAGTCGTTAAAACCTGTTAGTATTTTCTTTCCAGCGCAGTAGGGACACCCTTCTCCATGTGCCCTTGCTTTTGGAGATGTGATCCAAGTATGTCCGCACTTTCCAATCCACTGGATGCTCTTATTTGATCCATAGGACACATTTTGTGGTGTAAAGCTTCCATTGTCCGGTCCCCATTCATTCGCAAGCTCTGGAGAGTTCTCTTCAACACTTCTCACACTCTCACCCCCCTTGCTTTCCATTCATCCAGCAAGTGAATGATCTGTCTTTTGATTTCTTTCTCTGTAACTTGATTCGGAAAATACTTTCCAAGTTCTCTGTTAGTCAAAACAATCTGTCTTATCTCTACCTGCTTTGTCTGACCATGTAATATTTTATCTACTTCGGCAGAATCGGTGGTATCAGTATCGCAATTCCGAAGCTGCATAATTTTGTTTTTGGTCAATGAATGTCCATTCTTTATGTAGGCTAAGACCTGTTTCTGCACATCGACAGATAAAAAGGAAATCTCTACTGCATTGGTCACTTTAATCTTCTCTTGATCTACCAGTAATAACAGTTCAGGCAGTAAATGAGTTAAGCGGATATACCTATCAACCTGTCTGCTTGACATTCCAAATTCCTGTCCAACAAAACCGCTGGTCAACTTCTTGCCATTTTGACGAGAAGTCTTATTTGTTCTACTATTTAACTTCCCGTCATTTTGGCGAGAAGTTAAATCTTGTCTACTTCCCTGTTTCCGCATGGCATCCATTTTCATCTTCAAAGCAAACGCTTTCTCACTTGGCAGTATTCTTTCTCTTTGGATATTAGAATCCACCATAATGCATACCGCCTCATCGTCTGAATAATCTTTTACAAAGACCGGGATCTTATCAAGTCCTGCCCGTCTTGCGGCATGTGTTCTCCGATGACCGGAGATTAGTTCAAATCCTCCCTCCGGTCGTTTTCTCGCGATTGCCGGAGACAATACACCTTTTGCTTTAATTGATTCCACCAGTTCATCCATTGCTTCATCATCCACTACATGAAAGGGATGTCCCTTAAATTCATGTAACTGATCCAGCGGAATATCACTTGCGCCTTCGATTGTCGGCACAGCCAGTAATTCTTCATAATTCGTCAGGGATATTTTCTTCCCTGCTCTTGTTCGCATTGACATCGAAATCCTCCTTTTTTGTTTTTTCTAGGAGCAAGAGACAAAAAAAGACACTTCCTTACTAGAAAGTGTCTTAATATGTGTTCAAAATTCTTTCCTTTGTTGATTTTCCTTGCAAATTAATGCAAGAAGTTGTAACTAAGGTTGCGAATTTGATGTCTTTTTGATGTCATTTGCTTGCAAT
>JALFLW010000061.1 GCA_022774505.1 Lachnospiraceae bacterium
GGTGCGACGTAGCGGGAGCGTGCCCACTGAAATAACTGAGCCCACCCTGGAGGCTCGATCGTCCAGGCACGTATTCATCGAAACATTGCAAAGCAAAGACTTCCTGGCAATCCTACTGATCTGCGGCAATTTCCAGATCACAGCCCTCCGGGTGCATTCTTCTTTAGAAGCCAAAAATCATATTGAAAACCGTGCCACATCAGAAACAGTCTGGGCACAATTTATTTTCTGGTGTGCGAAGTTTGAGTCAAAAATATATCCGGCTAAATCTCATTCCGTATTTCACAATCCACCACTCTGCATCCGACTGCCCGGTCGACCGGTCCATCATCCATATCCGATATACAACGCAGGAACTGGCACTCCTTAATCTCTCCACGTCTGCCGAGCATAGAAATTCCTGCACCACTTTTGCCTCTGCAATTTACAAAAAGACACTTTTCGAGCGTTCCGTCCAGACAATGGACTCCTCCATTCTGACAGTAATTAAAAACACATTCCCGGATCACCGGTGAAAGTGCATTAAAAACAGCCCGCCCACCTTTCATATTGCAAAAAACCGATTGGTACAACTTCAAATGCGTCCCTGTCGCAAATATTCCCCCATTTTGTCCCATTCCATCTAAGCGGCTTTCTCTGATACGACATCCTCTTGCATGTTCCGCAAGTATCATGTCATGATATTGCATTTCATCGACAGATATATATACCCTCTCCAGATTCAGCCATCCCCTGCACTTGATCGGATAACGTAAAAATACTGATGCATCATGAATCCACAAGCTGCCCGATGACGCAATATCTATTTCACAATCCAGTACTGTATTGTCACATATCTCCATATCACCGGTAATATCCAGTGACCGGTTTTCTGATAAATATTGCACAATTTCCATTTGTTCCGGAAAACATTCCTGAACCTGCAGATCACAAATATTCGTTCCTATAAAACCATGGTAAAATACTGCGGCTCCATACTCACTTGCATAACATTTTTTAAAAAAACAATTTTTTAACTCTGTCCGCCCCTTACTGCATATTGCCCCTCCGTTAACTGCTTCACAATGCCAGAAGCGGCATTTACTGATGTTTGCCCTGCCATCCCTTACCAGAACAGCACCCCCATCATCATTCGAATAGCAGTGATGAAACAGACATCTCTCGATACGCAGGCTGTCACCCCAGAACCGGACAGCAGCGCCTCTGGTCGTATTATAGATCTCGCTGTCAAAAATGCTCACTTTCCCATCCTGTGCCCGCACAAACATCCCCTGATTCCTGCAGTCAATATCACTTTTCCGGATGAGCAATTCTCCTTCTCTTCGAATATTTATACATGCTCTATGAGAATTTCCCTTACGAATGATCCGGCTGTTCTCAACAAAAAGCTTTCCTCCATCCAGGGTAATATTGCCATAGATCCGTACTACTGCACAGTCCATGTGCAATTCCATTCCATCCCTTAAAACGATATCTTCCTTCAAAACACATTTGTCTACCAGCCGAAGCCTTTTCATTTTTTCGAGATGTTCCTGTCTGCATTCAAATTCTTCTGATAATGACATGAGATAATATTTTAGTTCCATCAGCGATAGTTCTATTCCCATTTCACGCATCTGACCATAAATCTTTCGACATTCCTCCTCTTTCTCATCACCGGCAGCCCGGACAAACATCTCAAAGTATCGGAGATATCTCTCCGGCACTTCCAAAATATGTGCTGTCAAACTGATATGCTCCCGCTCCTCCCTGCTCATCTCTCCCCGGCAGGATACATTATAACAGTCAAGCAGTAGTAAATATTTTTGTTTTTTCCCAGTTATATTTGCATACAGATAATCAAATACTTCACTGGGATTTTCCACCAGTTCTGTGACTACTCTCATATCATCAGAACATATTTCCATCCCACGATATAAGAACCGCTCCAATTCAAAATTCTGCTCAGGAGTCATTTCATGTCTTATCTGAGCCTGCATCACTACTGCAGACGCATAATAAAGCTTGAATTTTTTATCTTCAAAATAAAGCGGATGTTTTGGCGTCAGCCATGCCTTTTTCTTATAATGCAATTTTGTCCGATTTCCAATAATCATGAGCTCCACCTTCTATCTTTTATGACACTACATTAAAAAACAGATCCTGTACCGGGTTACATGCCATACAATTGCAGTCCGTCACCTGCTGTCCCAGCTTTTGATACTTAAAATAAACGGCCGCTGCCAGATATCTTGCCTCGCATCTTTCAAACGTACATCTCTGTATTAATACATCATGTATCGTATCAGAATAAACGGCCCCCCCGTATTCTGCATACGAATCCTGAAAATCACACCCTTCAATAATTCCTCTCGATGTACCCTCGAGCCGGACAGTACCTGCCTTCGCTTCGCTAAAATGACTGTCCATTATACGGATCGTTCTCCCCGAAAAATGAATCATCCTCCCACAGGCACTTCTCCGAAACCAGCAGTCCCTGATCATCAGTCTGCCAGAAGTCTGCCAGACAACTCCACATTGAAAGCCACAGTCTATCGCTGTATCCGTCATAACCACCACAGCTGTTCCTTCCAATGAAAGCCAATAATCCCCTTTGCATTTCACAATTTCCACATGACCATGATCAATCTGAAACCGTCCTCCATGTACAATGACCCTACCGTCCATTTTGATATCGGCCCCCTGTATCAAAAGAGAGCCTCCCTTATCAACTTCAATATCTCCGATAATTGAAACAGGTCTGTCTAATACTACCGTCTCTCCATCTCTTACTCTTATGCCGGTCCTTTTCTCTTCCATATAAAATCCGGGATAAAACCATGCCAAAAAATCATACCTGATATAATATCCATTGTCATTCATGTCATTAACAGTCTGTACTGCCTTTTCTAAATCCGCCGACTGCATGGCATCGTAAAAATTCTCAAAAAAAATCTTTTCTGCATCTGAAAGTTGAAAAACCTGCAGATAATCATTTAAAATCTCTCTGCAATACTCTTTAGCCCAGCAGGTCCTTTTCAGAATACTATACAGATCCAGCAGGAAGCAATACTGCTCCTGTCTGCCTCCCAACAACAAAAATACTCTGTCGATCCATTCCTCAAAACGATTGTTAAGATCATCAAATATCTGCTTCCACTCCTCTTTGGGAAGGCAGATCGCTTCCATAATCTCATAGAAGTAATCCTGTGTCTCAGTAATAGATTTCATATGTCCCATGGACATAACTCCAAGACCAAAGCAATATGTATATTTAAACATATGATCTCTTTTCCAATAAGGATGATGTCTATCCATACGCCACCTCAATTCCCATTTTTTCTTTGTAAACCTGTGTTTCGATCATTTAATATATTATCTCTCAGCATAACAGCAGATCTCTTTACCTCCTGCATGAAATATCTGTTATCCGAATAACCGTTTTTCAGGTAATTTCGATTCAGAAACTGTAAAATATGACCTTCTCTTGCCGCCTCCTGCAATTCCATATTATATGGTATCACACCAATCCGGCTGCTGGGAATATGATACTCCTTCCGGATCCTGAATAAATTCAGATTATACTCTCGTTGATATCTGCCAACCAGATAAACAGATTTTTGGGCAAGAGAAGCATAATTTTCAAAATAATCCTCCCATGTTCCTGCATTCTGGTCAATATTTACCACAATGATATCTGCCTCCTCTAATATCTCCATAGAGCTTGCATTACCACTTGACTCCGTATCGATCAGTACCATTTCCGCAACTCTTTCAAGAGTGCGGAACAGTTCCTTGTGAACCAGCTCGAACTCATAATTAAAAACTTCTTTATTCACAATGTAACTTTGGGGCAGATAATAAATACTGGAATACAATAACGGAATAGACGCTTCCTGAATCAATGAATTACCGGACTCCCCGGTATATAATCTCTTTAGAATATATTCAATACCATATTTATTATAATACTGTCCCGTTTCCCGAAGCCTTGATATCTTTTCCGGAGTCAGAAGCATCCCATTCAAATTATTGATATTATAATGATTTTCCAGCAAAACACTTCTTCCCATGCCGGATATTGCCGAAATTGCGGCAATACAGGCCATATTCGTCGTCACTCCTCCGCGCTTCCTGATATTGCTCCAAAATGCTATTTTCATTTGTGTGCCTCCTCACCCTTGTAATAAATTTGTTACTACAATGATAAATTATTTTCCCGGGTGCGTAAAGAACTTTCCATATTTTCTACTTTTTATCTAATTACATACGGAATAATTTGTTGTAAACGACAGAAAATGCCTTGTATAACAGGGCATTTTCTGCTTTTGCATTTTTTTACATATCAGTAGATTCATGATCACCGATCAATTATCAGAAAATGATCTAATAATTATTTCGGACAGATCATCTATATTTATAAATATATTTCTTAACAATTCTTCAAATTTTTGTTCCCTGCACTCTGCGTGAGCACAAAGCCGATACATCCAATTGATCTCAGCAACTGCTGTCTCTATATCATTCCTTTTTGTTATTCGATTTCTGCTAAATCGCAATATAAATGCAACAAACAGTTCTCCCAACACATGATACAGATTTTGTGTGGAACTTTCCTTTGGAAATTCCAGATACCGGCTGTATATCCTGTACCGTATATATCCTCCGGCAAATTTCTGTAAATGTCCGCCGCACTGTTTCTTAAATTCTATGATATCTTCAAGAATTTCCGTATTTTCCCTTGATTTTTCAAAATAGTCAAAGCTTCCTTCCAGATAAGAAAGCTCCGGTGAAGCAGCCAGCAGTTCTATACATCCATCCGTTATCTCATACATCTTCTGATAAATATCCCATAAACATAATATCTGATTTCTGACAGACGGTTCTTCCTTTTTGACTAATTGATATTTTTGATAAAGAGATTGGTCAAGCAGCCTCCTGTTTTCCTCCGGAATTGGTATTTCACTCTCCTTCAGCGGATAGCTTTTCCCTTCTGCCGTTACATACCAGCCGATTTTTCCTTTCCAGAGGTATTCAGCTACCACCGGACAGGATGCCGCCATGGACATCCGGTAATCCTCTCCCGTTTTTCCGGCCAGCCTCGGAAATTTGCGACAGGTAATACAAAGCATTTCTTCTCTGCTCCGGCGTTGTATACGGCATAAACCGTCCGGATCAAGCATCTCACAGCTTCCATCCGGACGGTTCATAAAATAATATCCGTCTCGCTTTTTTTTTATATGCTGCAAAATGTCCTCTCTCTGATCCCCATCCGATAACGACCGAAACCTCTCCATCGCCTCCGCATCAATCCTGATATTCCATCCCGCACAGCATGTAGACGGACATTCTCCTGCCATACAGGAAAATGTCCGGTAAATATCCAAATAGTAGTATCTCATAATTTTAAAATGTCAGGTCTGACTTTGCATGAAGCAGCTTTGCTCCATTTATGATCACTGCAACACCGGCAGCAATGCCACCAACGATCAAAAGAATCCCCGTGACCAGACTAAATGCTCCTACTGATTTCATCGTCTTATAAACCTTCTCTGCCATAACGCTCCTCCATTTTCTTAATTATGACCAGTTTCATAAACAAATTTATTTGCAGCCATACTCTTTATAATATGCATCAATGGCTGCTTTAATCGTATCATCGATCACAATCTTACCCTGACACTCCTTATTATACAGACATTCAACGACATCCTCCATGGTTACGATGGCATTGGCACCAAAACCATACTTCTCCTGAATCTCATCCAATGCACTGGCATTACTTGAAAGTCCCCTCTCCATACGATTTAAAGATACCATCAGACCAAGGATCTCCACGTCGCCCTGTGCCTGAATGATCGGGAATGTCTCTTCGATCGACTTACCGGATGTGGTAACATCCTCAATAATAACTACCTTATCTCCGTCCTTGATCTTACTTCCCAAAAGAATACCTGTATCTCCGTGATCCTTTACTTCCTTTCTGTTGGAGCAATAACGGATTTCCTTTCCATACAGCTCATCAAATGCCATTGTTGTAGCAACGCTGAGAGGAATCCCCTTATAAGCCGGTCCAAAAAGTACATCAAAGTCATCTCCATAATGCTCATGGATTGCTTTTGCATAATACTGACCCAGCTTACGAAGCTGTGCCCCGGTTACATAAGCTCCCGCATTCATAAAAAATGGAGACTTCCGTCCACTTTTTAATGTGAAATCACCAAACTTTAACACATTACTCTCCACCATAAATTCGATAAATTCCTGCTTATACTGTTCCATTGTATGATACCTCCTTATTTTTATTCTATCATATATACGTACACGATTTCTGCATATAATGAACCCTTGTGACTCATTATCTCCAAATTATTACACCGTCTGCGAAAACCTCGATAAGAACTGTCTCGTCCGCTCCTCCTGTGGATTTTCGATCACCTGCTTTGCCTCGCCCTGCTCCACGATCACACCACTGTCCATAAATATCACCTGATCCGCCACATCTCTGGCAAATGCCATCTCATGGGTTACGATGACCATCGTCATATTCTGATCCGCCAGGCTGCGGATAACTTTCAAAACCTCTCCTGTAAGCTCCGGATCAAGGGCTGAGGTCGGCTCATCAAAACAGAGGATATCCGGTTTCAAAGCCAATGCTCTCGCAATAGCTACACGCTGCTGCTGACCACCGGAAAGCTGATGAGGATAATGTTTCATTCGATCTGCCAAGCCCATCTTGTCTAAAAGCTCCTTCGCTTCCGTTTCTATTTCCTCATAAATCTTCTTTTTATTCTCCTTGAAGCCCGGCTTTCCCTTTTCCAAAAGCTGTCTTGCCAGCATGACATTCTGTAATGCGGTATACTGTGGAAACAGATGAAACGCTTGAAATACCATACCGAAATGAAGACGCTTCATCCGGATATCTTTTTCCTTTATCGAAGATGCATCCTGTGCATCAAACAGTGTCTCTCCCTGCACAATGATCTTTCCTTTGTCCGGTCTCTCCAAAAAATTCAAGCACCGCAGTAAGGTTGTCTTGCCTGAACCGGAGGAACCAATAATCGCCAATGCCTGTCCCTTTTCCAGTGAAAAGGAAATATCCTTTAAAACCGGGGTGCGATCAAAGGATTTCTCGATATTCTTCACTTCTAATATTGCCATATCCATGTCCTCCTATTTGAAATATTCCAGTTTTCTCTCCAACCATCCAAGGAACAGCGTGAGAATACCACTAAATACCAGATAATAAACTGCTGTAAAAAACAATGGCCATATCTGTCCTGAAATACCATTAGACCCCTTCAAAAATGCCTGTCCTGCCCAGATAATTTCCTGTAATGCGATAATACGGGCAAGAGAAGTATCTTTAACCAGAGTAATGATCTCATTAGAGATCGGTGGAACAATCCGCTTGATCATCTGCAATAATGTAACCTTAAAAAATATCTGTCTCTTTGTCATTCCAAGCACAAGACCGGCTTCCTGCTGTCCCTTCGGCACACTCTGAATACCGCCACGATATATTTCTGAAAAATAGCAGGAATAATTAATGATAAAGGAAACAGCTGCTGCCATAAATCTCCCTTCTTCGCCTCCGCTCCAAAGAGTTTTTCCCAGAACCAGTCCCGGGAAATAGTATATGATCAGAAGCTGGATCATCAACGGTGTTCCACGTATTATCCAAACGACCAGTTTCGTAAGATACCTTAAGGGACGAAACCCGGATAATGATCCAAATGCAATGACCAGTCCCAACGGAAAGGCCCCCAGAAGTGTAACAAAAAATAACTTCAATGTTTGTAAAAAGCCCACATTTAATGAATGAAATACAATGGGCATCTGTTCCATAATCGTTGACATCTATTATACCTGCCTTTTACTTCGTAACTTATTTTCTCAAAATGTCAATAGCAGCACCGCCCCACTGACTTATACACATTTCATGCATAGTAAAAGCTGCCGCAAATGCTACTATAACATTACGGCAGCCCTGCTTGATCTGTCTACTGTTCAGTAAGTGCCGCCTGGACACCATATTTCTCGGCTGTCTTTTTCATACTGCCATCCTTATAGCTTTTTGCAAAGAAATCATTTAATTTCTCTGCCATATCAGAGCCTTTACGGAAACCTACACCGTACTCTTCACTATTAAAGCTTGCTGTATATGTCAGCTTTTCGTATCCGGTTCCTTTACCAACCATGGCTGCTGCCATCAGGGAATCGATCACTGCAGCATCAGAAGTACCTGCAGAAACCTCCATCAGTGCATCTGCCTGAGCCTTTACAGATGTATAACTGTAGCCCAGCTTGGACAACTCCTTTTCTCCTGCCGAACCGGCCTCAACTGCAAAATTGAGATCTTTCATGCTCTCCACGGTACTGTATTTGTCTTTGTCTGCTTCTTTTACAATAGCAACCTGTGCATTATTACAATATGCATTTGTACATGCCATAGAACTCGTAACTTCATCTGTCAGAGTCATACCATTCCATACACAGTCGATAGATTTCGCATCCAGCTCCAGAACTTTATTATCCCAGTCAATCTCAACAAATTCAGCTTTAACACCCAGACTGTCTGCAAATGCCTTTGCCATATCTGCATCAAAACCAATCCACTCATCAGATCCTTTCTGATAGTCCATTGGCTCAAAATCTGTAATACCTACGATCAATGTCCCCTTATCCTGGATATATGCCAGATCAGAACTATTGTCGCTTTTGAAGCTCCCCTTGCTTTCTGAGGAAGCCTTATCACTGGTTGTCTTGTCTGAATTGTCCGTGCTTCCACAAGCTGTCATATTAAAACACATCGCCAGGGAAAGCATCATAGCTAATACTCTCTTCTTCATTATGTAACTCCTTTCTATATACATGGGCAGCTGATCATTTATGTCACAGTCTTCTTGCACATAACAGTTCCCACATGGCTCATTATGTCATAAATCCGTCCGGGTGTAAAGATAATGTTCAATTTTCCGGACATTATTATGCATGAACACACCCGATCAGCTCATGTATGTCCTTTACATGATTCTCTTTCATAAATCTTTCAATGCCGTCAATGACCTCTATCGTTGCAGCGGGATTATTAAAATTCGATGTTCCAACCGCTACCATAGATGCTCCTGCCATGATAAATTCCAATGCATCCTCTGCATTACGGATGCCACCCATTCCCAGCACAGGTATCTTTACGGCCTGTGCAGTCTGATATACCATTCTTACTGCCACCGGTTTTACCGCAGGACCTGACATGCCACCTGTCCGGTTAGCCAATGCAAACTGACGTCGGTTAATATCAATTTTCATTCCGGTCAATGTATTGATAAGGGACAAAGCATCTGCTCCACCAGCCTCTGCTGCCTTTGCCGTTTCCGTGATATCTGTTACATTCGGGCTTAATTTCATGATAACAGGCTGCTTTGCTTTCTTTTTTATTTCGGCTGTGATCTGCTCCACCAGCTTAGGATTCTGACCGAAAGCAATACCGCCTTCCTTTACATTCGGGCATGATATATTGATCTCAAGCAGATCAATATCCTGGTCTGCAAGCCTCTCTACTACCTCCAGATACTCTTCTGTGGTATGACCACATACATTCACGATAATGTGCGTATCGTACTGTTTTAAATAAGGAATATCTCTTTTTATAAAAACATCGATACCCGGATTCTGCAGGCCGATCGCATTCAACATACCACCATATGTCTCACATACCCTCGGAGTCGGATTGCCCGGCCATGGTACATTTGCCACACCCTTCGTTGTCACCGCACCGAGACGATTCAGATCCACATATTCTCCATATTCTACACCGGAACCAAAGGTTCCTGATGCCGTTGTCACCGGATTTTTCATAGTTACTCCGGCAAAATCAACTGATAAATTCATATTCATCCTCCATGTCCCTGCATTTTATCTGTAGTCTTCATTATATTTCAATTTTCTCTGCATCAAAAACCGGACCATCCTTGCAGACACGCTTATTGTGGACATAGCTATGTCCATCTACATCTGTAGACTGGCAGACACATCCGAGACACGCTCCAATTCCACATGCCATTCTCTCCTCCATGGAAATCTGTGCTGCCGTCCCTGTCTCTGCCGCATATGCCTTCACTCCCCGAAGCATCGGTAGCGGACCACACGCGTAGATTGTATCTGCCTGCAGCTTTTCGCCGCGGATCGCATCAATGACATTCCCCTTTGTTCCGACACTGCCATCCTCCGTTGATACATAGACATCAGCATATGGCTCAAACTCTTCCTTTAGAAACAGATCATTATCTCTGTATCCAAGCACAACAGAAACCTCTGCACCCTCTTCTTTTAATGACTGAGCCAATGCAAGCATCGGCGGAATACCGATTCCCCCACCGATCAGAACCGCTTTACCGCTTTTTCGGGTGAAACCATTTCCCAGAGGTCCCATCACAGGAATCTTATCTCCGGCTGTAAGCTTTGAAAACTCCTCTGTCCCTTTTCCCGCGATCCGATAGACTACCCGTAGTTTTCTCTCATCAGCATTGATACCGCAGATACTGATGGGCCGTGGAAGAAGCCGGCTTCCGTCCCCACAATACATAGAAATAAACTGTCCCGGTACCGCCATCGCAGCCACATTATAATCCTCCGGAAACTGCAGCCACATACTGTAAATCCCTTCCGTAAGCTTTTTGGGGTCTGTAACAACCGCCATACATTTTTTCTTTTCTGCCATTGTTGTCTCCAATCTATTTGCGTCCCTCATTAATATCCTTGATCATATCAATCACAGCCTGTCTGGATGCCTCTGCATAATTTTGTGCACCAAATTTTGCATATTTGTCCTGCTTATATGCACAGATAATACCCCGGGAAGAATTAACGATAGCTCCCAGACCATCTTTATTAAAATAAGGTGCCAGATCGGATGCCTTTCCTCCCTGTGCACCATAGCCCGGCACAAGGATATATGTCTTTGGCATGATCTTTCTGAGAACCTTACCCATCTCCGGGTAAGTAGCACCGACAACACATCCTACATAACTGTATTCATCACCCATACACTGGCTGCCCCACTCAGCAACCTTCTCTCCTACATGTTCATAAAGAGGTCTTCCATCGATCAGACGATCCTGAAACTCTCCACTGGATGGATTTGATGTCTTAACAAGCACAAAGATCCCCTTTTTTTCTTCCTTACATACATCAATAAACGGATTGACTCCGTCACTTCCCAGATATGGATTAACCGTGACAAAATCCTCATCAAAACCATAATATTGCTTACTTCCTACCGTAACTTTCCCCAAGTGGCCTACTGCATATGCCGTTGATGTCGAGCCAATATCCCCCCTCTTGATATCTCCGATCACTACAAGTCCTTTTTGCTTGCAATAATCTACCGTCTTTTTAAAAGCTGTCATTCCCGGTATTCCAAACTGCTCATACATAGCAATCTGCGGCTTTACTGCAGGTATCAGATCACAGACCGCATCTACGATTCCTTTATTATACTGCCATATTGCCTCTGCTGCTCCCTCCAGAGTCTCCCCGTATTCCTCAAATGCTTTCCCGGTAAGCTGCTCCGGCACATAGCTAAGCATTGGATCCAATCCAACAACCACCGGTGCATCCTTTTTCTTAATTTCCTGTACTAATTTATTGATCATGCGATCCACCTGTTCCTTTCTGTTATTTACTATATTCATAGACGATCCTGCCATCTACGATCGTCATCACCACACGTCCTGTTACCTTTTTTCCATCAAACGGTGTATTCTTTCCTTTTGATGCAAAAGTGCTGCTGTCAATCTCGTATTCCTGTTCGACATCAGCGATCACCAGATCTGCCGCTTTTCCTACCGCCAGATTTCCCTTATCAATCCCAAGCACTCTCGCCGGATTCACACTCATCTTTTCAACCAGCTGGGATAATGACAGATATCCTCCCTTTACCAGTTCTGTAAAGCCCAAAGCAAAGGATGTCTCAAGACCAACAATTCCAAACGGAGCTTTCCTCATACTCTGTGCTTTTTCCTCTGCTCCATGAGGTGCATGATCTGTAGAGATCACATCCATCACACCGGCAGCCAATGCATCCTTTAATTCCTGTACATCTTTCGGACTGCGTAGTGGCGGATTCATCTTAAAACGGCCATCATCCTCCGTAATCTCCTGATCGGACATTGTAAAATGATGCGGACATACCTCTGCTGTAACACGAAGTCCCTGGTCCTTGGCCATCTTTACTAAAACCGTGCTGTCTGCCGTAGAACAGTGACATAGATGAAGCTGTGCCCCTGTCTCCTTGCTGATCAGTATATCCCTTGCTGCGATCACATCCTCTACTGCATTTGTAATTCCTGGCAGCCCCAGTTCCTCCGCTTTATCACCGGCATTCATAACACCACCATCTACCAGTGCCTTATCTTCACAATGAGAAAACATTGGGATCTCATACAGGGCAGCCTGCTCCATGGCATGTCTGAACAACAAACTGTCCATAACCGATTTTCCATCCTCACTCAATGCCACAATACCGGCTTTCTGCATACCTTCAATGTCCGCAAGCTCTTTTCCTTCCTGTCCGATCGTTACTGCTCCGATAGGAAGTACATGTACCGGTGCATCCTTCGCTCTTTCCAAAAGATCGCGGACCATCTCCGGACTATCAATAACCGGTTTCGTATTCGGCATAGGACAGATACTTGTCACGCCTCCATGTGCTGCCGCTACACAGCCGGTCTTGATCGTCTCTTTATATTCAAAGCCCGGCTCTCTTAAATGCACATGAAGGTCAATAAACCCCGGCATGATCACTTTTCCAAAAGCATCAATCAGCCTGTCTCCCTCTTCCAAGCCACCGGCATCTATATTCTGAGATACACATGCCACCTTGTCATCCTCCAGCAATATATCATAAAATGCATCAATATCATTTGCGGGATCAACCAGTTTTCCATTTTTGATCAGTATTTTCATTGCATCACCGTCCATTCTCTTTTCTATTTTCCAAAAATAGGGATGTCAGCCACCAGGCATTGACACCCCTTTTCATTAATACAGCTCTGCTTTGTCGATATCTTCTAACATCCTTTGATTTGTAATAAACTCCTCAAATTCATCTGCGGATACCCACCGGCAATCATGAAGATCCTCAGAAAGCTGCACATCCTCCTCTTCCATATCCGTATAACATAGATACGTCAGACCCAGACTGCATACCGATCCCACCATAAAGGTCCAGGTATACAGAATACGGTCAATCTCTGCCGTAAGTCCTGTCTGCTCCTGAATCATACGGATAACAGCCACATCCGGTGACTCACCAAATTCTGCCTCTCCATCGAGAAATTCCCATTGATAGGGATCCATGATATTATCATCATACCATTTTTCTACGATGAGATACTTATCGTCCCTTTTTACAATTCCTTTTACCAGGATCCTATATGCATTCATGCAGCCACCTCACTCCCTCGTACTTATCGAAATGTGCCTAAAACAATTTACTGCAGTCATTTTTTCGCAGCTATCCTGTTATTATTTTGCTGTAATATATTTTTTGGCTGTTAAAAGCTCAGCAGTAAGCACTGCACCACCGGCTGCTCCTCTGACTGTATTATGAGACAGACCTACAAACTTGTAGTCAAATACAGTATCCTCGCGAAGACGGCCCATAGATACACCAAAACCATTCTCATAATCTACATCCATAGATACCTGTGGACGATTGTCATCCTCAAGATACTGGATAAAATGCTCCGGTGCGCTAGGAAGCTTTAACTCCTGCGGTACTCCCGAATACTCTCTCCATACACGGATAATTTCCTCTTTAGATGGTTTCTTGCCCTCCTCAAATGTCACAAAAACTGCTGCTGTGTGACCATTTAATACAGGCACACGGATACACTGAGTCGTGATAACAGGACCATCTGCCTTTACGATCTCACCATTTTCGATATGACCCCAGATACGAAGAGGTTCCTGCTCACTCTTCTCTTCCTCGCCACCGATGAATGGAATGATATTGCCCTCCATCTCCGGCCAATCCTTAAATGTCTTTCCTGCACCTGAAATTGCCTGATATGTGGTAGCAACTACCGTCTTTGGCTCATATCCGGCTTTCTTTAATGCGTGAAGTGCCGGTGTATAACTCTGGATCGAGCAGTTTGGCTTAACAGCGATAAAACCTCTCGTCGTTCCCAGACGCTTCTTCTGTGACTCTATTACCTCTAAGTGCTCCGGATTCAGCTCCGGTACAACCATCGGTACATCAGGAGTCCATCTGTGGGCACTGTTATTAGATACAACAGGAGTCTCTGTCTTTGCATATTCTTCCTCGATCTTTTTAATTTCGTCCTTGCTCATATCTACCGCACTGAATACGAAATCAACCTTTGAAGCTACCTCCTCAACATTGCTGACATCCTCAACAATGATATCCTTTACAGCTTCAGGCATCGGTGTTGTCATTTTCCAGCGTCCGCCAATGGCATCCTCGTATTTCTTACCAGCACTTCTCGGGCTGGCTGCAATCGCAACAACCTCAAACCAAGGGTGGTTTTCCAGCAAAGAGATAAATCTCTGTCCTACCATTCCGGTACCTCCAAGGATACCTACTTTTAACTTCTTATCCATGATGACCTCCAAAATAACTTTTTCTGAAAACACGTATATTTCTTCTTCCGCATTTTCTCCGATTTTACACTATTCTAAAACATAAGTCAAACCAGACTTGTGATTTAGCACATGCTGTGATAAAATCGTTACTGTTTGAATTGTTTATAACACATACAATTTTAAAAAGAAAACCATTCTTATCTGTTTCGGATAAGATACTATCATTATAATCAGAAAGGGATGTCTAGAATTATGAAAGCTACACCAGTCAAGGGAACCAGAGATTATCTTCCAAGAGAGACCGAGATCCGGGATTATTTACAAAATATCATTATGGAAACATACAGCAGTGCCGGTTTCCAGCGTATCACAACTCCCATCATAGAGGATTCCGTCAATCTGGATAAAAGTGAGGGCGGAGAAAATCTGAACCTTATCTTCAAAATATTGAAACGCGGCAAAAAACTGGACAGTGCTCTTGCCGGAGATCATCCATCCGAAAAAGAGCTTGCGGATATGGGACTGCGCTACGATCTGACGCTTCCTCTTTCCCGCTACTATGCCAATAACCGAAACGAGCTTTTATCTCCTTTCAAAGTGATCCAGATGGACCGTGTCTATCGTGCAGAACGTCCTCAGAAGGGACGTCTCCGCGAATTTATGCAGTGCGATATTGATATTATCGGGAACGAATCCAGAGACGCTGAGATTGAACTGATCCTGACTACCACAAAGGCCCTAAACCGCGTAGGACTTTCTGATTATAAAGTAAAGATCAACGACCGGCGTATCCTGAGCGATATTTTTGCTTATGCCGGATTTGCCAAAGAAGACAATGAAAAGCTGGCGATCATTTTTGATAAGCAGGATAAGATCGGAATTGACGGGGTAAAAGCAGAACTGATCGACAATGAATTCGACGCAGCTGCCATCGATAAATTTATTGCCCTGTTTGCAGATGGTTCCCTTACACTGGAGTCTGTTGCAAAGGTTTGTGACGCTTCCTATGTTACAGAGCTTCAGCGTATTATCGATGCTGTCACAAAGGTTTCCAACGGCACTATTCCTGTAGAATTCTGTCCTTCTCTTGTACGTGGTCAGGGCTATTATACCGGCACGATCTTTGAGGTCGAAGCAGCTGGCTACAGTGGTGCTGTAGCAGGTGGCGGCCGCTATGATAACCTGATCGGCAAATTTCTTAACGAGGATATTCCGGCCGTCGGTTTTTCTATCGGTTTTGAACGTATCTTCGGTATCCTGATGGAGAAAAACCATACCATTCCAAACCGCAAAAAGAAAATCGCTGTATTTTATGATCCGGATACATACACGGATGCCCTGATCTATGCCGAGGAGCTTCGCAGCAAATATATTGTTTCCGTTATCGCCCGTCCAAAGAAGCTCGGAAAATATTTGAACAAGCTGGAAGCACAGGGATTTGACGGTTTTGCTGTCTATGGACAGGAAGATGGCATCAAACTCTTTGATGAATAATACTTTATCTATATCTGATAACGATAAGAGCCTGCAGTTTTTTTGCAGGCTCTTATCGTTTATCTTTTTTAGTGTATAGGAAAATGCTTGTAGTGTAGAAGGAGGCCAGAGTGCAAAACGCTGGTTTTGCCCTTTTTTAGTGTATAGGAAAATGCTCGTAACATAGTGGGAAGCCAACGAGAATTGCGGAGCAATTCTTGGAGGGCAAAACGCTGGTTTTGCCCTTTTTTATTTTCTATGATACTCTTTCTTTCTGATAGCGGCAGATCTCTTCTTCAATATCTCTATCAATCCTGCCTAAAATATCAGGATTTGGCTTTGCCGTATAATATCCCTGGATCAGATCCACTCCCAGCTTGATCACCGTTTCCAATTCTGCCGAGGTCTCCACCCCTTCTGCCAATACCTGAAAATGATTTTCATGGGCAAAGATCACAATATCCTTGACAAAATGCTGTTTTTGCGGATTGTCCTGTATCCCACTCAGCAGCATACGGTCGACCTTCACATAATTTGGCATATAGCGAAGCAGATTCACAATATTGGAATATCCTGTTCCATAATCATCTACTGCTGTCTCAATCCCCATTTTTTCGTAGCCACTCTTCATATCTGCCAGCGTTTTGTCATCTGCTTCCGTCTGCTCCGTCAGCTCAACAACTACACTGTCCGCATGTTTTGTAAGCTTCTGCTTTAATACTGCTGCTTCCTCTCCGGAAAGCTGGCTTCCCGGAATACTATTAATAAATATTTTTTTGCCGGACAGTTCTTTTTCTTTCTCATCCACCAAATGAAGAATATTAAAAAATGTTGCCCTCTCCACATCATACAGACGCTCCAGATGCGATGCGTATTTTATGATATCCAGCGGAGATATGACCGGATGGATCTGTGTCCTCATGAGTGCCTCATAGGCTACTATAGAACCATCCTTTGCACTGACGATCGGCTGAAAATGATAAACAAACAGATTCTCATCCAATACCTTTTTCACCAGAGCCGCCTGCTGTTGTTCCTCTACTGACAAAGTCACATCTGCACTGACCCGCTTTTCGCTTGCCTTATGTCCGTTTTTGCGGCTCACTGCAGCATTCACGAGATCCTCCATCTCTACCAGATTCCTGACTCTCTCTGTCTTACTTCCGCTGAAAAGACGTAATTCATAGCGTCCCCCTGTGGAATGATTATATTCCTCCAACATCTTGTCAATCTGCCGACGCACTGAATGAATCCTTTCATAGTTAGCCTCCTGTGTCAGCTCGGCCATAATAAACTCATCATTCCCCAGCCGGCAGCACATAGCCCCTTCATCAGCACAGTCCTGTATGATCCCGGCTACCTTTCTGATAGCCGCATCTCCTTCATTTCTGCCATATTTTTCATTGATCCTGTCAAGATTTGCCATATCCATAGCCAGAATACTGATATATTTATTCTCTTCACAGGCTCGTTCCACCATAGGCTTAGAATGTTTTACAAATCCTGTATAATTAAACATTCCCGTCAGTTCATCATGAATCTTTCGCTCCTGCACCCGTCGGTTTGTTCTCTGAAGTGCATCCATCCGCCGGAAACATTCCATCCCGATCATCAGATTGTGAAGCCACATATAATAGCGTTCGTCATATGCCTTTGGTTTATTTCCATAACTGAGTACTGCATATCCAAAACACATATCCTCAAAATACAATGGCGTAAATATATACGCCTTAGGCGTCTCACTCTTCTCATAAATTTCCGGAAGCATCTGTTCTCTTGGAAAGGTTTCGCTAAATTCAAGCCTGTCCTCTCCCTTGCCGGATGGCCCACAATGAAGAACCGGGGCGATATTATCCGTATAATGCCCCTTAAGGATATTCACGCTGGCAGGCTTGTCCTCCCGTATCCATAGGTCATTCACACAAATATGAAAGCTGTCAAATTCTCTGATCTGATAACTGTATGTCTGGACTGCATCCATCAGCTCCTGAAATGTATTCTGTGATATCCAGTCTTCCGTAAGATGATTAAAACTGGAATACAGACTATTTCTGGAAACCTCCGTAGCCCACTGCTGTCTTACGATCTTTCGCGGAATCACACTTTCACAGTGACAGCCACAGCTGCCTCCCAGAAATAATGGCGGTTCATAGGTAAATGCCTGTATTTTCTGACCATTCAAAAGATTATTTATACATTCTGCCGCATACCGGCCAAACTCTCCGGACGGGATATCCATGGACGTAATCGGACTCGGACTCTCCTTGCCCTCCGGCACAGAGTCATATCCGATCACCGCCACATCCTCCGGCACACGCAGGCCCTTCTCTGTCAAAGCCTCTGCTACACCGATCGCCATAAGATCATTGGCGCATGCAATTGCCTCCGGCATTTTCCTGTTCTTAGCAAAGAACTCCCGTACAAGCTCCTGACCTCCGTCATACCAGTAGTCCCCATAAAAGATCATGTCTTCCCGTACCTGTAGTCCATGCTCTTCCATCGCATCAATAAATCCCTGTTGACGCTGGATAGAATGTGCATTATACTGCGGACCTGTCAAAAATATAATATCCCTGAGACCATGCTTTTCGATCAAATGAGATACCATCCTTTTAATCGGTCTGTAATGATCCAGCATGATATAATCATATTCATCACTTTTCCGATCCACATACAGAAGCTTTCCATGAAATTTTTCTCGAAAGTCCTGTTCCAGACGAAGCATCAGGCCGGGTGTCTGCAATGTTTCCGGCAAAACAACGATACCGTCAAATGCATCATAATTGACAAGTGAAAAAATACTTGTTTCACCCATTTCCCGTTCAGAAGTGTCCTGATACTTCCGATATGTTGCAAAGGTACAGACATCATAATCATAAGCAAATGCCTTCTCTAAAAATCCCTGCATAAAATTCTTTTGATAATTTTCCTCTAACTGTGAAGATAAAACCGCAATTCTTTTTCTCAACATATCACCTCCCTCAATAACACTTTCCAGCGAATACACACCCCATATGAATCACATTATTTCTTTACTATGATCGTTGTCTTTGAAGGATCTATCTCCTGCTCCTCCAAGATTAACTCATTGATCTTTTCTGCCTTTATTACTCCGGATGCCGGATTCTTTACACTTTCAATAATCCCATCCGTTTCCACATCTACCGTAGAATATTCAAATGCAAGCGTTGTGTTCAACAGCTTACAGTTTTTCATGACCAGATTGTCCATGTAGCACATTCCCTGAAGGCTTTCTATCAAGCAATTAATAAATGTGACATTTTTTGAATTCCACCCCAGATATTCCCCACAAATATAGGAGTCATAAACCGTGACATTTTCACAATTCCAAAATGCATCCTTGGAGAGCATCTTGGCATGGTGAACCTCTACATCCCTACAGCCATCAAAGCAGTAATTTCCCACCAGCCGGAACTGATCCAGTTTCATATTACTGCAGTTCATTGCAAAATAATCTCCCTTGGCTGCCACATTTTTCATCGTGACATTATCGCAATGCCACAAAGTCTCTTCGGCATGAGGAAGATCAATATTTTCCAGCGTCAGGCCATTTACTCTGCGAAAGCCTTTTGGTGCCTCATATAAGGTATCCTTTATCGAAATATTATCAGTATACCAGATCCCTGCCCGTGCCATTTCTGCAAAGCTGCAATCCTCTACCCGGATATCTTTACAATACCACAATGGATATTTCCATTGAAAGGATGTGTTACTTAATGAAATATCACTGCTTTCCTTCAATGGGGACTCTCCATCCGCAAAAATTGAATATTCAATGGTAAGATCCTTACTATGGAATAATGCTCTCTCTCCTGTTAATCTCTCTTCTCTGATAACCTGCATTGTATTTCTCCTTCATCATTACAATCCGGTGCTTTTCCGTCATTTTCCATACATTCCATTCTCCAATCAAAATAATTATACATCATTCCGAATCAAAAGAAAAGCACGACCCCTTTTTGCTATTTTATGCCGGTAATTTGCCTCGGTGCTTTCTGCCGGCCTTGTCCCAATTCTTACTGATCCCCAGACGAAGCAGGAACAAAATCCCTCTGACACAAAGCTCAATGCACATCGCGATCCATACGCCCTTTAAACCGAAACGGGGGGCCAGAAATGCTGCCAAAGGCAGGCGGATCAGCCACATACTGCAAAAATTCAGGCAACTCGGGATCAATGTATCCCCAGCCCCCCGAAACACACCTGAAGCAACAATAGAAGCCGCATACATTGGTTCCGCAAAGGCTTCTATACGAAGCACCGCTGTCCCCAGCTGCCGTATTGCCATATCCGGTGATAATACAGAGATCATCCACGGTGCGATAAGATACATACAGGCACCGCTGACCGCCATCACAGCCATGCCAAATCCCGTCGCGATCCACCCAAGCCTTTTGGTAAGATCATGTCTGCCCGCCCCTATACTCTGTCCGATCAGTGTTGTTGATGCCGAACCAATCCCATATCCCGGCATATAACATAAGCTTTCTGCCGTTATAGAAAATGAATTGGCTGCGATAGAAATCATCCCCAAAGGTGCTACGATCCTGGTTGACATAATCTGTGCTCCGCTCATGATAAACTGCTCTACACCAACCGGCACGGAAATACATATGGCCTTTTTGATATCTTTTCTATGAAACCGCAGTCTCTCTCCCTTTCGAAGATGTAAAGCTGGTGACCTGAATAATAAAAAATACATCATACATATCATTATTACAAGCTGTGCCAGTGCTGTCCCCAGAGCAGCCCCAAGCACCCCCAGACCAACTCCAGGCACAAACAGTGTCTTTCCAAGAAGTGAAACAGTTCTTGCCGGGAAGATCAAAACCAGATTAAATAACATATCTAAAAAACACATCAGTACATGAAGTATACTCGGAAGACGCATATTTCCACTGCTTTGAAGCATTGCCCCGGCAGCCAGATTCATCTGCATGACCGGTAATGCCAGAGAATATATCAGGAAATAGTGAAATGCGTCATGACAGATCTCCCTGCCACCTCCAAGCCACACCGGCAGTTCCCTGCTGATCGCCACACCAATGCATAATAATACAAAACTAAAGAACAATGCTGTCACCAGCCCCTGCCGCACGATCCGCCTCGCTCCTTTGTCATCACCGGCACCGATCCGGTGTGCGACCTGCACACTAAATCCTGTATTATACGCAGAAGTCAGACCGCCCATCAGCCATGTACTGGAAGCCACCAGGCCAATAGAAGCCGATGCATCTGCCCCCAATCTCCCCACCATGGACGCATCAATATATTCCATGACAATGGAAGAAATCTGTGCAAAAATAGCCGGAATACTCAGCTGGATGATCAATTCCAGCTGATGTCTCAATGTAAGCTTTTTTCCCTCCCGCAATCCGGCAAGCAGATATGCACTTTTATCTTTTTTCATGTCAGTCCTCCATGCACCAGCTTTCAACTCCCTGTTTCAGACGTTTAAGCCCCTCCAAAATATTTTTGCGGCCGGTCGCTGTATTCAGACGCAGAAACTGTGCACCGTTTCCTCCGAAAATATTTCCCTCCGATAAATACAATCCGGCTTTTTTTCTCAAATAGGCAGACAGCCTCTCTGCATTGTCCGTCAGAGCACTGCAGTCCAGCCATAACAGATATGTGACATCCAAAGAACCAATCCCGATCTGTGGGATCTCCTGCTGAATATATTCCTTTACAATTTTTTTGTTTTCCTGAATATATTCCCTTAATGCATCAAGCCATCCGGCTCCCTCTTCAAAAGCAGCAACCGTCACATCCACCGCAAATGCATTTGGTTCTGCCACCTCATCCGTATTTAACGCTCTCCACATCCGGTGGCGGAGCAGTTCATCCGGCACCATAACCGCTGCTGTCTGAAGACCGGCAATATTAAATGCCTTCGTCGGTGCGATTGCTGTCACGCTGATCTGTCTGCAGGTTTCGGACACTTTGGCAAAAGGAACATATTCCTTTCCCGGAGCTGTCAGATCACAATGAATCTCATCCGAAAAAACAATAACATGATATTTGCAGCAAAGTTCACCGATCCTTTCCAATACATCCTGATCCCAGATATTTCCTACCGGATTATGAGGGTTGCACAGGATCATCATAGAAACCTGCGGATCGGAAAGCTTCTCTTCCAGATCTCTCCAGTCAATGCTGTATCTGTGTCCATCATATGCCAGCGGACTTTCCACCACAAAACGTCCATTATTGATAATTGAATTAAAAAAGATATTATAAACCGGTGTCTGTATCAATATCTTTTCTCCCGGTGTGGTAAACTTTCTTACAGCGGTAGACAATGCCGGGATCACACCGGTACAAAATATCAGCCAGTCTTTCTCTATATGCAGTCCATGACGACTCTCCCACCACCTCTGATAGGCCTGATACCATGCATCGGGCAAAACAGAATATCCAAAGACACCATGTGCGACCCTGCGTTCCAGTGCCTGCCGTACTGCCGGTGCTGTCTCGAAATCCATATCTGCCACCCACATCGGCAGCTCTCCATCCGGAACATCCCATTTCAGGGAACCGGTATTTCTCCTATTAATTTCCTTGTCAAAATCATATTTTTCTGTCATTTTTTATCCCTCCATATTGCCTGTATAATCCATTTTTTTGCCTTTTCTTTTGACTGTCCGAAATCCCGGTATACTGTCATATGGTATACATCCCGCTGACTCCATATCCGGGACTTTTTATAATATACATCCAACATATACAGATCAAGATTCAAAATGCACTTTTTTTCTTCTGAATGATATCCCCTAAAGATCATATTTCCCTCATAAATACACTGAATGATATCCTCCAGCTGCCTCTCCCTTGCCTCCGGCTCATACTGATCAATATCTGAAATATCAGCAGCATAGATTACCCTTTGGAGCAGATCAACGATCTGTGCCTCAAAAACAGGAAAAGAAAATTCCTGATTTAATAACCGCATAACAAATGTGATCTCCATCGCCGTTTGTCCGCTTTTTCGTATTAATGGCATTTCCCTGATGCCCCTTATCACTAGCTTTCCCAACTGAAATAATGCATATACAGCATATCCGAAAAGAGCACCCACCACAGGATCCACCAGCAGACCGGTATATTCCATACTGTTCAGGATCAGTATCTGATATAAAGCCACCAAAAAACCGATCACGGCACCGATTCCAAAGAACCTGAGAGTCTTGCGTAATAATTTGTCTCTGTCTGTCTCGTGAGCTTTCTTGAAATAAAGCTGCTCTATCATGTATTTTCTTCCCTGCCATTTTGCAAAAGCATATAGATGATATTGACCGGATATTTTCTTTTGTCTGCCGGAGTCCATGGTAAATTCCATATTTCCTTTGCATTTCCAACGAAGCAAAGAAACTTTTTCCGTCTTGTTTTCAAGAAAAAAGTCCTGAGATGTCATGGCATACTCCATCTCAAGACCTTTTTGCCGAAGACGCTGTCTGTGTGCCTGCAGAATATATGCTGCATCTGCACTGACATCCTTAGGAAACAGCTCCTCCTTCGACCACAGAAATATCTCTTCCGCCAGATTGGAAAAATCCTGCTTCTGTGATTCTCTTTTATTTATCTTTTTATTCTCTGCCATATGACACAAGCCTTTCTTAATTGTATGTATTCTTTATATTAAATCAGAGAAAGTCCCCATGTCAAGAAAGTCTTTTTATGCATCATTTTATTCTGTATGCGTCCACAACAATTGATGATCATTAATTATATCGCAAAAATCATCTCTCAGATCACCTTCATCCTATTGGTAATTTTGTGCCTGTGCATTCCACATCATCGCATAAATTCCATCTCTGTCTATCAGTTCCTCATGGTTTCCCTGTTCCTGCACCTGTCCGTCTTTTAGCACAACGATCCGTTCACAGAACCGGCAGCTTGACATTCTATGGGATATATAAACAGCCATTCTGTCCTGTATCAAACGATCAAATCCTGAATAAATCTCGTACTCCGCCATAGGATCTAATGCACTGGTTGGTTCATCCAGAATAATGAATGGTGCATTTTTGTACAATGCACGCGCAATAGCAATCTTCTGTGCTTCGCCGCCAGACACCTCAACACCTTTTATGCCAACATTATACAGCGGATTGTGGATTCCCTGTTCCATTTTCCGGACACGATCCCAAATCCCGGCTTTCTCCAAAACCTCTTCTATTTTCTGTTCATCATACTCTTCACTTGCCGCAATATTTTCTGCCACCGTCATAGCAAACAGCTTGAAATCCTGAAATACCACACCAAACATTGCCAGATATTCTTCATAATCATATTCACGAATATCAACTCCATTTAACAAGATCCGTCCCTGTGTCGGTTCATACAACCTGCATAACAGTAAGATCAAGGTTGTTTTTCCTGCACCATTTGGACCTACCAGAGCAATTTTCTCTCCATAATGAAATGTGAGATTAATATGCTTCAGACTATCCTGTTTACCTCCGGGATACTGAAAACTTACATTCTCGAACGTGATCACCAGCTCCTGCGGTTTCAGATCTGCCGTAGACTTATCCCCTGCCTTTTTGTGATTTGGCAGCTGCAGATATTCATAATAGTGGTGTAAATACTGCATATTGAGCAGCACTGTTTCAAAATGATCCACCATATATTGGCAGGCACCTCCCAGTGCCGTCAGTGCCGATACATATTTAACAACTTCCGCTCCTGTGATCATTCCATTGATACCTCTGACTCCGATCACCGTATAAGAAATCACCAAAAGCAATGCCTGCACGATCAGGTAACGGATTTTGATTTTTTCCTGAATATCCAGCTTTCGATCCTGAATGTCACATTTTTCATTCCATACTCCGGTCATGTCACGGAGCAGTAAATCCTTTAAAGCATATAGTCGAATTTCCTTTCCTGTCGCGTATTTACTGAGAATTTCCCTGTAAAAATAATCATCCTTACGAATTGCGTCCAGACTTTCCTCATAAATTTCATACTGCTTTTTATTGCCCCTCTTGGATATCCACATAAAAAGGAACATGGAACACAAATTCAGCAGAAAAATAAGGTATATGATCCACTTCGAATTTAGAATCTGCATTGCACCATTTCCAACCAGATTCTGTTTCCTTGTTAATATCGGTACCAGTACAATAAATGCATAGAAGATGGACGCAACATCGCCAATCAGCACTCCCAATTTATCTGAAAACCAATAAATGCCGCCACTCTCTTTCTCACCTTCTAATGCTGCTGTCAAAAGCTGCATACTTTCCTGAGATTCCAGTTCCTGATAATCCAGACTTGCCGCTTTCCCTGAAATATCTGCCTTGATCCGATAACGGATACTATCCCGCATAGCATTTCCTGCTTTGTCCAAAATATGATACAGAAGCGTCATGACAAAAGTAATTCCCAAAAGCTGATAAACCATGCTCATAATGTTACTTTTTGTTTCCTGTGCCACCAATGCATTTAAGATATCACATCCATATACGATCCCCACATAGGGCAGCCCCGCCATAATAATATTTTTTCCAAGATTGCATGGCAGGATCCATTTACACAATCTGTGATTGATTCCAATGACATGCATAAATTTCCTGAAAATTTTTCCTGCAGATTCTTTTTCATTACTGATCGCATTCTGACTCATCGGAATCACCACCTTTCTCATTGTAATACTGACTTTGTATCTCAAACATTCTGGCATACGCACCGTTTTCTTTCATCAATTCTTCGTGGCTGCCATCCTCTTTCACCTGACCGTTTTCGTAATAAATAATGCGGTCGCAAAATTTGGTACTCGCCAGACGATGGGAAATAAAAATCGTTGTTTTTCCCTGTGATAACCGGTGATACTGTTCATAAACCGCCGTCTCCGCCAACGGGTCCAGTGCACTGGTCGGCTCATCCAGCAATAAAAGCGGTGCATCCTTATATAAGGCTCTTGCCAATAATATACGTTGCAATTCTCCTCCGGAAAACGATACACCATCTTTGTCCAAAAAGTTGGTAACAGACGTCTTTTCTTTCTTAGGCAAAGAAAAGATCTTATCCTCAATATCTGCAAGCTGCATTGCCTGTTGCAGCTTCTGCTCGTCAATATTTTCCTGTTTTTCGCAGGCGATGTTTTCTGCTACCGAAGTTGCCATCACCATCATATCTTGAAATACCGCCCCCACCAGCTTACGATACTCTGTCTCCGGATAATCAGAAATCTCTCTGCCATTAATAAGGATCTGCCCTTTGTCGGGATGATAAAAACCGCACAAAAGTTTCACTAACGTAGTCTTTCCTGCTCCATTTACACCTACCAGTGCAATATTTTCTCCTGCATTCACTTTAAGATTCAGATCATGTATCACATCATGTTCTGCACCGGGATAACGAAAACATACATTTTTGAATTCAAGAGCAACACCTTTCTCTGTTTTATCTGTCCTATTTTTGGTATAGACAGTTTTTGAAATCTCTTCTTGATCTGCCTTTCTTTCATTATAAAAGCTTTCCTGATTCTCTTTATCTGTACTATGTTCCGAATCCGGCAATTCCATAAAACTCCGATAATCGTTAATGCCCCAGTTGCAACGGATCATCTCACTGTTAGCGTGCACAAATCCGTCCCCCATATTGCCACCATTTAACCAGCCCGCAAATCCGGTGATAATTCCCAGATAAAATGTAAAAGTGGTCGCATTTAATCCTCCCGCAAGAAACTGATTCACCAGCACAGAATATGCAATGATGTCACGCACGAACGACCAGATCGTGTCCGAAAGGTGGGGCAGAAAATAATACATTTCCACTCTCTTCCATACTTTTAACCGCCTCTGAACCAGCGTCTTCATAACATCTACAAACCACTTTTCCATGCGGTACAGACGAATATCTTTACCATCTGTAGCCGATGTACTTCTCTGGAAAAAATATTCCACTCTGGAATCCGTTTCCCAGATGGTTTTTCTGTATTTCCGGTAACCCCAGAGAGCAATTTTCCTCTCGATCACCACATTCATAATACTCATGACCGCAAAAACCGGCAGAACCCACGGACATCTCGGAATCAGTATGATCGTATATACAATAATCCCCAACAGATTAAATGCAAAAGGGGTAAACATGTCCATAATACGGTTCCAGCCATTCCATTCCACGGAATAACTATATTTCGCACCATCCGCCAGCCGTTTCCCTTCTGCACTCTCCAGAATTTGATAATCCACTGTCATAATTTTACTGATCACCTTTTTCTGGACAGACTGAAACTGTACCTTGTAATTCTTTCTTTTTATCAGAAAATCATACTTCGTAGAAATGATCCCCATGATCATATTCCCAAGCACAAACACAAGCATTATGCCAAAAAAGGTTAAAAAATCTGCCTTTTTTCAACCAGGCTGATCGCAACACTCGGAATGACCGCTGCAATAAACGGGGCCAGAAATCCTGCTACCGACCGTACCGCAATATACCATGGATACTTGTGATCTAAGCTGTACATCTCATGAAATACAAACTTCCAATTACTTAAAATCGGATATTCTTTATTCATTTTTTCCATATCAAACTTGTAATCCTTTCTCAATCTGTATCAACGATCTCCACTCAAATAACCTGCAACGCCAAAAAGCTTGTTCACTTATGGCTGCAATTCCCGTCGGCTCCCCTCTACGCTACAAGCATTTTCCTATACACTAAAAAATCGCACCAAACATTCAACGTCCAGTGCGATATCTCCAATTTAATAAGATACAATATATGTAAAATCTTCTCTTATATTCAGGCTGTATGCACCGGCTAAAAGACCTACTTGCTATACCTAATGCACCATCCCTGCATGTTTATAGCTATGTACGTCTATAATACACCACGTATATATAATGTCCGGAATATAAGTTCTGATTCATGTATATACTCTCCCTTCTGTGGTATTGAATATATCATTATTGGCAGGCCATGTCAACATTTATACAAAATCAAGGATAATACCACCGTAAGATTTCAAAAGTCACAAAAAATCTTTTTATGCTAATGCCTGTTTTAGATCTGCAATAAGATCCTCCTTGTCCTCCAGGCCACATGAAATCCTTATAAGTCCGGCAGGAATACCTGCCTCCTTCAGCTGCTCATCATTCATCTGACGATGTGTGGACGTAGCCGGATTCAGACAACAGGTACGTGCATCTGCCACATGTGTCTCAATCGCAGCAAGCTTTAATTTCTTCATAAATGCTTCTGCTGCCTGACGTCCCCCTTTTAATTCAAAAGATACAACGCCGCACCCGCCATTTGGCAGATATTTTTGTGCCCTTTCATAATAAGGATCTCCCTTCAGTCCGGGATAATTCACATGTGCAACCTGCGGCTGCTGCTGTAAAAACTCTGCCACTGCCTGTCCGTTTTCTACATGCCGCGGCATTCTGACATGAAGAGATTCCAGGCCCAGATTTAAAATAAATGCATGCTGCGGTGACTGGATACATCCAAAGTCCCTCATCAGCTGTGCCGTACATTTTGTAATAAAAGCGCCTTCCATGCCAAATCTTTCTGCATATGTAATTCCATGATAAGAATCATCCGGCTGACAAAGCCCCGGAAACTTGTCAGCATGAGCCATCCAGTCAAAATGACCTCCGTCAACGATTGCTCCGCCTACGGCAGCTCCATGACCGTCCATATATTTTGTTGTAGAATGGGTAACGATATCCGCTCCCCATTCGATCGGTCTGCAATTTACAGGTGTCGGGAATGTATTATCCACGATCAGAGGAACTCCATGTTCATGGGCTGCTTTCGCAAATTTTTCAATATCAAGCACCGTCAATGCCGGATTCGCAATAGTCTCCCCAAATACAGCTCTTGTATTCTCCTGAAATGCCGCATTTAATTCTTCCTCACTACAGTCCGGAGAAACAAAGGTTGCATCAATCCCCATTTTCTTCATCGTAACTGCGATCAGATTAAAAGTACCTCCATAAATAGATGAGGATGCCACAATATGACTTCCACATTCACAGATATTAAACAGTGCAAAAAAATTAGCCGCCTGTCCGGATGAAGTCAGCATCCCCGCTGTGCCGCCTTCCAGTGCAGCAATCTTGGCCGCCACATGATCATTGGTAGGATTCTGAAGCCGTGTATAAAAATATCCCTCTGCTTCCAGATCAAACAACTTGCCCATATCCTCGCTGGTATCGTATTTAAAGGTTGTAGACTGTATAATAGGAATCTGCCTCGGCTCTCCGTTCCCCGGAGTATAACCAGCCTGCACACATTTTGTATTCATAGTATAATCTTTCATGATCTTTCTCCTCTCAGATTGTTTTATAGTTTTTCTAATCATAGTTTATCCCTATGACTTTCGACATATAAATAGGATAGCATCTTTACTCCCATCCTGCAACATGGTCAAACTATTTTATGTTTTCATAGACTTTTTTTTCAATTCCCAGTATAATTATATTATACATGCAAATTACATAATTGAAATGATATGCCGTTTGTCTAAGATACGGCATTGGAAAGGGTATGGTACATTCATATGGGATTAATCAAAGCAGTCGGCGGAGCGATCCGCGGCACAATGGCTGACCAGTGGAAAGAATATTTTTATTGTGATTCACTGGAAGCTGATGTTCTGGTAACAAGAGGTTTCAAGCGTACAAAAGGAAAATTCGGCACAAAAAACAACGGAAATGACAATATTATCTCGAACGGATCTGTCATTGCGGTCAACGAGGGACAATGTATGATCATCGTTGATCAGGGAAAGGTTGTTGAATTTTGCGGTGAAGCCGGACAGTTTTTGTATGATGCATCTACGGAGCCCAGTCTGTTCTGCGGCCCTCTTGGAAAAAGTATCCTGAACACTTTTTCTGAAATCGGCAGCCGTTTTACTTTCGGTGGAGATCCCGGCCGGGATCAAAGAGTCTACTTTTTCAACACAAAGGAATTGATCGGAAATAAATATGGCACACCAAATCCGATCCCCTTCCGTGTAGTCGATCAAAATATCGGACTTGATGTCGATATTTCTGTCCGCTGCAATGGCGAATATTCCTATCGGATCACCGATCCTATTCTTTTTTATACGAATGTATGCGGAAACATTGTTGAGGAATATAAACGGGATGAGATCGACGGACAGCTGAGATCCGAACTGATGACGGCTCTCCAGCCTGCTTTTGCACAAATTTCCGCGATGGGGATCCGATACAGTGCTGTTCCTGCACATACTACCGAAGTAGCAGACGCATTAAACCAAGTCCTCTCCGAAAAATGGGCAAAGCTTAGAGGTATTGAAATTGTTTCTTTCGGTGTAAATAGCATTACAGCTCCTGCAGAAGACGAAGAAATGATCAAAAATCTGCAAAAAACCGCTGTCATGCGAAACCCCGGTATGGCTGCTGCTACTCTCACAGAGGCACAGGCAGAAGCAATGAAATCTGCTGCGGCAAACACATCCACCGGACCAATGATGGCATTTGCCGGTATGAATATGGCAAATCAGGCCGGAGGTATCAATGCCGGCTCCCTGTTCCAAATGCAGGAAGAGCAAAATCAGGCTGCTGCAGGATCCGCTCCCACCAGTGCTCCTGCTTCCTCCCCGGACAGCTGGACCTGCTCCTGCGGTACTGTCAACAAAGGGAAATTCTGCTCTCAGTGCGGTTCTCCAAAACCGGCAGCTACCGGCTGGACCTGTTCCTGTGGCACGGTGAACCAAGGTAGATTCTGTTCTGAATGTGGTGCCAAAAAGCCAGCCGGAGTACCACTTTACAAATGTGATAAATGTGGCTGGACACCGGAAGATCCCCACAATCCACCGAAATTCTGTCCGGAATGTGGAGATCCATTTGACGATAACGATATTCAATAAAACAGTATTGAAAACGGCTTACATCAAAACAGGAAGATTGCTTCAGATCATACGATTGAAGCGATCTTCCTGTTTCAATTATATTGCGAAAAATATTTCCACATTAATCTTCAAATTATTTTAATGAATAAATACTGCCTCACGATATTGTACCAGATTATAAATCTCCTTTGCCACGGATGGTTCCAGATTCAAGCATCCATGAGATCCTCTTACCTTATAATAATCTTTCGTCCATGATCCCCATCTCTGCCATGGTGCAGCATGAAACCCTGTCCCTGACCAGGTGATACGTACCCAACTGTCTACAGGTGTCACATATGTTTCGCCACGCAGCACACGGTGCTCATTATGCTCTTTAATGAAATAAGCTCCTGTCGGTGTTGTCCTTCCCTCTACCGGCTTACCACTGATACACTTGCAGGAATATTTCACCTTTCCATTACGGAATACATATACCATCTGATCTGCCAGAGATATTTCCGTATAATTCTCTGTATCCCAGTCAACAGCGAAATTCTCATAGTCCTTCTGGAATGCCGTATTAAGATAAACAACCTTACGTTTTATTGTCAATGCATTCTGATTATCTTCACTCGGATCCTGAATATATGCATCTGTAAGACTTGAATCGATTGTCTTTTTCAATGCTTTCATCGTCTGGCTCAGCGTTTTTTCATAATCCATCTGCCAGCCGTAATCACCGCCATGTATTGTAACATCTTTTCCATTATGATCCTTGATCACTCTGTCTTTGCCTACCGTCTTGTATTTCAGACAGAATGCCTCTACCCAGTCTGCTATAGCATCCTTATCATATTTCACAGATCCATTTTTGTATGTAATCCACTGGGAAATCTCTTCCGGTGTGATCTGCTCTGTCACTCCTTTTCCCATGTTCCATGTGATAAAACGGATAGCTGCATTATTACAGGTATTCAGTGCAGTTTGAAGATCCTCATCCTCCGATGTGATCTTTGGTTTCTTATATACATCCGGATATGACTTTTCATCAGACAGATCTATCTCTGTCTTGGCTTCCTGTAATGCTTCCCTGACTGCATTGATAAAGGCTTTCTTGCTTAATTTATTTCCTGCCTTTTCTGCAACACATTCATATTGTTTCTTCTCTGATGAATACTTAACATGAGCATTCACCGGTTTTTTTATCTTATAACCCTTACCTGTCATCAATGCAGATTCAGATGCAATCTTTGCAACCTTTTTTTTGTTATAAGATACATCATAATCCATTGTATACTCTCTTTTGTTTCCAAAGAAAGACATTGTACCATGCTGTTTCTTGAAAAGATCATCAAACTGTGAACCGATCTTAAAATCATAACTGATCTCATCCCCATCAATCACAAGGCTTCCGTTTTTTCTTGCATTGATGGTTAATTTGTAGTCTTTATGTGCATCGATCAGCTTCTGCTTTGACTCAGCAAGCGTCTGCTTCGATATATCTACACCGTTTATCGTGGTATTACCATACCAGCGTCCTCCATAGTATCCCTTCTGCCAGATCAATACCGCAATAACCGCTACAACAAGCACTGCCGCGATCCCGAGTACAATCCGAACTAACCAGTTTTTCTTCATGTTTCCCCCTATTCCTTTTTCATAAAATTTATCAATTACAACTTTACACAAACCAATTTATATCATACTACTTTTTTAAAGAAATGTCAGCCCCTTTTTCCGTTATATTTTACACAACTTTTTCTATTTTTTTTCTGATTTCCACAACATTTCTAACAATACTTTAAAATTTCCTCCGGACTGTCGATCAGGATCTTTGCTCCCTGCGAGCGAAGAAAATCCGCCTTTCTAAAGCCCCATTTTACTATAATGCTGTCCATGTGTGCATTTTTGGCCGTAGCAATATCCACTTCAGAGTCCCCTATATATACTGCTTTATTTCTATCAACCTGCAGCTGTCTGAGTATGTCATCAACACCATCCGGCGCCGGTTTCTTGGACACGCCCTCTCTCTCTCCCACCGCCACATCAAAAAGCCCTTTAAAATATTGTTCTGCCAATTCCCTCACAGCACAATCCGCTTTGTTGGACAGTACAGCCGTTTTAACTCCCTTTTGCCGTAATTTCATGATTGTTTCAGGAATCAACTCATACGGTTTTGTCTTATCTGCACAATGCTGCTGATAATATTTCATAAAATATGCATACACTTCATCAATCTGTTCGGTAGAAAGTCCCTCCGGCACTCCCCTTTCAATAAGCAGACGTATTCCGTTTCCGACAAAGGAGCATACCTCCGATATCGTATGTTCCGGATATCCAAAATGACGTAAAGTCACATTCAGACTGTCTGCCAGATCCTCCAATGTATTAAGTATTGTTCCATCCATATCAAAAATTACCAGATCGTATTTCATTTTTGTCTCCTATTCCAAGCAGTCTACCGCTTTATTTTCTCCATCTGCAATATATGATAGTCCTCTGACAAAAAAATATCCATAGACAGATACTACAATCCATCTACGAATATTTCTCACTGCTTTGTATATTTCTGCTAACTTTCTAAATCTTCTATGCTACGGGCTGATGCATTTTATACTGCTTCGCTATATCGGCAATCCCTACCCCCGCTGAAACCATTTTCATCAGTCTCTCTCTGGCTGTTTCAAATTTTCCAAATAGCCGGAGTTTTTCTGAAAGGTTTCCATACACCTTCCAATCTCCCGTATATAAACTATTTTCCCCTTCATTGCGTATAAAGCCTTCCACGTCCTCCACCGGGTATCCCAGCAAAAATCCCATTTCATGCGGGAATGATATCTCACCCCGCAAAAACGCCTCATAATGCTGACGAAATACATATAATACCTTTCCCAAACGCAAATCCGTATATCCCATTTTCCCCAGCTTTTCTGCCACGATTGCCTGCTCCAGATATTCCTGAAGAGAAGCCTTATTATATAATAAGACCGCAGCTCTCCCCTGTCCATGTGCCACAATAAAATATTTAATCCCTGCCTGCTTTAATAAATACTGAACCTGCTTTAGTTCCTTCGCCCGCAGCATCAGCAGATTTGACGGCTTCAGACCTGCCAAAAGCGGTGCACACTGATATGCGATCCTAAGCTCAATATTGTTTCTATCCATATTTTGAATCATTTGCGATAATCCACAACTCATGCTCTTTCCTCCATCTAGTTAGTTATATCTAACTACTGATTAGAATACCCTTTTCCATCTTCTCCGTCAACGTATTTAATGATCTCTTTTTTTCATTATCCTCTTTTCTTTTGAAAATATACTTATCCCGACTTTAGAATCTTATAGGAACCTGCTATCTATACGCAAAAAAAGGCAGCATACCCTAAATGATATGCTGCCAATTCTACTTCTCATCATTGCTGCTGCAATGTCCCCACATTTTCACTCCTCCCTCAGGAGTAAATGGAGAATACTGAAAAAAATATGATATCTGTCATTAAAAAAAACACAAACCATTCGAATCATTCATCCAGCCTACCGGCATGACACTTCCATGCTCTTTCTTATCTCAGATTTTCTTCGGACATATATCTGCAAGACAGCATTTATCGCAATACGGCTTTGTCCTTGCCGTACACACCTCACGTCCGTGTATCACAAGACGATGGCACAGATCACTGCCTTCCTCCGGTGGAACGATCTTCCACAATGCCATCTCTACTTTTTTAGGATCTTTAATCCCATCCACCAGACCCATGCGGTTAGAGAGCCGTATACAATGCGTATCCGTTACGATCGCCGGTTTTCCAAACACATCTCCCATGATCAGATTTGCACTTTTGCGGCCTACTCCCGGAAGCTTTAGCAATTCATCAAAATCCTCCGGAACTTTTCCCTGATATTGGTCTCGCAGCATCTTCATACAGGCACTGATATCCCGTGCCTTGCTTTTACCCAATCCACACGGACGAACAATCTCCTCAATGTCACTAACATCTGCTTCAGCCAACGCATTTACGTCCGGATACTTCTTAAATAATCCCTGTACCACCACATTCACCCTTGCATCCGTACATTGTGCTGCCAGCCGCACGCTTACAAGCAGTTTCCATGCCTCCTCATAGTCCAAGGTACAGGCTGCATCCGGATATTCTTTTTTTAATCGTTGTATAATTTCCAGCACCCTTTGCTTCTTTGTCATCTGTCTTCTCTCCTGTTTCCGTTGCCACTACAGTAAAACAACTGCCGGAATGTTATCACCTAATGCAGTAACATACCGGCAGTCTCTGTATACTTTCTCTTAATCCTGTTCCATTCTTCCCCGGATATAATCTTCCAAAAGCTTAACCGTTCCATCTATTCCTAACCGGCTGCTATTGATGCAGATATCATAACATCGGGAATCACCCCATTTGCTCTCACAATAGCTGTTATGATATCTTTCTCTCAGTCTGTTATGACGTGCAAGTGCAGATTTTGCTTCTTTTTCTGTAAAGTTTCTTCTCTCCATGACACGCTTTATCTTTGTCTCTTCATCGCCCACAACAAAGATTGGAATAAGTCCCTCATATTCACGCAGGATATGCTCTGAACAGCGTCCCACAACCACAAAGGAACCGCCCTCGTTCGCTTTCTTTCTCAGATAATTAAACTGACGCTTTGCCAAAGTATATTCTGAAGAATTTTTGGTTCCGGAAAATTTTTTTGAAAAAGCCAGCGGTGCAGGCATCTCATCACATTCACGCCACTCCTCTACATTCGCTTCATCTCCAAAAACATTATCCAGCAGTTCACGATCATAAATCGGAAAGTCAAATATCTGGGCCAGCTTCTCTGCTATCTTATGTCCACCACTTCCGTACTCTCTGCTGATTGAAATAATCCATTGTTTTCCCATTATTTCCGCCTCCCTTCTTTGTATAAATAATACCATTTTTTCATAATATCGTCAATTACAGTCATCATAAAATCCTCTTATCGAATGTCAATAATATCCGATATTTTAAGGTTTTCTCCGTTCTCCAGCCGGATCACTTTTTCATAAGCCTCCACCGTTTTTACAACACCGGTAACTTTTATATACTCTCCCCCGCTTTTTGTCTTGTCCGGATAAAAAACCGTAAACTCTGTCTCTTTCCCCTTATGCCTGCCCTGCCGGATCTCCCATAACTTTTTATCCAGATAAGCCTTCTGGTCTTCGTCCAGCTCAACTCTTTGTTCTGTTTGTCTGGCCTTTTCACGAACCGCCTCCTTGTGCCCTGTCAATGCTGCAAAGGAGGAAAATTGCGCCGCCCGCTCTCCCATAGACATATGAGGATGTTTCCCGGAACGGTGATGCGGCATATTTATGATATCCTCATACGGAAATTTCTCCCTGTCCTGCATTATGCCCGATGTCCTCCTATCTGATCATTTCTTTTTTTCGCAGTAGCACCTTCTTCCAGATTCATTCCCTTAAGGATTGCATTTTTTCCAAATTTCTTTTTTATATCGATCACTGCATGCTGCATCCGTTTTTCTCTTGCCAGTTCTCTTTCCTTTTGTTCTTTGCGGGCCTCCTCCTGCTCCAGATCCTCAAACAGACTTAACTGCTCATAATGCGTTTCCTGCGCTGCTTCTTTTTCATCGATCACACGATTGGCTGTGATATTGATCCTGCGTATCAGTAATTTTTCGTCCACAATTTCATCATATAGGGATAATACCGCCTCCATGATCTCCTGTGTTGAAGATGTCTTATGCCCGATATTCGCAGTTCCATGTGCATGTTTTGGGATCCTGCGTCCGTACCGGTCTGTCGTTATTTCTCCCTGATACCTTCTCCTGCCGCTTTGATTGATATTATCTGCATCATAGCCCACAGTCAGTACCATCTGATCGGTAACAAGTCCTTTATCCACTAATTCTAACACCAGCAGATCCGTCATTTCTTTTACCACAAGCCTCGCCTTTTCCCAATCATACGGGCATGATAATACCTGCCCGGATCCCAGACTGTTGGCAGCCGGCCGGTAACTTTTGATCTGTGCTATAGTACATGGTTCCCAGCCCCAGGCATGATCGATCAAAAGCTCTGCATTAACCCCAAAGAGTTTGTATAACAGTTCTTCATTATAGTAATCCCCTTCTCTTCCTATAGAACATCGTGCCACATCCCCCATGGTATATATGCCGGCCTGAGCCAGTTTGCGGGCATATCCCGGTCCCACTCTCCAAAAATCCGTGATCGGCTGATGTGTCCACAGGTTGCGCCGATAGCTTTTTTCATCAAGCTGTGCGATCCTCACACCATGCTCGTCAGGCTCTATATGCTTTGCTTCTACATCCATGGCGATCTTGCACAGATACAGATTCGTCCCAATCCCTGCCGTGGCAGTAATCCCTGTTGTTTCAAGCACATCCCGTATTATAGTCTCTGCCAGTCTACGCGGCGTCATACGATATGTTTCCAGATAGTCCGTCACATCCATAAAAACCTCATCCACAGAATAAACATGCATATCCTCTGCGGCAATATACTTCAAATAAATTTCATAAATCCTGGTACTGTATTCCATATAACAGGCCATCCTGGGAGGTGCAGCAATATAATCAACGGCAAGCTCCGGATGAGCTTCCAGCTCCTGTGCGCTCACAGACTTTCCCGTCAGTCTGTGTCCGGGAGCCTTCCGTCTTCTTTCCCCGTTGATCTCTTTTACCCTGCAAACCACCTCAAAAAGTCTGGCACGTCCCGATATCCCATAATCTTTCAGGGATGGCGAGACCGCCAGACATATTGTTTTTTCTGTTCGTGCAGCATCTGCCACCACAAGATTCGTCGTCAGAGGATCCAAGCCTCTTTCCACACATTCCACCGATGCATAAAACGACTTTAGATCAATCGCAATATAAGTTCTCTCTTTCATATTGCTATTATAACACCCTGTCAGAGTTCTTTGCAATCTCTCAAATACTGGAAGTACACCGTTTCACTGTCTCCCCTCTGACATTTATTCGCTTATGATCGCTTTACTGCTAAGATAGGTTATTATCAGATATCCTCCATAGATCACAGCGATGATCCCTGCAGCAAACAATGTTGAGATCCATAGCTGGTTCTTATCCGCCATATAGGACAGCACATCTACAGCAAACCGCATCCCAAAATATGAATGGATCACTGCCAGGATAAGGGGACATAAAAAGAAAATAAATATCTGTCGAAATAATGCTCCATTCAACATATGATCTTCTACACCAAGCTTGCGCAGCATCCGATAACGTTCCACATTATCTGCACTCTCTGTCAATTCCTTAAGTGCAAGTATTGCCGCTCCTGCCAGCAGAAATACAATTCCAAGATAAAGGCCGATAAAAGTAACCATCACACTCAAACCAAGACTTGCATCCGCAAGCTCCTGTTTCGATGCAAAGATACAGGAATCTTTTAGCGGCAGGCTGCGTATCTTTTTTTCGAGGCTTCTGGCCTCCTGTCTGGTCACTGTCCCATAATTTCCAAACAGGCAGTCTCTTGCAATCCATTTGTCCTTCGGTACATCATCCGGCACCACAATAAAACCGGTATTTAATTTTTGAGAAGAAATATCCAGAAAACCTTCCTGACATTTTTTGTATTTTGGTTTCAGGCTTCTGCCAAAAATGTTTAATTTGTCCCCTTGTCTGAGCACCTCATTCCGTACCGGAAGTATCCCATCAAAATTGGCTACCATCATATATTCATCATCTTCCAAAGAATACTGTTTTTTTCCATACAGCTTCATCAGACGGTTATAATCACTGATCCTGACAATATCTTCTCTGTTGTCGGTAATCATATACGGATACTGTTTTTTTACCTCTTTTAACATATCTCCGCAAAAATCCGAAAATTTAACCCCCGGACTTTGATACACAGACACCTGACAGAATTCTTTCAGATAATCCTGCAGATCGATCCCCTTCTTTTGATATCTCTGTTTAATATCTAAATATGATTTTTCTATTTGTTTTTTTGTATGCTTTTCATCACTGTCCGCAAAAAGGTGCAGGTTCATTTTCGCCTTGAATTCAATATCCGCAGGTGCCATTTTCTGTAAATTTTCCGACATGGTATTTTTAATGGCAAAAGCAGAAATTAAAATACAGATTGTAACAAAAAGCATCAGGCAGATCACCGTCATAGAGAACACGGTTGTATTGACCTTGCTGCTAAGCTGACGCAGCACAAAACTGTTCAGCCCCTTATAATATAAATTTTTAACAGACATCATGATCCGAAGCAGCAGTCCCGATACAGACCAAAAGATCAGGAAGGTACTGACTACCCCCGTGATCAAAATCCCATTCATTCCTCTCAGGGAAATGTCTACTCTCCTGAAGCCCACTTTATAATAACAATAGCCCAATGCACCTGCCGCTATCAGGAAAACAATTGTACAGATCCACGGATTTTTCGTCAGAAGCTTCTCTGATTTCCGTCCGGCATAGATCAGGTGTATCAGCTTGCAGCGACTGATATTAATGGTATTAAACAGGATAACGACTCCATATATGATCGCAAAACACAGAATCGTTTTTATGCAGGCACCTTTTGAAAAAATAAATCTGTATTTCGTCATATCCGCATCAAACATATTCGCCACAAAAGCACTCATAAACTGTGATGCAAAAATGCCCAGGGCAAGACCTGTCACAAGCGAAAAAGTTCCCACAACCATCGTTTCCATAACTAAGAGCCATGATACTTTGTGTTTGCCCATGCCCAGTGTTAAATAAATACCAAATTCTCTATTTCTGCGCTTCATCAAAAACCGATTTGCATAAATAACCAAAAATGCCAGCACAAATGATACAAATACACTCAGACCGGACATGATATTCACCATCAATTTAATGATCTCCCGCGTATCAACGGAAACATTCATCATAACGGTTTGGGATTCCAGTGAATTAAAAATATAAAATACCGCCACGCCGATCACTATGGTAAAAAAATAGATCGCATAATCTTTTACACTTTTCTTCATATTCTTCCAGGCTATTTTAAAGAGCATCACTAACGTCACCCCCTAACAAAGTGAGGACATCAATGATCTGTCCAAAAAATTCTTTTTTAGAAGCATCCCCTCTATGAATTTCATGAAACAGCTTTCCATCCTTTATAAAAACAACCCTGGACGCATAACTTGCCGAAAAAGAATCATGTGTGACCATCAGTATCGTTGCCTGCAGCTGCTGATTCATATAATGAAATTTTTCTAATAATAGTCTGGACGATTTCGAATCGAGGGCACCTGTCGGCTCATCGGCCAGGATAAGCTTTGGTTCTGTCACGATTGCCCGGGCTGATGCCACACGCTGCTTCTGTCCTCCTGACATTTCATAGGGATATTTATTCAGTACATCTACAATATCCAGATCTTTCGCAGCTTTTATGACCCTTTCATTGATCTGCGTTGTCTTTCTGTTCTGAATCGACAATGCTAATGCTATATTTTCATAAGCCGTCAGCGTGTCTAACAAATTGAAATCCTGAAAGATAAAGCCAAGCTGTTCCCGCCGGAAACGATTCAACGCCTCTCCCTTCAGTTTCGTCACATCCTCTCCATTTACCAGGATATGACCGGCCGTTGGTTTATCGACTGTTGAGATACAGTTAAGTAACGTCGTCTTGCCACTGCCTGACGCTCCCATGATCGCCACAAATTCCTTTGATCCCACGGAAAATGACAGATCATCAATCGCCTTCGTCAAGCTGGACCTGCTTCCATAATACTTTTCCAAATGTTCTACCTGCAATATATTTTCCATTTTGTTTTCCCCTTTCCCGCATAACAAATAGGAATCCTGCAGCCTGAAACACCGGCTGACATCACTCCCTATTTACTACACTTACGATGTTTTCTATATTGTAACGGGGAATCCGTTTTTTGTCGTTTTTGCAAACTGACTATATATTACAAAAATGTAATATTAACTCTGGTATATTCTCCCTCGCGGGACTCCACATAGATCGTATGTCCGAGTTTTTCACACATATTATGGGCAATATAAAGTCCCATTCCGGTTGATTTCACTTCCATATGATGAAAAATGCGTCCATTATTTCCTGTAAAGGATTTATCAAAAAGACGCGGAATATCTGCTGCCGCAATCCCAATTCCATTATCCCAGACAGACAAGGTTGTCTGTTTGTCCTGTTTGGTGACCCGGATTTCAATCCTCGCATCCTCTTCTTTCCTGTATTTAATACTATTATTAATTATCTGATCAATAATAAATTCCATCCATTTCTCATCCGTGACCACCTTTTGGTCACAAGATTCTACTTGAAATTCTATATTATTTTCCAACAGATCATCTTTATTTTTCATCGCAGCATTGTGAATAATATGGGTCAGTGAACACTCTCTGATCAGGTAATCCTTTTGTGAATGTCCGGCTCTGGCATAATATAATACCTGCTCTGTATAACGGTCGATCCGCCGCAGCTGTTCTATATATTTTTTGTTATTTTCGTCCGGATGATTATGATACAAAAGCAGCAGACTTGCCACTGGAAGCTTGACCTGATGAACCCACATTTCAATAAAATCCCGAAACTCTTTCATGCTTCTTCTGTTTTCATTCACATGCTCCGTCATTGATTTGTCTGCCTCATACAATGCTTCCTTTAAAAGCTGTCCATCATAAAACCGGGGGTTTTCCAAAGTCTCCAGGACCAGATATTTCTGATCCAGACGGTTAAGATTTTGAAATAACCTCCGGTAATAAAAATTCTTACGCAGATAATCGTAAACCAGACAGATCACTAATGCCACAGCCGGTATCAAAGCAGAAAATACGAGCACCGGTGCCGCAGCCCGGCATGCTGTTAAAAACACTGCTTCTATCATAATACCAATCACAAATATAATGATCTGTACCATTTTGTCCTGCACATAACGTCTCACATTCATACTAATAGATACCCCTGTTTCTTTCTTGTTTCGATTACATCCGGATAACCCATTTCTTCCAGCTTTGTCCGAAGCCTGCTGATATTCACTGTCAATGCATTATCACTGATATATTCACTATTGTCCCACAGCTTCGTCATCAGCTCATCTCTGGATACGATCCTTCCCTGATGCTGAAATAATACCATAAAGATCAACATTTCATTTTTCGTGAGTATTATCTGCTTTTTTCCATTATCAAGGACACCCTTTCCCTGGTGAATGGCTATGTCCCGATAATGGTTCATGTCTGCTCCCGTCTTTTCCGTTCGTTTCAATATTGCCTGTATCCGCAATAAAAGTATCGTAGGATTATACGGCTTCGTAATATAGTCATCAGCCCCATAACTCATAGACAATACCTCATCTAATTCCTCTGTGCGGCTTGTCACCATGATCACCGGTATCTCCGATTTCCGGCGGACCTCCCGCAATACCTGCTCTCCATTCATCTCAGGGATATTGATGTCAAGCAGTACCAGATCTCCTCCGCTGTTTAAAATATCGGTTGCCGTATGGGAGAAATCCGTCAAACTCTCCGCCTTATACCCCGCATTTTCCAGAAGAGTACAAAGCTCCTCCCTGATCACCTTCTCATCTTCAACGATCACAATCTTTTTCATTCTGATTTATATACTCCTCCATAATCGCTGCTGCCATTGCCACCAGATCAGGACACGGTCTTTTCTTGTAATATTCCTGTGTGCGCCTGGATGGTACCGGGTCATCTTTTCCCTTTCCAAGTCCCAGGATCTCCCGACATACAATGGATCCATTTCTCCCGGAATACTCCTCTGCCAGCTCCTGTATCCGGGCATAATGCCGTGATTTTGCCTCAAAGTCCCCCGGTGTATCGTAGCCATACAAAATCCCGGCCACCATAAACATTCCCGACACCGCACCGCATACCTCTCTAAGTCGTCCCATTCCTCCCCCAAAGGAAGAACTCAGCCTCATAGCCGTACTATGATCTATATCATATTTATCCTCAAAAGCCAGAAATACAGACTGACTGCAATTATACCCATCCAAAAATAACTTTTTTGCCTTTTGACCATAATAACTATTTTCTATGTCCAGTTCCATTCTATCTTCCCTTTCTGTTCCTTATCCTGTTTTGTTTTCATCTTAGCACAGGGAAAATTTCACGTCAACGCACAACAAACTACCTCTCATTTATTTTACATAACAAACTATCTCTCATTTATTTTCTCCACAGCCATACTCTCATTTCTCCTTCCTATCTAGTCTGTCATAATCCTTATTAATATAAAATGTATCCAAATATCCATCCTCTGTGGTCACCTGCTCCAATAGCTCTATCATGTTATCCACTGTCTGTTCCAGCAGATTGACAATTTTTTTTACAGACTGCACCGGGGACTGCTGCAGGAACTTGCTTATGAGAACGCTCCCGATGAAGCCACCAAAAAACGCCCCATCAAGGAGCGTGTAGATGAATATTTAAAATATGACCAGAACGGTACACACAAGGTAAAGGAGCTTGCCCACAGCTTCGGATATCATGAAAAATATCTCTCTCAGCTCTTTTTTTGTGAAACAGGAGTCCATTTAAAAAAATATCTGACGGATCATATTATGGAGCGTGGAAAGGAACTCCTGCTCAGTACGAATCTTCCCATTACCGAAATCGCTTTTCAGTGTGGTTTCACAGAACCTCATAACTTTTCCCGTTCCATCCGCAAAACCTATGGTATGAGTCCTTCCCAGCTCCGGCAAAATTTCAGACAACACTGATTTTAATAAATTCTTGAAAATGTCAGCTCCGAAATCCCTTATTATACAGTTCCGGTAATTACTAATGTGCTTACACCCGGATTAGTCGACCATACACCTGTAACCGGATCCTGTGTATAGGTTGCCGCCGGTACGATAATCTGTCCGGCTACCGTAGAAAATATACCCGTTGTCTCATCATAGGTATATTCTGTCGGATCCCTCCATGCAGTTCCATTAAATGTAACTGCAAGATCGGATAAAACCGGATCAAACGTATCGGTGATCACTGCTCCTGTAGCTGCTGATGCATCCGTATTCCCAAAATTCTGGATCACAAAAGTATACGTCAATATTCCATTTTCCGTAACAGGAACAGGACTGACAGACTTTGTGATATTTAACAATGGTTCACTCTGTGCCGTCACTGTTTCTTCTACTGTGATCGGGGTGATTCCTCCACCGCTGATAACAGCTGTATTGACGATCTGTGATCCAAGTGCCTGCGGTGCATTCTGGTTTACCGAAGCCTCATAGATGATCGTCGCATTTCCTCCTGCCGGAACATTTAACCCTGTGACTGTCATTGGAGGTCCTGCCGTTACCGTTGGTGCCGTCTGCAGCGTCCCATTCACATAATAATTAATCGTGCCGGCAACATAATCTAACGGTGTCAGCTCTGTTGTCCCAAAGGTATATGCCCCTAAATTATCAGTCAGGGTAATTCCTGTCATTGGAACAGTACCGGAATTTACAATACTCACAATATATGTGATATTGTCCTTCTGACCATACGTGCCTCTGACTGCTGTCTTTGTTGCAGATAATACTTCAAGTATCTCCCCCACTGCAACATTCGAATTTGTTACAGCATTTCCATACCGCAGCTGCGCCTGATTTGTAAATCGTGCCATATATTTTCCCATCCTTTGCTATAAAAGTATAGTACAATATATGACAACTTTTTTATATGGTTACTCTTTTCTTGAATTACCATATTTCCCGCATTCTGCGAAAGTACGGCTCCATTGTTTCAGAGCCTGCACAAAATTTGTCTGCCATACATACGATCCACGCCTCTTTATAAGCCGGCGGTATCAGATTTAACGGAAACATGTGTCTCGCGATGATATTTTTTTCGATCCGGTTAAGCTCATAATCCCTGACCGCATTTTTTAATGCAGAACCGGCATGATAAAATCCATGAAGCCGGTGACTTTTATCATTTTCATGCCAGTCGTACAGGAAATAGTCATGAAGAAGTGCCCCACGCACCAAAGAACGTCTGTCCACCCGCAGATTCAGTTTTTCTGCCGCATAAAGGCTGGTATATGCCACCTTAATGCTATGCTCATAGACAGTAGTGGTCCCATGCTGCATATAATTTTTCTCCTGCTTCAGCTTTCCCTGCCGTCCCAGTTCCTCCACACATTCTCTCAAAAGACTGATTCCTTCCCTGCTCATTCCCATGACCGGTCATCTCCTCAATAATCCGCCTTACATATTAAAGTGTCCTATATTTTGTGCCAGGATATCTGCGGTATTTCTAAGATTTTCCGTAGATACCTCAATATTCTTAAAGCTTTCTTCCATTGCCTTTAGTGCAATATTGGTCTGCGATGTCCCAGATACATTATTCTGGGCAATATCAGACATTGCATCAATCCTCTGGATCACCTCCGCCCTTGCAGCTTCCAGCTTCTTCATACTATGTCCGATATTCCGGATGTATTCGACGGAAATCTCTATTTCTTTCATAACACTTTCCACACTCTGTTCCGTATTGGCAATATATTCATTCTGTCTGTCAATAACCTCCTGTGTCTGTGCCATCGTTGCCACAACACGTTCTGAATTCTGCAAAAGTGTATTAACAATCTCCTCAATATTGCCACTGGCAGCATTGGACTGTTCTGCCAATTTCTGAATCTGAGATGCTACTACCGCAAAACCACGACCTGCCTCTCCTGCACGGGCCGCCTCAATACTCGCATTCAAAGATAACAGATTCGTTTCCTCCGCAATTTCAGAAATAAACTGTGAGGCCTCCCTGATACTCTGTGCAGAACTATTTGTCTGTGCTGTCTGCTCTGCAATCTCAGACACTGTCAGCTTAACATCTTCACTGATACCGCGAAGCTCTTCAATTGTAACAGCCGTTTTATCGCTCGCTCCCTTCATGCTGTCCGCACTGCTTTCCAGATTATCTGCTTCCTTTCCTGTTCTGATGATCAGATCTCCCATATCTCTTACATTATCCGAAGCACGGCCCACATCATCCGCCTGTCTGTTCGCACCATCTGTAATTGTATCCATTGCCTGATTCACCTTACCTATGCCATTATGAGTATCCTGCGAGGTCTCCTCCAGAGTATTCGATGCTCCAAGCAGAGTATCCGTACTTTCTTTAATATCGCCAATGATCTTGCATAATTCCTCCTGCAGACCGTGAACTGCTCTTGATAAATTGCCGATTTCATCTTTTCTGCGCAAAAGCTTTGGATCCTGTACTACATTCAGATTTCCTGAGGAAACCTGAAGTACCTCATCAATACTTCTATTTAATGCCTTTGTTATGGAATTTGCACTGATCCCAACTGCTATGCTGCAGACTATCATGATGATCACGACCATCGCCACGATCGTATTAATGATCCGGATCACACTCTGAAATGTTTTCTGCTTTTCCTCACCTGCAAAAACCATCCCGATCGGTGAATCCTTTGTCCCCTCCTGAAATACCGGAACATAATATCCATAATAAATCGTTCCATCCATGGAGATATTATCACTAAAATACTCTTTTCCCTGTTCCAGAACTTTCTTTTTGATCTTATCTCCTGCAGGACTTCCCAACAGCCGGTTCCCGTCTTTATCCTTAGCTGATGTCATAATGCGGTCAGCTCCATAAAAAAATGTCACATCCATCCCCGACTCTTCCTTAATGGTATCTACCAGCGTTTCTGACTGGGAAATGTTATAACTTCCCTTCCAAATGGCACCATTGTCCGCTTTCAGATACGAGCCCACATTCTGATCATAGGCTGCCTGCGTAGCCACCGCAGTTCCTTTCAGGGACTCCTCCACCTTATTGATAATAGATCCTTTCATGATGGTTGCTGCAATAATGATAATACTGCCTCCCAAAAGAATGAGCGGCAAAACTGCACTTAAAATAATCTTTTTCCTCAAAGTAAATTTCATACATGACCTCCTCTATTTCAATACAACTACATTACGATAATACCAGTTAAGCTTGCCGGTGATCGTTGCATCATCCAATGTCTTTCCCTTTTTGCCGATCTTTTTGCCTGTATTTGTCACAAGAACTCCATCAAAGACATTATTATCTCCGCTAAGTATCTCTGCTGTCGCCTCATCAACTTTTTGCTGTGTTCCCTCTGCAGCAAAGGATGCCAGATCTGTAATCCCCACCAGTCCTTCTGCCATACCTCCGTAATAATTGCTCCCGTCCCATGTACCATCTATCACACTCTTGACTGCTGCCGTATAATAAGCACTCCAATTCCATATTACGCTGGTCAGACATGAATCAGGAGTCTCCTTACTCATATCAGAATTATATCCTATGCCGTACACGCCTTTTTCCTGTGCCAAAGTCTGTGGATATGGTGTATCACAATGCTGTGTCATGACATCGCATCCCATTTTCAACAGACGCTCCGATGCTTTTTTCTCTTTTTTCTCATCATACCAGCTGTTCGTCACATCAACATATATCTTTGCTTTCGGATTCACTGATTCCACACCGATTGCAAAGGCATCAATTCCTCCCGTCACCTCCGAATTAGAAGAATCCTGAGCTGCCACGTAACCGATCTTATTGTCCTTTGTATTCATACCTGCCACAATACCACTCAGATATCTCGCCTGATATATCCGTCCGAAATAATTATTAAAATTCTTTCCATTGGACATATAACCTGTACCATGAGAAAAATACACGTCCGGATATTTTTCTGCCATATCAGCGGTCACCTGCATATACCCCCAGCTTGTAGTAAATATAATATTACATCCGTCTGATACACATTCCTCAATCGCCTTTTTTGTTGCCTTTTTGTCTGTATCATCTACGACCTTACGGTCAATCTGATCATCATTCAAAAGCAGATTTTCCTGCATTCCCTTTACTCCCAGATCATGCGTATACGAATACCCGCTTCCCTCCGCCGGATCAGAAAGATATAAAACACCTACCTTGACATCCTCCTTGGCAATGCCACCGGAGCTGTTTTTTTCCGTTTCAGTACTTTCATATCCCTTGTTGGTGGCATAATCGTCCGGCGTTCCTGCTTTTCCCGTCCCACATCCGGTCATAAGCAGCGTCACAGCCGTAAACATAATAATATTTTTCCATATTTTCTTTCTTTTCTTCATGCCTTCATCTCCTTCCAAAACTGCTTGCTTTTTCTTGGGGTTATTATATCATATATACGTGCACGATTTTTGCACATCATGGAGTTTCTTTGAAACTCCTAATATGAGCCCGTTAGGGCTCATTATATCACAAATTCGCAACGCAAGGGAGCTTGTTCACTTGCGCAGAATTTGTGAACGACAAAATTGTAAAGCACAACGTGCGACAGATGCGAAGCATCTGGATTTTGGAGTTATTATATCACAAATTTTACTTAAGACTCGCAAAATCGTTTCTTTTTATGACCAATCATTCTATGAAAGATCGCTCTGAAAACGCGACAAATGCTCATAGGGCAGGATCAGTCTTCCCCGGTACAGCCCGCATCCATCATTGATCAGACTGTTATTGGCAGCCGAAAACATATTCACATCCAGCTTTTCCAGCTCCAGCTGCTGCAGCCTCATCCCTCTCTCATACGCTTCATCAAAGCATCTGCACTCCCCCAGAGGAATCACATCTCGTCTGGCTCTCTCATTTTCCTGACGTTTCTCATATCCCAGATGATTCGCCGGACCTATTTCTGCATTATCATCCATTGCTTTGGTACGAAGCTGTACCTCCATAAAGCATTTTGCTGTCTCATCATAAAATGTAATATGCAGTGAACGATATCCATATTCCCCTTCATTAGATATATAATCTCTGTAATACGGTCGTATCCTTTCCTCCAAAAGATCTGTCCTGCCGGGCTTAATACCATATGCAGACTCCACACGAAATCCCCTCTGCTTCATAAAATCCGGCAGTGCATTGGCAATCTTATATAAATAACGGATTTCCTCTGTTTCCCGGTCCTGCCCCTCTTTCAAGTGACACTGTGGCAGAGAGATCACGATCCGGTATGCAATAAGATCACGAAAACAGTCCAGCCTCTTTTTAATCTCCCCCATTGTCGGAAAATGACAATGTCTGGCATAATAATCATAAATATATTCCACAATATATCCATTAAACTTTTCTTCGGCCCGAATAAGAGACTTGATCCTCCCCTTAAATGTAAATGCTAAAAATGGATATTCCTTTGCCATAAACATATAAAACTCACGGAGCTTCTGTGATTGTACCGTCAAAAATTCATTATGTTCCAGCATATCCTTGATCTGGATCAGAAAATCACAATGCACCAGATCTACTTCATTTTGTTCAAGCTTTGCCACCTGCTCCAGATCCCTGCTGTATTTTTGTAATATTCGAAGCACCGTATCTCCGGAATATAAATAATCGTTTAACGTAATCATTTTTTTCACAGCTCCCCTCTGTATATTCTATATCCGGTCATCTGTTGCTTTACAGGGCATTCTTATATATCTGATACATATCCTCCTGTTCCAGCTTCTTAATACACCCTATCGTTCTCTTTCCAAAATGACTGCACTTTTCTGCCAGACTGTGAAGCTGTTTCTCATCCGGATGGATCTCCATGTCCGAAAGACTTACCGGCATTTCTATGCTGCGATAAAACTCTTCCATAGCCTCTATTCCACGAAGTGCTGTCTCTATTTCGTCCTTTCCTTTAGTCTGTCCCATTACTCGTACAGCAAATCTTGCAAATCTGTCCGGTCGTGCATCCAGCACATATCGTGCCCAGCTTCCCCATACAGCAGCCAGTCCGGCACCATGTGCCACATCAAACATCCCGCCAAGCTCATGTTCCAGCTGATGGCTTGCCCAATCTCCACCTGCAGTACCACATCCGGTCAGTCCGTTATGAGACAGGCTTCCTGCCCACATCACTTCTGCCCTTGCCTTATAATTATCCGGTTCTTTCATAAGGATCTTTGCATTGTCCATGACTGTCCGGATCAAATGCTCACTGAATCCATCCGTAAGCTCCAAATTTTCTTCCTGATTGAAATAACGTTCCATTGTATGCATCATAATATCCACACACCCGCTGGCTGTCTGATATTTAGGCAGTGTCATGGTAAGCTCCGGATCCATTATCGCAAACTTTGCCCTGCAGCAGTCATTGCCATATCCCCGCTTTAACCATCCGTTTTCATTAGTGATCACAGAAGAATTGCTCATCTCCGATCCGGCAGCCGCGATCGTCAGTACGACACCAATCGGCAGACACCCCTGTGCTGCACGCTTTCTCTCATAAAAATCCCAGACATCCCCCTCATTGGCGACTCCATATCCGATCGCCTTAGCAGAATCAATAACGCTTCCCCCTCCTACTGCCAGAATAAAATCCACCTGCTCCTTTTTACAAAGCCGGATTCCTTCATAAACAAGTGACAGCCGCGGATTTGGTACAACTCCCCCTAAAGATATATAGGAAACTCCTTCCTCCTCCAACGACTGAAATATCCTGTCCAGCAAGCCGCTTTTCTTCACACTTCCACTTCCATAATGAACCAGCACCTTATTACATTTCTGTCCACAAACCAGCTCCCCCACCTGCTCCTCTGTTCCTTTTCCAAATACAACCTTTGTAGGTGCATAATATTCAAAATTCGTCATAAGATCACTATTCCTTTCTTTCTCTGCCTGTAAGATTAAAATACAGACAAAATATTTTTCTGCCCATCCTCACTTTTCATTTGCCATGAAAGAGATCTTTCAAAACGCTCATAGACGGTTTTGCTTTATTTTATCATTGCCGGATGCTTCGGTCAATTTCCTTTCAAATACTCCCTGTTTATTGTTCTCCATGTTCTTTTTTCTTCTGTTCCCTGAAAGTGATCATCATCTCTCTTGTCAGGCTAAGACCCTCCGGATCATCCGGAATATCCCGGTAGTCCACCCATTCTGCCAGAGAAAGCTCTGTCTCATCCAAATGAATCTCCCTTTCCCTTGCCAGATCACAAAAATATCCCATCAAAAGATTGCTGTCATATCCCCAGGGCTGGCTTTTGTAATACCGGATATTTTGCACGGAAAGTCCCACCTCTTCCATGACCTCCCGTTCCACCGTCTGCTCCGCTGTCTCCCCTATTTCCGTAAATCCGGCGATCAGTGCGTATTTTTTATACTCTCGATCTGCATACTTGGTCATCAATATTCTATCCCCGTTCGTGACTCCTACGATCACTGCCGGTGCAATTTTAGGAAATACCATATTGCCACAATCCGGACATTTCATCATCCGCAGATTTTCATCATGTACCATTTTGTGGGCACATCTTCCACAGTACCGGTTATCCCGATACCATCCATACAAATGCCACCCTGTTGCCACGGCCAAAACATTTTCCTTCGGATGAAGCCTGCGAGTCTCAAACATTCTATGGTATTCATATCCGTCAATCATATCCTCTGCAATATCCATCAAAAAATAGTCTTGTGTCTCCACTGAAAATAAATATATATATTTCGGAATACTTTGGCCTTCCCGGGTTTGAAAAAATGTTTTTATCCTGCCAAAAGAAATAAACTGTATCTCCCCCTCCTTTTCCTGATAAAAAGCCTTTCCATCACGAAAGCTCAATATCCTGCTGTCCGTTGACGGCTCCTTATGTGCAAATTCATTATGAAATTTTTTTGGTAATATATCCTGTATCATGAGTTTTCTCCTGCTTTAAACGTATTTCTTCTTTGCATTTCTATTATATAACACACTTTCTGCGAATACAACTATAATCCCTTTCCTATGCTTTTTCTTTTTGGGCTTGATTATTTTATTTAGTATGTTAAACTACTCTATGCTTCTATAAATCAAATAACCTGAAAGGAATTTACAAAATGATCAATCCGGCTATGCTATTTCGCTTGAAAAGTGCATGGAGTAAGTTTACAGCTTCGCATCCAAAGTTTCCGATGTTTCTGCAGGCAGCAGGTAAGAATAATGTCCTGCGTGAGGGAACTATTCTGGAGATCAATATTACGACTCCGGAAGGTCAGAATATCTCGACCAACCTTAAAATAACCCCTGATGACCTGCAGCTGATCGAAGAATTAAAAAATATGACCGGATAGCATACCGCTATCCGGTCATATTTTTTATCCTCATTCATCTTCGGACTTATCGATAACATTTCTTGCAGGCTCTGTATCCCCGCCTTTTTGCAGCCTTCTTTGTCAATTTATTGACACGTCCGCGCATCCTGCTGCAATTTTTGCTCGTATGATAACACTCTCCATTCCCGGACGCTGCAATGAAAACATAACATTTCGCTGTTGTCTGTACCGGCTGCATGGTTATTCCCACCGGCACCGATGTCATGACCAGACAGAGTGAGATCATCATTGTAATTGCTTTAACCTTCATTTTCTTCATAAGTCATCCCCTTTTCTTATATGTATTATAGATTTTATGTTACATTAAAAGTATATCACAAAATTAAAACCCCCGCCAGCTCCCAAATTTCTGAACCAGCGAGGGTGATTTATTCATATTTGAATATTTTGTTACATCTTATCCGATCAAAATATGTGATTATTTTAATTTACCGGAAATTGTAACGGAGATGCTCTTCTTAGGCATCTTTGTGCAACTGCTTGCACTGAACTTCTTCTGTGCATAAGAATTCCATGTATTGATAACCATAACCTGTGTAAAAGCATCAGTCTTACCAGGATCCGGAGTCAATGCAGGATTCTTAATTGTCTTTACGGTCTTGCCATCAATCTTTAATGTAGCAGATGTAACTTTCAGTTTCTTTTTGCTCTTTCCTGCAAGGCTTGTATCAACATAAATGCTGTTCCAACCCTTGTCCTTTGCGAAAGATTTCAGCTTAGAACCTGAAGCAGATACGGTAACTGTGAATTTACCTTTCTTGATCGTTGCATTGGATACTTTGACACCGGAGATAGATTTCTTCTTATTTCCGTTCATAACACCCTTGCTGCGATTTGAATCATTATGGTTTGAAAGAACACCATTATACCCCTTGCTTGCAAAGCAAAGATATGCTGTAGCGCTTGATGCAGCGTCAGCCTTCTTAGAAACCTGTGGTACAGCAACAATAGAAGATGCTGTAACAGCTGCTGCTAATGCAACAGAAAATACTCTTTTTGCTACGTTTGATAATCTCATAGTATTGCCTCCTTAATACTAATATAAATTTGCAAATTCATATTATCACAATCAAATTTTCATGTCAATGATTCCTATGTAAAAAAGCATGGAAATCATTAGAAATCAAGGGGATTCCTTGTTTTTTTCCATTTTCTTTTTTTCAATTTTAAATAGATTTTTTCTATTCACTTCCGACCGCAGCTCTCCATTGATCAGCGAGCCAGAAAATTGGTGATCTCAGCAATATATAGTGTATGATAATCTTTATCCGAATACCATTTATCATCGATTTCACTGTTCAAAAATTCGTCAGGCTTGATCTGTGTAGCAGACATGGATTTGCAGATCAGTACCAGATTTGCCTGGTCTACATAAGGAACTCCATTTTCATAATTAATTTCCACACCCGCCTCTTTAAGCTTGTCCTCTGTCCGTCCCGATACGGTTCCAAGATATTTTAACATATTACGGTGTTTCTCTCCAAGAAAAGACAGAGAAAATGTACCTTCACGGTCAATAAATTCTTTGGTATAACGGCTCTGGCGGATTAAAATAAATGCCGCATTTTTCCCCCACATAATGCCCATTCCGCCCCATGAAGCCGTCATGGTATTCACTTTCTCTTCATTCCCGGCTGTTACCAGCATCCATTCCTTTCCGATCTTTTCAAAGGGATTACACTCCATCATATCAGCTGTAAATGATTGAAAACTATGCATTGTTCTTCCTCCATTCTCATTAATTTTAATACCAGTATATATTCTCTACATATTTTTGACAAGCTTTCCATAAAATGATAGGATAACGCTGATAGATTCCAAAGACAGAACGGAGAACATTATGAAGATCGAAATGCATACACATACAAGCGAAGCCAGTCCCTGTGCCAATGTTTGTGCCAAAGATATTCCTGCTTTATATCAGAAGGCGGGCTATGATGCTATCGTGATAACAGATCATTATTGCAAATGGGCTCAGGAACGAAGCGGTATGAAAACAGCTGAAGAATATGCTGAATATTTTTTGAAAGGTTATCAGGCAGCCAGAGCCGCCGGAAATGCAATTGGATTTACGGTTCTTCCGGGTGCAGAAGTAAATCTTCCCGGCAGTCCCAATGACTATTTGTTATATGGTATTACCGAGGATTTCATCCGAAAGTATCCTGCCATGCATGAACTGACCTTAGAAAAACTTTATCTGATATGTCATCAGCATGATATACTGCTATTTCAGGCACATCCTTACAGAACCTACTGTACTCCTGCAGATCCGTCATACCTTGACGGTGCCGAAAGCTTCAACGGAAATCCAAGACATAATAATCAAAATGCGGCTGCCTCTCAATGGGTAGAAAAAAACAAGCTGATTCCCTCCTCCGGAAGTGATTTTCATGAATTTGAGGATGTTGCGAAGGGCGGCATAGAAACGCCTGTTTCCGTTACAACGCCCCGGATGTTATATAAGGTTTTGCACTCCGGCAGTTACCGTCTGCTTACCCCCTGAAACGATCCGGGCAGCCACACATTGAAATGAGGAAAGAGATGAAAAAAAGAGAGAATTTAAAAAAACTGAGTGAAATCCTCGAACGTCTGAAAAAACAATGGAATCAGGAGCCAAAGGCAGTTCCTCAAGTAATCTACCGCAAAGGAAAACTTTTAGGTTTTAACCTTCTGGATACCGCTGTATCTGCATATGCCGGACAGGCTGCCTTTATGATGATCCTGTCTTTCTTTCCCTTTATCATGTTTATGATGGTGCTGCTGCAGCATCTTCCTTTATCACCGGAGCTCCTTATCACGGCAACCGAAAGTTTTGTCCCGGAATCCTTTCGGGATTTTATGACAAATATCATTACAAATATATATACAAGCCAGACCTCCTCTTTGCTGCCGGTCACAGTTGTCGCCGCATTATGGCTCGGCTCAAAATCTTTTCTATCCATTATATATGGACTGAACTCGGTATATAAGATTCCTGAAACAAGAGGATATTTCACCCTGCGTCTCTGGGCTGTTTTCTATACTATATTGTTTGCTCTGCTGATCATTGCCACACTGATACTTCTTGTATTTGGCAACCAGCTTTTTCTGCGCATCACAAAAATCTTTCCGCTGCTTGCCCACATTCTGCTGCCGATCATCAGCTTTCGCTCTACGGCAGGCTTTTTCATCATGCTTTTCTTTTTTACTGGGATGTATGTATTGATCCCGAATCATAAAATGCACGGTTATGTCGCAGAATACGTTCCGTCTGATGAGCTTGCAGGTACTGCTATCCCCACCGGTTCCGTTTCCATCATCAGCCAGCTTCCCGGTGCCATCACTTCCACGATCGGCTGGCTTGGCTTTTCATATCTTTATTCTTTCTATGTAGACCATATCAGCAATTATGCGTCCATTTATGGCACAATGACAACAATTGCCCTGCTGATGGTCTGGCTCTATGCATGTATGTATATCCTGTTTTTTGGCGGTTGGCTGAATTATACGATACAACGATTTTTATATGAATGATCTGATAAACAGTTTTCTTATGTAACTAAGACTTCCCACACCAATAACAGAAAGCAGCCCATAATATATCTTATATCTTGAAGAGAAAATAGGCATTTTGCCTCGGAATACAAATTGATCCGTGACCTGTGACAAGACAATTTTTTAGTCACAGGTCACGGATTTAAAGGTACTTAGAAAGGCAAAATGCTATTGCATGCAACCGGATATAAGACATATTATGGGTATATATTGGTTTTGGGTGTAGGAAGTCTTAGTTATGTAATTTTATCTTATTTCACAATGACTATAATAATGCTGCAAAATCTCTTTGTAATTATAGCCCTGTCTTGCCATTTCTCCTGCCCCATTCTGGCTCATTCCTACTCCATGTCCAAGTCCGCCCCCCAGCAGCGTAAATACCACCTTTCCATCCTCGGTTCCATCCAGCACGGTAAATGCGGCACTTGGCAGCATAGAAAGTACCGTTTTTTCACCGGAACTTTTTCTGACAATCTCCGTTCCCACGGGATATAATTGCTGCCTTATCTTTTCCTGTCCCTCTATGGTCACTCTTCCTTTGGTTCCAATGATGCGTATCCTTCGTATCAGGCCACTTTTTCCGCGCTTGAGAATCCTGATCCTTTGGACTTTCCCAATACCAAGCTTGGCACCGAGGATCTCCCCTGTCAGTTTCACCTGCCAGCGGTACCAGTCATAACCGGAATCAAATGTCTTCATCGAATCTTTTACAATAAAATCATAAAACCTCTTTTCCTGCATCAGGTCTTCCCTATCCTCTTCCCCTGATGATTGAAAACGGACCGGATAATTTTTTCCTTTGACTCCACCCCATGCTTCCTCTTCTGACGCACTATAGCCCCAGGATGTGGAATAATAATACGTCGTGATCACTCTATTATCCGAATAAACCTTTTTCCCTGCTGTTGCCCGGACCGCCCGCCGGGTACGTTTATCCTCGTCCGTCATACGATATACCTGGAAAGATGTCGTATCATCCACATCAGCCCCATAATCTTTATAGCTGTTGGAACGCATCTGTTTCCATGCAAAAGAACGTGCACAGACTGCCTGTGCTTTCAATGCTTCCATGGGATAAGAGGATGGCATTTCACTGGGAACAACGCCAAACAGATACTCCTCAACAGATAATGTATTGACCACAAGAAAACCTTTCTTTTTTCTTGTGATCATCATACTTCCTCTATATTCGGGGATCTTTCCCGATCTTGTAATGGATTTGATCCTGATCCTGCCATTTGGACACGAGATCTTTACTCTTTTTATCTGTTTGTTTTTTCCCTTCTCTGAAAATATGATCGTTTTTCCTTTTTTGTAATGCTTCCTTCTTCCATTGACGGTGACGATCACATCCTGCGTTCCACTTACACATATCCTGTCATGATAAATACTGTTCATTGCATCATTTGTGATCAAAACACGTATCTTTTCCTTGTCCCTATCTTTCTTTGCAGCTTCTTTTGATTTGTTATCCTTTACCGGTTTGACCTGTTTTTTCTCTGGCTGAAACATCCTTTTTTTCTGACAGTCAAAGATCAGACAACCCAAAAAAAGCACCGACAATGCCAGTATAAACCACAGCCGACGCCGTATTTTCTGTTTTTTTTGATATTTCTTATTCCTATGAATCCTGCTTTTTCTGATATTTTTCTGCTTTGCTGTCATTCATTTTCCTTCTGTTGTTTATTTTGATCTAACTGCTGGGACAGGCAAAATGCTATTACATGCAACCTGACATAAGACATATTATGGGTATATATCAGTTTTGGGTGTGGGAAATCTTAGTTGCCTGACTCCTTCACCAATATATGTATAAATATTCTCTCTTATGAATAAAACCGCCTCCTCAATAAACCGAAGTGCCCGTTCATAAGTATAATAAACCGGCCTTTCAGGTTCAGGTGCATGGTCAAAGAAAAATTCTCTCACCCATTTTCTGCTGTCCGCCATCTCCTGTGCCGTGATCATATCCTGTTTATGACCCGTCCGTCCGAAACATTCTCCACTATTTTTTTCCCCCCGGTCAATCTCCTGCATCTCTTCTATGCTGCAGATATCTTCACAGGATAACGCCCTTTGCATTTCATTCATACCCGGATATTCTCTTCCAAGCCGGAAGTCGATCTGATTGACATCATAAGTAAAATGCTCAAATGTTTCCATGTCACGGTCCGTCAGACCAAGCACAGAGATCTTATCCATAAATTCAGGCCGGATCGTCTTCATAAAGATTTCGTCCGTGAGTATATGCGTCACATATCCCAAATAAAGATCCCTGTCCAAGGTCTGATCAGACAGCATCTGAATACAAAATTGCTGCAGTCTGTCATGAAAGAGGGTAAGATTTTGCGGTTCTGTAAACCTCCAATCCGGTATCCCATCCCGAAAATGTGTATGCATTTTCATTGGACGCACATATCCTTTTCTGGACATGATACCGTCAGGAGCCAGATTTCCTAAAAGAAAATGTACGGGATCTGACACATTCAAAAAGCAGCCGGTTCTCTTCCTGTCTATCCGAAGTAATTCCGCTGTCACTGCCATATGCTCGACTGATCCTGCCACTGTGTCCTCCCCTCCTCTTATCTAACACAAATCAAATAATATGCATATCTCTGCCTTTTCTACAAGTGCTCCAAAGCCTGCTTTGCAGTCTGCACCAAATACCCCATGGCAATCCCCGGATAGCTGCCTGCTGCAGTCTCTCCCGTCAGCATCAATGCATCAGCTCCATCAAGTACCGCATTATAAATATCAGATACCTCTGCTCTGGTTGGCACCATCGCCTCCTCCATGGAATGTAAGAGCTGCGTCACTACCATAAACGGTTTGCCTGCCTTCCTGCAGCGTTCACTAATATCCTTCTGAATAGTCGGAAGCTCCCAGAGAGGAACCGCCATTCCAAGATCTCCCCTGGCAATCACTACCATATCACATTCAGGAATGATCTCATCAATAGCCTCATATCCCGCTATATTCTCAATCTTTGCAAAAATACGAATATCACCGACACCCTCTGCCTCCAGTGTCCTGCGTAGATTAATAACATCCTGTGCCCCGCGCACAAACGGAAGCATAACACCAGTCACCCCTGCCTCCTGTGCATTATGAATATTAGCCAGATCCGCCTTCGTCAACGTAGGAAGCTCCAGATCCAGCCCCGGAATGGTAATACTCTTGCGTGACTTTAAAACACCTCCACGCACAACGATACACTCCGCATAATTTTCCTTTGCCTTCTTTACTTTCAGAAGGAGCTTACCGTCGTCTACCAGAATTTCCTGTCCTTTTTCCAAAGATGCTCTGATCTGCTTGGAAAGCTTAATGCCCCCCTTGCCCAAGATAACCTTCTTACCCTCTTCCAGGATCAAAGGTTTCTTTAATTTGCCGATCCTAAGCTCCGGTCCCTGTAAGTCTACCAAAAGCTCCGGTTTGATATCACATCTTTTCGCTGCCTTCCTCATATTTGTCAGCCATCCCTCTCTCGCATCCAGATCCTGGTGAGAAAGATTCATTCTGACACCCGTCATGCCGGTTCGAAACATCTCCTCTATTATTTTCTCACTTTCGCATGCACTTCCCAGCGTCCCATAAAATTCAATTTTTTTGTCCATTGTCGTCTCCATTCCGCATTATCTGCGTATTCCATACAAATAACAATACTTTATTACTATAGACCATTTCTGCTTAATAAAAAAGGACTTGATTTTTCATATCAAATACGTTAGAATAGTGTGCAGTGCTGAAATAGCTCAGTTGGTAGAGCACTTCACTCGTAATGAAGGGGTCGTCGGTTCGAGTCCGATTTTCAGCTTTGATATAAAAGTCTTAGAAACCTGGAGTTTCTAAGGCTTTTTATCATTTTAGGACTACTTCCTGATAGAACGGTTTTGCTTGAAAATGTCCTGAAATACCCTAAGTTTTCCATTCTGATTTGGTAAACTTTTTGGAAAACTTTCAATAGCCTGATAACATTAGGCTATCAGATGAATGTCAGTTATAAATATCATTCTCAGTGCAGTGGTTGACATAGCGATCACATTTTTTTAAGGAGGATGATACTCATGAGCAAAAGAAGACACGGCGAAGGTTGTTGGGATAGTATATCCGTAAAAGGTATCACTTACAAGCGCTTCCGCATCAATG